>JAYSXW010000173.1:0-15292 GCA_043716935.1 Pseudonocardia sp.
CCGGGCGGGGCCGACGCGGGCCGCAGCAGGCCCAGCCGGCTCAACTCGTCGGGGCTCACCCGCACGAGCAGGCGCACGACCAGCACCGTCAGCAGCCCCTCGCTGATCGCCAGCGGCACCTGCGTGACGGCGAAGATCGACCCGAACTTGACGACGGCGCCGAGCACGCCCGACGCCGAGTCGGGGAAGGCGAGCGCGAGCTGGACGCTGGTGACGCAGTAGGTGGCGAGGTCGCCGAGCGCGGCCGCCAGGAAGACGGCGGGCGCGAGGCCGCCGCCGAGCCTCCGGGTGAGGGCATAGACGCCGTAGGCGACCCACGGCCCGACGATCGCCATCGAGAACGTGTTCGCGCCGAGGGTGGTCAACCCGCCGTGCGCCAGCAGCGTGGCCTGGAAGAAGAGCACGATGACCCCGAGCAGCGCCATCACCGGCGGCCGGAACAGCACCGCGCCGAGCCCGGTGCCGGTGGGGTGCGAGCACGAACCGGTGACCGACGGGATCTTCAGCGCCGACAGCACGAACGTGAACGCCCCGGCCGCCCCGAGCAGCAGCTTCGTCTCCGGCTCCTCGCGGGCCTGCCGGACCACCGCCCGAGCCCCGTGGACGACGAACGGGGCGGCCGCGACGGTCCACGCCGCGGCGTGCAGCGGGGGCAGGTAGCCCTCGGCGATGTGCATGCGGGCTCCCGGGGTCGGCGGGTACGGCGGGTGATCGGACCCTAGGTCGGCCGCCGGACCATTGCAAGCCTGAACATATGCTCAGATGATGTCGGAACCGCTCTCGGCGGGATGGGCGTGCAGGGTCAGCTCACCGACCACGCCCACGGACACGACGTCGAGGAGCCGCTCCGTCAGCCCCCCGGTGACGCGATACCGCACGAGCCGGCCCTCCCGGTGGGAAACGACCATGCCGTGGGCCCGCAGTAGCCGCAGGGCGTGCGAGACGGCGCTGTCGCTCATGCCGACGGCGAAGGCCAGGTCGGACACACACAGGTCCCCGGCGTGGTGCAGGGCCAGCAGGATGCTGAGCCGTCCGACGTCACCGAGGGCGTCGAGGACGGCCGCCGCCCGCTGCAGCTGTGCGGTGTCGGCCAGCACGGCCGAGGCGTCGCAGACCTGATCGGGATCGACGACGCGGGAGTCACGCTGGGCCGCAGAGACCTGGTGCACGGTCCCGATGCTAACCCTTCTGCGCCGTCTTCCTGGCCGCTGCCTTGGTCGCCCGTTTGAACTCCCGCACCTGGGCGAGCGACGCCGTGTCGACGACGTCGGCGATCGACCGGTGCGACCCGTCCTCGCCGTAGGTACCCGCGGCCTCGCGCCAGCCATCGGGGGTGACGCCACGCTGCTTGCCGAGAAGCGCGGTGAAGATCTGCGCCTTCTGCGTGCCGAAGCCCGGAAGAGCGGCGAGCCGGCGGAACAGCTCGCGGCCGTCCGCGACGTCACGCCAGACGGTGGTGACGTCGCCGTCGTAGGTCTCCACCAGCGCCGCGGCCAGGGTCTGGACCCTCCCCGCCATGGAGCGGGGGTAGCGGTGCAGCGCGGGCGGGGTGGCGAACAGCGCCACCATCGCGTCGGGGTCGTGGCCGGCGAGCGAGCGGGCGTCGAGGGTGTCGCAGCCCAGGCGCTGTGCGAGCACGGCCGGGGAGGAGAAGGCCTTCTCCATCGAGATCTGCTGGTCGAGCAGCATGCCGACGAGCAGGGCGAGGGGATCACGGTCCAGGAGCGCGTCGGCGGCGGCGTCCTGGCTCAGGCACAGGGGCACGGTCGGCGAGAGTACCGGCCGGACGTGCATCCGGGGATGGCCGGACGCCGGTAAGGGAGGGAGAAGGTCCCCGACCCCTGGAGAAGCAATGCGACGTCTCACCCTGGCGCTCGGCGGCGTGCTCGCCGCGGTCGCCACCGCGCTGATCACCGCCCCGGTGGCCCACGCGGCGGACACCGGCACCGTGTACGTGGTGCACGGCATCCCGAACACCCCTGTCGACGTCTACGTCGACGGGGCCCGCGCGATCGACGACTTCCAGCCCGGCACCACCAAGGGCCCGCTGGAGCTGCCCTCGGGTGCACACAAGGTCACGATCTTCGCCGCCGACGCGGCCGACGGCAGCGGCACCCCGCTGCTCTCCGCCGACGCCGACCTGCCCGCCGGCGCCAACGTCGCGCTGGTCGCGCACCTGAAGGAGGACGGCAGCCCGACCGTCACACCGTTCGTCGACGACGTCTCGAAGCTGGAGCCCGGGCAGGCGCGGCTCGTCGTGCGCCACACCGCCGCCGCTCCGGCCGTCGACGTCCTCGCCGGAGGGAAGGCTGTGATCAGCGGTCTCACCAACCCGAACGAGGAGGCAGTGGAGCTGCCCGCGGCCGCCGTCTCGGCCGCCGTCGCCGCGGCCGGCACCACCGACCCGGTCATCGGCCCGGCCGAGGTGAATCTCGCCGAGGGCACGGCCACGTTCGTGCACGCGTTCGGCTCGCTGAACGACAAGACGCTCGGCCTGGTCAGTTTCACGGTGACCGGCCTGCACAGCTCGCCGTCCGGGGTGCCCTCGGGTGCGCCGTCCGGTGCGCCGTCGGAGTCGGGTCTGCCCGGCTGGCTGCTGATCACCACGGCCGCCGGCCTGCTCGTTGTCGGGCTCTCGGCGCGGCGCCTGCGGTCAGGATCGCAGCGCTGAACAGGATCGCTCTCGTCGGGGTGGTCGCCGGCCTCGTGCTGGTGGCCGCCCCGGCGGCGTTCTGGTTGGCCGGGGAGGGTGTCGGGCCGGTAGGCGGCACGGCAGCCACCCCGGCCTCGCCGCCCGTCCCGACCGTCGCACCGCGAGCCGCAGCCGTGCCGGCCGGTACAGCGCAGGCGGCGGTCGACCCGACCGATGCTGAGCAGGCGCCGGCCGGGCCGGTCCGGATCCGGCTCGCGGGCATCGATGTCGATGCCCCGGTCGTGCCGGTGGGCGTCGACGCCGACGCCGACATGGCGGTCCCCGAGGACGTGCGGACCGTCGGCTGGTACCGGTTCGGCCCCGGCCCGGGCGAGGCCGCCGGTTCGAGCGTCCTGTCCGGGCACGTCGACGACCGGGTGCAGGGCCACGGCGCCTTCTACGCCCTCACCGACCTGCGTGCCGGCGACCCGGTGCAGATCGAGCTGTCCGACGGCACGATGATCGACTACCGCGTGCGGGAGGTGCGTCGCATCGACAAGGCCGCGCTTCCGGTCGACGAGCTCTTCGCCCGCGACGGTGCACCGCACCTGACGCTCGTCACGTGCGGCGGCGGGTTCGACCGGGTCGCGCGGCACTACCGCGACAACGTCGTGGTCACCGCCGAGCCGGGGAGCCGGTAACGATGACATGCTGGGGTGCGGCCCGCCGGGACGCGCGGCGGGACCGCAGGTGTGGACGTGGGTGGTGACGACCTGGTGACCGACCGGCTGCGCGGCGTCTCCGACGACCTGCCCGCCACCCCGGCGCGGGGCGAGCAGCAGCTCGACGCCCTGTTCGCGTCGGGCGACCCGACGGCACTGCGCGCGGCCTACGACCGGCACGGCGGAGCCGTCCACGCAATCGCCCTGCGCAGCCTCGGCACCCATCACGATGCCGAGGACGTGACCCAGCAGGTCTTCGTGCGGGCCTGGCGCTCCCGCCACACGTTCGACCCGAAGCGCGGCGGGATCGGCGGCTGGCTCGTCGGCATCACCCGCCGGCAGGTCGCGGACCGCCTCGCCGCGCGGGCCCGGGACCGGGAGACGGCCGACCGCGCCGGTCGGGACGTGACCCCGGCGGCGGTGTCGGTGCCCGATCAGGTGGTGGACGCGGTGGTCGTGGCGGACGAGATGAACCAGCTGCCCCCACGCGTCCGAACAGTCCTGAGGCTGGCGTTCTTCGACGACCTCACCCATCAGCAGATCGCCACGCTGACGGGGATGCCGCTCGGAACGGTCAAGAGTCACGTCCGGCGTGGGCTGGAACGGTTGCGACGACGGTGGAAGGGATGATCATGGAACATCCCGACCCCGACCGGCTCGCGCTCGCGGCGCTGCCCGCCGAGCCGCCCGACCCCGAGATCGCCGACCACCTGCTCCACTGCGACCCGTGCCACGAGCACGTCGAGACGCTGCGCCGCACGGTCGCACTCGCCCGGGCCGGAGGCGCCGAGACCGAGGCCGCTCCGCCACCACCGCGGGTGTGGCAGGCGATCGTCGACGAGCTCGACGGGGCGACGACCACCCGCCTCCCTCGCACCCACACCCGCATGCGCCCCCGCCGGTGGCGGGCCGTCGCCGTGCCGATCGCGGCCTCGCTGATCGCGCTCGCCGCGGGGATAGGGATCGGGGTGGCGTCGGTGGGTGGTTCGTCCACCCCCCTGGCCCGGCTCGCTCCGCTGGGCCCGGCCGACCCGGCGGCTCGCGGCACCGTCGATGCGCTGCAGCGCGACGGCACCCGTCTGCTCGTCGTCCGGCTCGACGGCGTCACGAACACCGTCGGCGCCGATTACCTGGAGGCCTGGTTGATGGACCCGCTCGGTGGCCGGCTGGTCTCCCTGGGCGCCCTTGACCGGGACGGCAGCAGCTACCGCGGCGAGTTCAGCGTGCCGGCCGACCTGCCGATGACCCAGTTCGGCACCGTCGACATCTCGGCCGAGAAGTGGGACGGCGACGAGCGGCACTCCCGCGTGAGCCTGCTGCGGGGCCCGCTGACCTGAGGTGGTGGCGCACGGACGAGGATCGTCACCGTGCTGCCCGACCTGTCCCCCGCAGCCGCCGACGCGCTGCGCACCGCCCTGACGCGCGCCGACCACTCCACCGACGGCGTCCGCGACCTGCTCGGTCCGGCCGCGCACGCAGCCATGGGCCGCGGCGAGGTGGAGCCGGCGTTCCGGGTGGCACGCGATGGCGGCGAGCTGGGTGTATCGGTGCGGATGCTGCTGCTCGGAGCCGTCGAACCGGCCGCCGCCGTCACGCCGCGCTGGCGCCGTTCAGCCCGGCCCGGGCGGTCGCGGCGGGATTGCTGCGACCCGACGGGGAGGGCTTCGCCGCCGGGTTGGACCTGAGACCGCACGGCGACTCGTCCCCCGACGGCGACGCCGAGTGGTGGGTGCTGTCGGACCTCGACGTGGCGCGCCAGGGCCGCGACCACGTCGCCGGCGTCGGGGCGGCGTCGCCGACCGTCGCCCCGTCGGTGGTGCTGGAGTCCTGGGCCGAACCCGGTGACGACGGCTGGGCCGGCATCGGCACCGCCGTCGCGCGGCTGGACGGGCCGCGCTGGCGGCACGAGGTGGACGGGCCGGCCGCGGCGCTGCTCGCCGGGTGCCGGGGCGCACCGCCGCTCGCGGAGCTGATCGAGCTGCTGGCCCTGGCCCACGACCGTCCCGCCGACGCGCTGGTGGCCGCGACCCTGCCGGCTGTGCGCGAGTTCGTGCGCCACGGGATTTTGCGGCCCACCCGAGGTGTCGAGAGGCTCCGAGCTGGGCATCCTCGCCTCGCTGAGGAGGCACTGAGACCACGCGGGGATGCGGGAACGTAATGCGCCGAGTGCGCGTTCAAATCCGTGAGAGCCCTGGCGGCAGGCGTGAACCAGCGCCGTCCGGGTCGCGCAGGGAGGAACGTACATGACAGCGCCCACCGCACTGAAGAGCCGCACCGCAGCGCCCACCGACATTCGCGACCAGCGTACCGACTCCGACTTCTCCGACGCCACCGACAGCGTCGACACCTCCGAGAGCGGCGTGGTGCTCACCGCCTCGGGCCGCCCCGAGCTCACCGCCGAGGATCTCGACGCCCAGAGCCCGGCGGCCGATCTCGTGCGCGTGTACCTGAACGGCATCGGCAAGACCGCGCTGCTCACCGCTGCGCAGGAGGTCGAGCTGGCCAAGCGCATCGAGGCCGGGGTGTTCGCCCAGCACATGCTCGACACCGCCGCCGCCGAGGGAACCGAGATCGAGCGCCGCCACGCCGCCGATCTGCGCTCCATCGTCCGCGACGGTAAACGCGCTCGCAACCACCTGCTGGAGGCCAACCTGCGCCTCGTCGTGTCGCTGGCCAAGCGCTACACCGGCCGTGGGATGCCGCTGCTCGACCTCATCCAAGAGGGCAACCTGGGCCTGATCCGCGCGGTCGAGAAGTTCGACTACGCGAAGGGCTTCAAGTTCTCCACCTACGCCACCTGGTGGATCCGCCAGGCCATCACCCGCGGTATGGCCGACCAGGCCCGCACCATCCGGCTGCCCGTGCACCTGGTCGAGCAGGTCAACAAGCTCGCGCGCATCAAGCGCGACCTGCACCAGAAGCTGGGCCGCGACGCCACCCACGAGGAGCTGGCCGCAGAGTCCGGGATCGCCGAGGAGAAGATCGCCGACCTGCTCGACCACGCCCGCGACCCGGTGAGCCTGGACATGCCGGTCGGGTCCGAGGAAGAGGCCCCGCTGGGCGACTTCATCGAGGACGGCGAGGCCACCGACGCCGAGACCACGGTCATCTCGCACCTGCTGCACGACGACCTACGCCGCGTCCTCGCCACCCTGGAGGACCGGGAGCAGCACGTGATCCGGATGCGCTACGGCCTCGATGACGGCCAGCCGCGCACGCTCGACCAGATCGGCCGCCGCTTCGGGCTCTCCCGCGAGCGGGTCCGCCAGATCGAGCGCGAGGTCATGGCCAAGCTGCGCCTGGGCGAGCGGGCCGACCGGCTGCGGGCCTACGCCAGCTGAGGGTCGGACCAGAAGTCCACGGGCCGGCGGCCGCGTCCCGAGCCCCGACGACCTGCTTGCCGAGTGGGATCTCGCCGTGGCCACCGGCACGCCGCTCCTTCCCGATCCGGACCTCGCGCGTCCCGCGGAACCCCACAACACCGGCCCACTCGGCGCTGGCACCCTGGCGCCGCCCCGCCGGCCGCGCCGGGTGGCGCCACCCCGCTCGACCGGCTGCTCGCCGTGGTCGGGTCATGACCACATCCGGGCACCTCGGTCGGGTCCGGGTCTGTGGCGCACGACACCGGCGCGACGACGGGGTCCGATGGTGGGCCGGGGCCGCCGTGCCTAGGGTCGAGGGATGACGGGCAGCGCGCCACCCGGTCCGGTCTCTCCTGCCACCATGCGGGACGTCCTGGGCCACTTCGTGTCCGGCATCGTCGTGATCACCGCTCACGGGACCGACGGCCCACTCGGCTTCACGTGCCAGTCCTTCGCGTCGCTGTCGCTCGATCCGCCGTTGGTCAGCTTCGCGCCCGCCCGGACGTCGACGACGTGGCCGCGGATCCGGGAGGCCGGGGCGTTCTGCGTCAACGTCCTCGCCGCCGACCACCGCGACGTCAGCACCGCCTTCGCCCGCTCGGGCTCCGACAAATTCGCCGGTGTCTCCTGGCGACCCGGACCGTCCGGTGCACCCGTGCTCGACAGGATGGCCGCCTGGATCGACTGCATCCTGTGGGCCGAGCACGACGGCGGCGACCACACCATCGCCGTCGGGCACGTGCTCGATCTCGGTGCCGACCCGTCCCGGCCGCCGCTGCTGTACTACCGCGGGCGCTACGGCGTCACCGCCGGCCCGGTATGACGCTCCGGATCGTCGGCATCGCGGGTGCGCGCGAGTCGGGGCCCCAGCGTGCGCGAGTCGGGGCCCCAGCGTGCGCGAGTCGGGGCCCCGGCGTGCGCGAGTCGGGGCGTCGCCGAGTGCGGCCAGCAGGTGATCTACAACGCGTTCGACCAGGGAACTGGCGGCGGGACTACTTCCGCGGTGACCGGCCGGCGCAGGTTGACCAACGGGTGGCCCCGGATCGTTGCGCACCGGCGGTCAGCGGCGTCGCGGTCGGGATGCGCCGGAGGCCCACCGTGGAGCGCAACGCCAAGATCGGTGACGGGCGCCACCTCCCGGAGAGCCAGGTCGCCGCGCTGCGCCGGCACCGGTGGGACCGCAACTTCCAACACGTGACGTCGGGCGCACAGGAGGCCGATACGGTCACGACGACGGGTCGTGGACGCGGCCGTCCGCCGAGAGGAACTCCATGCACGTCGCGCCCAGGCCCCGGGCGGCCGTCCATCTGATGATCGCGGCCTGCCTCGTGGCCGGGTGCAGCGGCACGGTCGAGGCGTCGGCCGTCCCGGAGCCACCCGCCCCCGCGTCGTCCCCGAGCCCGGCGCCGTCCCCCGGCCCCGGCCCGGCGACTGCCGACGCGGCCGACTGCGGGCCCGACGACATCGAGGCCACAGCGGGCGAGGTGGAGGCGAACGCAAGCAGCCGCGACGTCCGGCTCACGCTCCGGCCGAGCGGGAGCACGGCCTGCCGGGTCGACGACCCGATCGTCGTGGAACTGCTCGACGCGGAGGGGAACGTGCTGCCGAGCCGGCTGGAGGCGGGCTCACTACCGGCGGGACAGCAGCCACTCGGGGCGATCCCGAGCGGTGCCGGCGCGACGGTGCGGATCGAGTGGCGCGTCGTGCCGTCGGGCCCCGACGCCGATCCGGCGTCCGACTGCGTGAACGCCGACGGCATCCGGGTGCGGCTGTCGCCCGGCGCCACGCCGATCCCGGTGGCGGCCCAGCTCACCGCGTGCGATCGCGGGACCCTCAGCGTCACCCCGGCCGGAGCGGGCTGAGTTACGGCCCGGAGCCGCGTCACCCGCTCGACGCGGCGAACATCCGACACCCGGAGGGCGGCCGACGGGCATGGCGATCGGGCTCCGCGTGCCCGTCCCGCCCCGACCGGGAGGACACGGTTCGCACCACCGGGGACGCTTGGCGCAGAGCCGTACCTGGCACAGTGCGGGGGTGGACTCCCCCGCCCCGTCCCCACTGCGTCTCGACCAGGACGCCGTCCTCGGCTGGCTGCAACTGCCCGGCTCCGCCACCGCGGAGCTGATGGGCTCGGTCGGGTTCGACGCCGTCTGCGTCGACCAGCAACACGGCCTCATCGGCGACGACGTGCTGCTCCCGATGCTGCAGGCCCTCGACGCCACCGGCACGCCGTCGCTGGTGCGGGTGCCACGCAACGAGCCGACGGCGATCGGGCGCGCACTGGACCGCGGTGCGGCCGGCGTCGTCGTCCCGCTCGTCGATTCGCCCGAGGAGGCGGACGCGGCCGTCGCGGCCTGCCACTACCCGCCGGCGGGCCACCGCAGCTACGGACCGACGCGGGCCACCTGGCACGGTCCGCGCGCGGAACCCCTGTGCGTCGTCATGGTCGAGACGACGGCAGCAGTGGCGGCGCTGCCCCGGATCCTGGAGGTCGACGGGCTCGACGCGGTCTTCATCGGGCCCTCGGACCTCGGCCTGGGCGCCGGCCTGCCGCTCGATGCCCAGCACGGCGGCCCGTCCCCGGAGGCGACGGCGTTCGAGGACCTGCTGCGCTCCATCATCGGTCCGTGCCGGGAAGCGGGCATGCCGGTCGGGATCTACGCGGCGTCCGCGGAGCACGCAGTCCGCTTCCGGGCGCTGGGCGTCACCTTCACCGCTCTGTTCTCGGAGGCGTCGATGCTGCGTGCCGCAGCGGTGGAGCACCTCGCCCGCACGCGGTAGCGTGGCAGCTACAACGATGTAGTTGCCTTGGGAAGGCACGATGACGCCGACGCTCTACACCTGGTGCGGGGGCTCGGACGCGCTGCACCGGCTCACCGAGGTGTTCCACGACCGCGTGCTCGCCGACCCGGTGCTCGAACCGGTGTTCCGACACATGGGGGCTGATCACCGCGATCACGTGGCCCGCTGGTTGGCGAGGTCTTCGGCGGCCCTGCCGACTACACCGAACAGCTCGGCGGCTACCCGGGGATGCTGCGCCACCACCTGGGGCTGGGCACGGCCGAGGAGCAACGGGCACGCTGCCCGATCGCCACGAGCGCCGACGACGCCGGGCTGCCCGCCGACCCCGAGTTCCGCTCCGCGTTCGTCGCCTACGTGGAGTGGGGCACCCGGATCGCCATGGCCAACGCCGGGCCCGGGGCCACTCCGCCGCCCCTACTCCCCGCTGGGGCTGGGGTGAGGCTCCGCCGTACGCCGGGTGATCCACCTCCACCTCGTGGGTGCCGGCGTGACCCGGCCGCGTCCCCACCACTCCGGGCGATCACAGCGCAGCACCACGGTGTACGGCGTGCCCGGATCGCGCAGCTCCACCAGCCGGTGGCCGGAGATCCGTCCAGAGCGTCCCCGGGGATCAGTGCTCGTCGAACAGCACGCTGACCGACTCGCCGTTGTGGATCCGGCGCACCGCCTCGGCCAGGGCCGGGGCGATGGACAGGACGGTCAGCTTGGGGGCCGTGGCGGCGCCGGGGATCGGGACGGTGTTGGTGCAGACGATCTCGGCGACGTCGCTACGCTCACCGATCCGCGTCAGGGCGTCGTCGGCGAACAGGCCGTGGGTGCAGGCGACGCGGACCGAGGCCACGTCGTGCTCGGCGAGCCGGTCGAGCAACTCCAGGATGGTGGAGCCGCGGGCGATCTCGTCGTCCAGCACCACCACGTCGCGGCCGTGGACGTCGCCGATGATCGAGGTGATGACGACCTTGTCGTCGGCCAGGCGCTCCTTCGCCGCCGCCGCGACGGACACGCCGAGCAGACGCGCGAAACGTGACGCCTCCTTGGCGTTGCCCAGGTCGGGCGAGACGACCACACCGTTGCCCAGGTCTACCGCCCGGAAGTGTTCCGCGAGCTCGTGCAGGGCGTGCAGGTGATCGACCGGGACTCCGAAGAAGCCGTGGACCTGCGGGGAGTGCAGCGTCATCGTCAGGACGCGGTCGGCCCCGGCGGTCTGCAGCAGGTCGGCCACCAGGCGTCCGGCGATGGAGATCCGGGGGGCGTTCTTCTTGTCCGACCGGGCGTAGGCGAAGTGCGGCATGACGACCGTGATGCGCGCGGCGGACGCGCCGCGGGCGGCGTCGAGCATGAGCAGGAGCTCGACGAGGTTCTCCTGCACGGGCGCCACCAGCGGCTGGACGATGAACACATCCCGCTCCCGACAGTTGGCCTGCAACTGCACCTCGAGGCAGTCGTTGGCGAACCGCGTCACCCGCGACGGTGAGAGCGGCACCTTGAGGTGGTGGCAGATCGCCGCGGCCAGCTCGCGGTGGGCCGAGCCGGAGAAGACGACGATCTCTCGCATGGCGGTCAGCCTGCCACGCCCCACGCGTCGCGGTGGGCGTGGAGCAGCGGCGCCTGCAGCCGCGCCCAGGGGGAGACATCGCTGGACTCGTCGCGGGCGGCGTCGAGGAACTCGTGCCACGACCACCACTGCGCCGACTCGACCTCGTCGGGCCGCGGCCGTGGCTCCCCGATGAGGGTGCCGACGAACACCGGACACAGCTCGTTCTCCTCTATACCGCCCGCCGACGCCCGGTAGGAGAAGTCGGGTAGCACCAGCCGCAGACCCGTGGCGCGCATCCCCAGCTCGTCGGCGAGGCGGCGGTGCACGGCGTCCTCAGGGGACTCGCCGGGCGCGGGATGTCCGCAGCAGGTGTTCGTGCAGACGCCGGGGAACGTCCGCTTGCTCCGGGCCCGGCGGGTGACGAGCAGCCGGCCGGCGTCGTCGAAGCCGTAGCAGGAGAACGCCAGGTGCAGCGGCGTGCGCTCACCGTGCACGGTGGCCTTGTCCGCCGTGCCGATAGGGCGACCGGCGTCGTCGAGGAGCACCACCTGCTCGGGGAACGGGATCGACGCGGTCACGCCGTCACTCTGGCCGACCCCGCGCCGCGCCGCCTGTCAGAGTCCACCTCTGGCCATCAGCGCGGCCACGATCACGTTGCGCTGGATCTCGTCGGTGCCCTTGCCGACGATCATCAGCGGGGCGTCGCGGAAGTAACGCTCGACGTCGAAGTCGGTCGAGTAGCCGTAGCCGCCGTGTACGCGGATCGCCTCCAGCGCCACCTCCATCGCGGTCTCGGAACAGAACAGCTCGGCCATGCCGGCCTCCAGGTCGGCCCCGGGCGCCGCCGTCGTAGCATCGGGCCGCGTGCAGCAGGAGCTGCCGCGCGGCGGTGATCTTGGCGGCCATGTCGGCGAGCAGGTTGCCCACCGACTGGTGGCGCCAGACCGGTTTCCCGAAGCTCTGGCGCTGCTGTGCGTAGCGGAGGGCGTCGTCGAAGTCAGCTCGCAGCTCTCGTAGCCGAGCTTGGGCAGGTCCTTCGACACCGTGAACCCGGGCGTACCCGATTCGACGAGCAGGATCGAGATGCCGGTGTGCGGCGGGCGGGCGCCGGGTCGGTCCTACGCAGCAGCGCGGTGAGGCCGGCGCGGCGGGCGTTGGTGACCCACGTCTTGCCACCGTTGATCACGTAGCCGTCGGCGACGGGGCGGGCGACCGTCCGCATGGCCTGCAGGTCCGACCAGCCGCGGGGCTCGGTCAGCGCCATCGTGGCGCGCAGCTCGCCGGTGGCCATCCGCGGCAGATAGCGCCGCTGCTGCTCGTCGGAGCCGTGCCCGAGCAGTAGCTTCGCGACGACCGTGTGACCGCCGATCGCCCCGGCCAGGCTCATCCGGCCGCGTGCCAGCTCCTCGGTGACCAGCGAGTAGCGGGGCGTCGTCACCCGGACGTCAGACCGCCTCGGGATCGTCGACGCCCCCCAACGGCCCGGCGCTGGCGCGGATCACGAGCCGGGTGGGCAGCAGCGTGTTCTGCGCCGGCGCCGGACCGAGGCCGAGCTGAGACAGCAGCAGCTGTGCCGCGAGCTCGCCCTGCTCCCGAATCGGTTGGGCGACGGTCGTGAGATCGAGGGCCTCGGCAAGGTCGTGGTCGTCGAAACCGACGACGGAGACGTCGCGCGGTACCCGCAGTCCCGCGTGGCGCAGGGCCCGCAACGCGCCGAACGCCATCTCGTCGGACTCCGCGAACACCGCGGTCGGGCGCCGGCGGGTGGCCAGCAACTGGCACATCGCGTGCTCCCCGCCCGTGACGGTGAACCCACCGTCGGCCTCCAGCTCGGGATCGACCGGGGCGTCTGCGGCGCCCAGCACGTCGAGGTAACCACGGCGGCGGCGCAGCGGCGTCAGGAAGCCCATCTCGACGCTGTGTCCCCCCGAGATCAGACCGATATCGCGATGCCCGAGATGCACCAGGTACCGGACGGCCTTCGCGGCCCCCGCGACGTCGTCGATACGGACGGACGGGAACTCCCCGTCCACGCCGACGACCGCGACCGGCACGTCGAGGGAACGCAGCGCACGGGTCTCGACGGCGGTGGTGCCGATGCTGAGCAGCAGCACAGCGTCCACGCGCCGCCGCAGCGGGAGATCGGTGAAGAAGCGCTCGCGGCCGGCATCGTCGCCGAGGTGGTAGAGCAGCAGGTCCAACCCGGCCGCGCGTAACACCGGGGCGGCACCACCGACGATCCGGCCGAAGAACCAGCGGTCCACGTACGGGACCACCACGCCGACCGTCCGCGTCCGCCCGTTCCGCAGGCTCGCCGCGGACGGTGACGCCGTGTAGGACAGCGAACGGGCCGCGTCCGCCACCCGCGTGCGGGTCTCCTCCGCTACGTGCTGGTGGCCCCGCAGCGCGCGGCTCACCGTCGCGGTCGAGACGCCGGCTAGCTGCGCCACCGCGGCGATCGTCGCTGCCATCCGAGCCTCCTGGCGGAGCGCCCGATGACGCACGGAATGCGCGTCGCGGAAAGATGGTGCTCCAGTACAGAAATTCTTGCACGCGTTGCGGCAACAGCAGGCATGTCAAATGACTGATTGGGCCATGCCGTCTCTGGTATGGGTGCTTTGAGCTGCGATGATGACCTGCAACCGGTTGCGTGCATGTTGCCTGTACGTGGCGCGGCCATGGCGGAGCAGCGGTAGGGTCCCGCGGAAACAGGTCGCCGTACGCGGTGCATACTTCTGCAATGAGGGGTCCGATGCATTCCGGCTCTGTACGCGAAATCGACAATCCGCGCGACAAGATGGTGCAGTTGCGCGACCGGCGCTGGATCGCTTCACCCGGTGCCCTCTGCTGCCTCGCCGCGGGCCTGCTCGCTCTCGGCTTCGCCACTACCGGGCAGGCGCACGCCGAGGTGGACCCGGCGGTCGGCTCCCCCCCGGATATGGCGGCCGCCCCGGCACCGATCGACAGATCGACGCCGGCCGGGGTACCGGCACCAGCGCCGGGAGACGGCAGCGTGCCCTCAGCCGTCGCCTCGCCGCCCCCGACGGCCGCTCAATCTCCGACGTCCACCGTGAACGTCCCCGTGCCGAGTGGCGACGCAGCGGTGTCGACAGTCCAGCGGGCCGCTGCCGTCCGCGCACCGGAACCCACGACTGGGCCGCCCACCACCGCCTCGCGGCACGCCCCACCTGAAGCCGCGCAACAGGGTCGGACACCTCAGGAGACATCACAGAGCCCGACCGGGCAGAGCCCGACCGGGCAGAACCCGACCGGGCAGGGGGGCGGGACAGGACCGGGCCTCGACGCCCGAGGTCCCGCGACACCGTCGGGTTCCGAGCCGCTCCCGACTCCGTCGCTCTCGATGTCGGGTACCGAGACCGCTGGAGCGGTCATCGCTCCCGATCCGGCCGCGACGGCGCCCGGCGCGCAACCTGTCAGGGCCGTCGTGCTCGGCGAGCCTGCCGGACCACCGCCCGATCGCACCTCCCGCCACAGCCCGACACCGCGGCGCCGCACGGAGACGCAGCGGGTCGCCGACAGCAGAGCCACCGCTCCGCCGGCGGGCGTACCCGCCCAGGCGCCTGTCTCCCCGGCATCGGCGCCCGGTCCCGTCGCCCCGACTCCCGCTCCCCAGACCGCGGTACCGACACCTGGTCCCGGCAATGGCTCGACATCGCCGGCCGGGTCCGGCACCGAGTCGTCGCGCCAGCGGACCACCGCGGGCCCGATCGCCGTGCAGACCCCGCCTCCGATCGAGACACGGCCGGCGGCCGGCGGCTCCGCGTCCGACACTCGGCCGGGCACGGACGGCACCTCCTCCACGCCGACGGCCACGGATCCCACACCGACCTCCCCGGCACGCCCGACACCTTTCCCGCGTACGACCGTGCCGCCGACGAGCCCGCCCTCCGACACTGCGGGGACGCCGAGACCGACCACATCGGACGTCCCTACCGCACACGTCGGACCGACCGGCCCGTCCACCGCCAGACCGGACTCGCAAATCGAGCCTCCGACTCCCGGCGGCACTGTCGCCGCCGGCACCTCGCCGTCGGACACGAGCTCACCAGCCGGCACAACCCGGCCGACCACCCCGTCCCCAACCGACACCCCCACACCCACCGACACAACCCGGCCCACCGACACAACCCGGCCGACCACCCCATCCCCAACCGACACCCCCACACCCACCGACACAACCCGGCCCACCGACACAACCCGGCCGACCACCCCATCC
>JAYSXW010000174.1:0-5019 GCA_043716935.1 Pseudonocardia sp.
CCGGGCGGCCCTGCGGCTCACCTTCGGCCCGCCGCTCACCGTCGGCCTCCTGGCAGCGGTGCACCGCCGTCGGCGGCGGCCAGCAGGGCGGCGAGGTGCACCGCTCGCACCGGGCTCCGGCGCAGCCGCAGGCCGATCTGGAGCTGCAGCAGGCAGCCGGGGTTGACCGCAACGACGTAGTCCACCCCCGCCGCCTCGATCGCGTCCAGCTTGGGGCGCAGGATCCGGGCACTGTCCCGTGGCCGCAGCAGCGAGTAGGTGCCCGCCGATCCGCAGCACGAGTCGTCCCCGGCCACCGGCACGAAGTCCGCGACCGCGGCGATCAGCGCCCGGGGCTGGGCGAAGACCCCGAGCCCGTTGCGGAGGTGGCAGGAGTCCTGCAGCGCGACCCGGGCGCGGCGGCCCGGCACGCGCACCTCACCCGCGGGCGTCACGCCGGTGGCGACGAGGTGCTCGCCGAGCTCGTGCACCCGGTCGCGACCCAGCACGCTCGCCAGGTGCGCGGCACAGCCGCCCGCGGTGAGGACGATGACGCCGGGCAGCTGCTCGCCGAGCCGCCGGGCCATGGCGACCGCCTGCTCGGACTCGCCGTTGTGGGCGTGCATCGCCCCACAGCAGCCCTGGTCGGTGGGGCAGGTGACGTCGGGCAGCAGCGCGACCGCGGCCCGGCTGACACCGGGGTACAGCCCGCGTTCGAAGCAGCCGAGCATCAACGACGTGGTGGCGCTGCGGCGGGGCCGGGTGCGGGCGTGGCGCCGCACCAGCCCGATCGTCCGCAGCACCCGGGTGCGCGCGACGGCCAGCATGAGCAGCCGAGCCAGCAGCGGCCGACGGCGACCGGTCCACTGGTGGTCGCGCCAGGTCTCCAGCAGCTGGCCGTACTGGACGCCGGCCGGGCAGACGGGTTCGCACGCCCGGCAGCCGAGGCAGAGCGACACCTCCTCCACCACGCGCGGGTCGTCGTCGGGGAGCACCCCGGTCTCCAGCGCCCGCATGAGGTTGATCCGCCCGCGGGGGGAGGACCCCTCGTCCGCCGTGAGTGCGTAGGTCGGGCAGACCGGTAGGCAGAACCCGCACGAGATGCAGCGGTCGAGCAGCTCCGGATCGAAGATCCCGCGACCGGTGGACGGAGTCGGGGTCGGGTCGAGGCTCACGAGCCCAGCTTTCCGGGGTTGAGGATCCCGGCCGGATCGAACGCGGCCTTGATCCGGCGCAGCAGCGCCATCTGGTCGGCGCCCAGGCGGGCCTGCAGGTAGGGCAGCTTGGCCGCGCCGACGCCGTGCTCGCCGGTGATGGTGCCGTCCATGTCGATCGCGGCGGCGAAGATGTCGGCGAACGCCTTCTCCGCGCGGGCGATGGCGTCGTCGTCGTGCCGGTCGAGCACGCAGGTGGGGTGCAGGTTGCCGTCACCGGCGTGGCCGAAGGTGGCGATGGTGAGGTCGCGGCGCCGCGCGATGTCGTCGATGCGGTCCACCATCTCGGCCAGCCGCGGCCGGGGCACGGTGGCGTCCTCCAGGATCGTCAAGGTGCCCAGGCGGGACAGCGCGGGCAGCGAGCACCGCCGGGCCGCCAGCAGCGCGTCCGAACCGGCGACGTCCGCGGCCAGGGTCACCTCGATCGCCCGCTGCCCGGTGCACAGCTCGCCGATGCGGGCCAGGGTGGCGTGAACGGCGTCGGCCGCGCCGTCGTCGCCGAACAGCAGCAGGGCTCCGGCGTCGAGCCGCAGGCCGAGGTGGGCGTACTGCTCGACGGCGCCGATGCACGTGGCGTCGAGGAACTCCAGGGTGGCCGGGACGATCCCGGCGCCGATGATCGCGGTGACGGCCCGGCCCGCGTCGGCGAGCGTCGGGAAGTACGCGACCCCGGTGCCGGTGGTCGCGGGCATGGGCAGCAGCGCGACCGTGATCTCGGTGAGGACGCCCAACGTGCCTTCCGAGCCGGTGAGCAGCCGCGTCAGGTCGTAGCCGGCGACGTCCTTCCAGAGCCGCCCGCCGGTGTGGATGGTCTCGCCGGTCGGCAGGACGGCGGTGGTGCCCAGGACGTAGTTGCGGGTGACCCCGTACTTGAGCCCGCGCAGCCCGCCCGCGCAGGTGGCGACGTTGCCGCCGACCGTCGACACCGTGCGGCTGCCCGGGTCGGGGGCGTAGAGCAGCCCGTGGGCGGCGGCGGCGTCGGACAGTGCCGCGGTCGTCACGCCGGCCTCGACGCGGGCGAGCAACTCGTCGCGGCTGACCTCCAGGATCGTGTCCATGCGGGTGAGGACGAGCACGATCCCGCCCTGCGTCGCCACCGTCGCGGCGCACAGGTTGGAACCGCCGCCGCGCGGCACGACGGGTACCCCGCGCCGGGTGGCCAGGCGCAGCACCGCGGCGACCTCGTCGGCGGTCCGCGGCCACACGACCGCGTCCGGCACCGCCCGGAACAGCGGCGTGGCGTCGCGGGAGTAGGGCTCCACGTCGCCGGGTCCGGTGCGCACGTGCGCCGCACCGACGATCGTCTCCAGCTCGGCGACGAGCTCGCGGTCGAGGTTCATGGCAGCATCCAGTTCAGGATCGGGGCGGACTGCAGGTAGACCACCACGCACAGTACGAGCAACAGGCGACCGAGAACACCGCGATGATCAACGCGTAGGGGAAGAACGCCATCAGCACCTTCGTGCGGGTCGGCGCGACCGGGGCCGCCGGTAGGGCGACCAGGGTCCCTGCGCCACCCGCCCCGCGTTCTCCGGCTCGTCGGCCGGGCGCTCGGCGGCCAGCCGGGCGGCGGCGTCGGGCCCCACCGGCCGGCGTCCACACCCGCAGCACGATCACCACGGCGGCCAGCGCTGCGAATGCGGCGATGATGTCGGTCAGTTCGACCGACAGGTAGTTCGACGCCGCGAACTGGGTGATGGTGAAGACGGCGCCGACGACGAGCGCGATCGCCCAGGTCTGCCGCACCCCGCGTCGCCCGTCCTCGAGGCGCTGGCCGGCGTAGGCGCCGATCTCGGGCACGAAGATCGTGAGGAGCGGGAGCATCGCGTCGGCGGCGGACAGCCCGAGGCTGCCCGGTGGAGCGGTCTCCTGCTGGAACATCGGGTCCTCCCGGATGTCGGCGTGGACCGTGTCGGTCCGACACCGGCTCCCCGTCGCCCGGGACGATCCGCTGCGCCCGTGGCCGGCGCCACGGACCGACGGCCCCGGGTCGACCGCCGAAGGTCCCGGGTCCCGTCCAGCCCGATCCGGGGTCACGCCCGGAGGGGGAACGCACGCCAGGGAGGTGGCGTCGGATCCAGGTCGCGTACCGGACCGAGTAGAACCACGCATGTGTCGCCCCCGGTCGGCTCTGCCGGGACCTGTGCGTACCAGTTCAGCACCGGAACCGTCGGGCACTGCGAGCGAATACCGGACCGTGGAGTGCGTATCACAAGCTCCATTCGCAGCTCTTCGGAAACATGAGCATCCGACCTCCCCTCACCGACTCCGAGCTCGAGAACACCCCGGTCGACATCGAGCGGCACCGCGCCCCGGATCCCGAACCGGTCGTTGCGATCTACGACGTGCAGGCCGAGGGGGAGGCCGAGCCCCGCGTAGAGGTGACCCACGTGGACGGCGGCCGATGGCAGGTCCGGGTGGAGGTCGACGCGGGGAGCGCGATCCGAGCGGCCGGCGTCGAGGCGGTCGTGATCCCCAGGGACGTCCTGGCCGCCGACCTGCCGGACGCGTCGGACCCCGCCCTGCGCCCGTCGATCCCGGAGAACGTCGAGCTGGCGTTCACGCCGGAGCTCCGCGGCCGGGCTGAGGGGTTCCGGATCCGCTTCGGCGATCTGCGCTACTCACCGACCACGATCTTCCAGCCCGACGGTCGCCGGGCCTACTACGACGAGCGCTATCCGTGGTGCTGCCTGGTGCGCATCACAACGCCCAGGGGATGGGCCGGGAGCGGGGTGCTGATCGGGCCGCGTCACGTGCTCACCGCGAGCCACGTCGTCGATTGGACGCCCGGCTGGGCCCGAGTCGACGTGCTCCATACCGACGGGCGATCCCTCGCCGCGGCCGGCGCGACCTACGCCTACGCGGAAACGCGGGTCGGTCCGGGTCAGATCAGCGATGCCGACTCCGACGAGGACTACGCGGTGTTGGTGCTGGACCAGCGACTGGGCGACCGGTTCGGTTGGCTCGGCTGCCGCACCTATGACAGTGGATGGGACGACGAGCAGGAGGGTTGGCGCAGCATCGGCTACCCGCAGGACTGGAGTGCAACCGGCGAGACCGCTGCGTACCAGCGCGACTTTCTGCTCAACGAACTCGGCGCAGATTTCGGCTCCGCCCGGTTGATCCGTAGTGACACCTTCGACAACTGGCCCGGGCAGTCTGGTAGTCCGGTCTTCGGTTTCTGGGAGGACGGCCCCTACGCTGTCGGCGTCGTGTCCGGTGAGGGGTCGGACTACAACTACATCTCCGGTGGCAGCCTGCTGCCCTCGATCGTGGTGCGCGCTCGCAACGACAACCCGTAGGTGACGAGCCGCCGCGTGTGAGATGCCCACCGAGGAGCAGCTGGAGCACATTCCGGAGCACGGCGCGCGAACGGCGCAGGTGCGGACAACGCCACGGCCGGGACCGTCTCTGCCGAGACCCCGACCTCCGGGTGATCGAGGGCGGCAACGATCGAGGACACTTGCAGAGCGGGCTACCGCTCATCGCGACTTTGCCTCAGCCCTGGGTGTTCGGGGTCAGCCAGCCCACCGTCAGTCACCGCTGGGGCCTGTTGCGGCCACTGATCAGCGAGGCCCCGGCCCCGGTCGTCCCCGACCCGCGCGAGGTCGTCGGAAGGGGAACGGTGCTGGTCGACGGCACGGTCTGGCCGACCTGGGACTGGCGCCACGTACCGGACCTGTTCTCCGGGAAGGTCGGATACCCGGGCCTGAACCTGCAGATCGCCTCCACCCTCGACGGCGCCCTGGTCGCCGTCGGTCCGGTGCCCACCCACGGCGCCCGCCACGACGCGTATGCCTTCGCCGTGTCCGGCCTGGCCGAGGTG
>JAYSXW010000175.1:0-5017 GCA_043716935.1 Pseudonocardia sp.
CAACGGCGTGTCGACGAGTTGCTGGAGACCGTCGGGCTCAACCCGGAGCACCGCAACCGCTACCCGCACGAGTTCTCCGGCGGGCAGCGCCAGCGCATCGGCATCGCCCGCGCCCTCGCGCTCGAACCGAAGCTCATCGTGCTCGACGAGCCCGTCTCGGCGCTGGACGTCTCGGTGCAGGCCGGGGTGCTCAACCTCCTCGACGAGCTGCAGGACCGCATGGGGATCGCGTATCTGTTCATCGCACACAACCTGTCGGTCGTCCGCCACATCTCCGACAGCATCGCGGTGATGTACCTCGGCAAGATCATCGAGACCGGGCCCCGCGACACCGTCTACGACAACGCCCGCCATCCCTACACCCAGGCCCTGCTGTCGGCTGCGCCGCTGCCCGACCCCGTCCAGGAGCGCAGCCGCAAGCGGATCGTCCTGACCGGCGACGTGCCCAGCCCGGTCGACCCGCCGTCGGGCTGCCGGTTCCGGACGAGGTGCTGGAAGGCCCAGGACGTCTGCGCCGCCGAGGAGCCCCTGCTGGTGCCGCAGAACGGCGATCCCCGGCACCTGGCCGCCTGCCACTTCCCGGACGACCTGGCGAGGGCCACACACGCGGCGAGCGCCTGAGATCACCCGCCGGGACGCCACCGCCTACGCTCGGGTGCGTGCCGTCGTCGAGACCGGGTCGCCGCATCCTGTTCGTGCACGCCCACCCCGACGACGAGACGCTCACCACCGGCGGCACGATCGCGTGGTGCGCCGCCGAGCCGGACACGACCGTGACGCTCGTGACCTGCACGCTCGGGGAGCAGGGCGAGGTGATCCCGCCGGCGCTCGCGCTGCTGGCCGCCGAGCACGCCGACCAGCTCGGCGGGTACCGCCTCGGCGAGCTGGCCGTGGCGTGTGCGGCGCTCGGAGTGCGCGACCACCGATTCCTCGGCGGCGCGGGCCGCTGGCGCGACTCGGGCATGGCCCTGGCCGGGCCCGGGGTGCGGGCCGCGACGCCGGCGGTGCTGCACCCGCGGGCGTTCGCGCGGCCGGAGTCGTTCGACGAGCAGGTCGACGCCCTCGTTGCGGTGCTGGCGGAGATCCGGCCCCAGGCCGTGGTCACCTACGGCGCCGACGGCGGCTACGGCCATCCCGACCACGTCCGCGCCCACGAGATCACCGTCGCCGCGCTGCGCCGGGTGCCGGCGCGGTTGCTGCACACCGTCGTCGGCCGGCGTGCGCTCGACGCCGGCCTCGCGGCGCTGGACGACGGGCCCTTCCGCCGGCCTGCCGCGGACGAGCTGCCGAGCGTGCCGGAGGAGACGATCACCCTGCGCGTCGACGTCCGTGGCCAGCGCGCGGCCCGGCTCGTCGCGATGCGGGCGCACTCCACCCAGATCGCACTGCACGATTCGGGGCGGCGCGTGGTGTACGCGATGAGCAATCTCGTCGCCCAACCGTTGCTCGACGAGGAGTGCTACACCGGCGCTCCGTCCCTGTTCGCCCCGGAGGATGCATGATCCAGATCGTGGAGACGACGGCCCCCGAACCTGTCCTGTCCGACAACTCGCTGCTCGCGCTGCTCGTCGTCGACGGGGTGCTGCTCGGCGCGCTCGGGCTGCTGTTCACCCCGCTCTACTCCGGCGCGGTCGCGGTGCCGATGGGCGCGGTGCTGTCGATCCTGATCCTGCCGTGGCTCGTTCTGCGGGCCGGCGAGGTGGACTTCCGCGCGGCCCTGGCCGGCGCGCCGCTCACGGCCTGGGCGGCGACGGTGCTCGTCCTCGGGCTCTTCGGGCCCGGCGGCGACGTCCTGCTGCCCGCGACCTGGCAGTCGCTGCTGTTGGTTGCCGGCGGGATCGGCGCCGGGCTACTGGCGTTGCGGCACGTCATCGTCGGCCAGGTCGTGGATCGGGGCACCGGTGGCTGAGTCGCCCATTCCCGACCAGGCGCTCGTGACGGTCCTGCGTCCGTTTGTGCGTGCCACCCGTCCCGTGCTCGACGGGCTGCGCGACGCCGACCCGTTCGGCCCGCGGTCGCGGCCCGCACCCGTCGCCGGTGCGGAACGCAGCCGCCGGGAGCGGGTGCTCGACGCGCTGGCGTCGGTGGCGCCGCCCGGCACCGCAGCGTGGGCGATGACGGACGTGCCAGCCCGTTCCCGCTGGTGGGTGCGGCGGGCCGGCCGGTTCACCACGCTGCTGGCATCGATCCCCGGGCTGGGCGCTGGCTAACCGGCTGCCGGTGTCGAGCGCGCTGGGCGCGGCCGGGCAGGGCCTGGTACTCGTGGCCATCGCCGGCGAACACGGAGTCCGCGCCGAGGACGAGCTGGTCGGGCTGCTCGGGGCGGTGCTGTTCCGGCGCGAACTGATCGTGCCCACCGCCGGTGCCGGCGACGACGCCGCCGCCGACGCCCGCGCCGCCGAGCTCACGGGCGACCTCGCGCAGCCCGACACGACACCCACGCTCCTGCGCGTCGGCGGGGCCGTGTGGCGGCTGGGCCGGGCCCTGTTCTCGGTGGAGGACGAGCTCGACCGGCGCCCGCACGGCAACGTTCTGCACCAGGGGCTGGGGATGCTCCCGGTGGTCGGCGCGCTGGGCAAGTACCTGGGCGAGTGGTCCGGCCTCAAGCGCGCGGCGCGGGAGGCCGACCGCCGCTTCGCGGCCCGCGCTTGGAAGACCGGGCCAAGGGCCCGCTCACGACGTGTCGGGACCGGCCGGGGGCACGAGGTAACGGTAGCGGTGGTGCTCGGTGAAGCCGGCGCGGCCGTAGAGGGCCAGTGCCTCCGCGTTGTGCACCGCGGCCTGCAGGACGGCCCAGCGGGCGCCCCGCTCCTGTCCCCACGCCGCCGCGGCCGCCAACAGTGCGGTCCCCAGGCCGCGGCTACGGGCGGCGGGCCGCACGTCCAGCATCGACAGGTGCAGGTGGTCCTGGACGACCGCGGCCCGGATCCGGCCCAGCACGGCACCGTCCGATCCGGTCGCGAGGCCGAACCCGATGGTGGGTGGGCCGACTGCCGCCCGCTGCGCGGGCATGGGTGCCTCTCCCGCCTCCCACCACGCCGCGTCGGGCCGGTCGGCCCACCCGATCCGGACGGGCCCCGACGCCGCCAGCCCGACCCCGCCGGTCTCGAGGGGGGCGACCAGTACCGCGGCCACCGGCCCGGCGGCGTGGGACTCCTCCAGCACCCAGCCCTGCAGGGTCACGGCCGTGTCCCACGGCGACCCCTGCGGAACCTGGGCCCGGGTGGGGATGCCGTGCTCCGCGGCGAACGCGCTCGCCACCGACAGGGCCGAAGCGATCGGCATCCCGGGATCTCCGATCACCAGCGCCGAGTTCGCCCGGCCGGGCCATCCCCCCGCGGCCCGCAGCCGCCACGCCCCGAGCCGCCGCTCGACCACCGCCGGCCAGGCGTCGACGCAGAGGTTCTCCAGCCGGGCGATCGCCGTCAGCGACGCCCGGCGCGGCGGCGCCGGCGGCACGGCGCGCACGGCCACGATCGCGGCCCGCGGCACCGGGACGAGCCCACGGCGGGTGTCCACCCGCACCGTCACCGGCCCGGCCTCGCGCAGCTCGCCGACGGCGTCGCGATGGAGCGGGTGGCCGTCGCGGTCGCCGACCCGGTAACGCAGCGACACCCGGGTGCCCACCAGGGCGTCGAGGCTTTCCATGGCCCTGACGCTAGACGTGTGTCACACCGCCCCCGTCGATGATTGGGCCATCGCCCGGGACATACTGACGGTCGTAGTCGAAGGCCCGAGTGGAGGACCACCGAAGTGACGTATGTGATCGCCGAGCCCTGTGTCGACCTCCTCGACAAGGCCTGCATCGAAGAGTGCCCGGTGGACTGCATCTACGAGGGCGGGCGGATGCTCTACATCCACCCCGACGAGTGCGTGGACTGTGGTGCGTGCGAGCCCGTCTGCCCCGTCGAGGCGATCTACTACGAGGACGACGTGCCGGAGAAGTGGGCGGCCTACACCAAGGCCAACGTCGACTTCTTCGACGACCTGGGCTCGCCCGGGGGTGCGTCGAAGCTCGGGAAGATCGAGCGCGACGTCGAGCCGGCCCTGAGCCTGCCCCCGCAGCAGCACGACGAGTGAGAGCGGCCCTCCCCGACTTCCCCTGGGACTCCCTCGCCCCGGACCGGGCGCTCGCGGCCGCGCATCCGGACGGGATCGTCGACCTGTCGGTCGGCACGCCGGTCGACCCGGTCCCGGCCACGGCCCGGGCCGCGCTGGCCGGCCCGGCGGCGCAGGAGCCCGGCTACCCGACGACGCACGGCACGCAGATACTGCGCGACGCCGTCGTGGGGGCGCTGTCGCGGCGGTTCGGCGTCGCGGTCGATCCGGTGGCGGTGTTCCCCACGATCGGCTCGAAGGAGCTGGTCGCCTGGCTGCCGACGCTGCTGGGTCTCGGCGCGGGCGACACGGTGGTGATCCCCGAGCTGGCCTACCCCACCTACGAGATCGGCGCGCGGCTGGCACGGGCCGAGATCCTGCGGTCGGACGCCGCGGACCTCCACGGGCCCGTCGCGCTCGTCTGGGTCAACTCACCGTCGAACCCGACGGGTCGGATGCTGCCCGTCGAGCACCTGCGAGCCGTCGTCGGGTGGGCCCGGGCGAACGGCGCGGTGGTGGCGTCGGACGAGTGCTACCTGTCGTTCTCCGACGGCGCGCGCTCGATCCTGCACCCCGACGTGTGCGACGACTCCCACGACGGCCTGCTCGCCGTGCACTCGCTGTCCAAGTCGTCCAACCTGGCGGGCTACCGCGCGGGCTTCGTCACCGGTGACCCGGCGCTGGTCGCGGAGCTGCTCGCGGTGCGCAAGCACGCCGGCATGATCGTCCCGCGCCCGGTGCAGGCCGCGATGGCCGCCGCGCTCGGCGACGACGGCCAGGTCGCGGAGCAGGCGGCCCGGTACGCCGCCCGCCGCACCCGGCTGCGCGCGGCCGTGGAGGCCGCGGGCCTGTCCGTCGAGCACTCGGAGGCGGGCCTCTACCTGTGGGCCACCGCCGGCGAGCCCTCCCGGTCGACGGT
>JAYSXW010000176.1:0-1704 GCA_043716935.1 Pseudonocardia sp.
CGTCGAGCACCCCGACGGCGTCTCCGACCAAGGTGCGGCACCACCTACGCGTCGATCTCGGCCGGGGCGTCGCTGCGGGCGTAGCCGCGCTTGGTCGGGCGCGACCCCTCGAAGCCCACCGCCGCCAGGCCGGTGAGCTGGTGGCGCCAGGAGTACCAGCACTCGGGGAAGCCGGGCAGCAGGGGGACGACCGGACCGGCGGCGGGGCCGTCCTCGGCCAGGTGCAGGGACGCGCCCTCGACATCGACCGTGCGGTGGGTGATCGTGTCGGGCACCACTCGAACCTACGCGCCGCTCCCGAGCCGGTCAGCGGATCCTGATCACAGCTTCCGGAAGCCCGGGTGCACGCCGGGGGTCAGGCCCTGGCGGGCCGCGATCCGGCTCAGCAGCTCCCCGAGCCGGTCGCGTTCGGCGTCGGTCAGGCCGGCGCAGACCTCGTCGTCGTGGGCCTTGCCGGCGGCCCCGATCGTGTGGAGCAGTTCCTCCCCGGCCGGGGTGACGTGCAGGGCGTGCAGGCGGCGGTCGTCGGTGTTGCGGCGGCGTTCGACGGCACCGCGCTCGGCGAGGGTGTCGACCAGGGCCACGAGCCGGCTCGGCGCGGTGCCGAGCTGGTGGGCGAGGGCCTGCTGGCTCTGGCCGGGCCGGCGGGCGATGAGACGCAGGAGGCCCGCGTGTGGCGAGGTGAGGTCGAGCACGGCCATCCGCTCGGCGAACCGGGAGGCGGCATGCGCGCCGAGCGCCGCGAGCAGGAAAGCGGTTGAGGGTCCGTCCACGGTCGAACGCTAGCACTGGACTAATAGTATCGTTGATGTAATTGTTATTAATATGAACAGCTTCAGGTTCGGCGTCGTCGCCACTCCGGGCAACCGCGAGCAGTGGATCGTCACCGCCCGCCGCATCGAGGAGCTGGGGTACGGCACGCTGTTCATGCCCGACGGCCTCGGCCTCCTGGCCCCGTTCCCCTCACTCGCCGTCGCGGCGACGGTGACCACCTCGCTGCGGGTCGGGACGTACGTCCTCGCGAGCCCCCTGCGCCCGCCGGGGACGGTCGCGTGGGAAGCGCGGACCCTGACCGAGCTGTCCGGCGGCCGCTTCGAGCTCGGCCTCGGTACCGGGCACGGCGGCGTCCGGGCGTGGACCGCCGAGCTCGGCCTGCCCTACGGCGACGGCGTCGAACGACTGGCCCGGGTGGCCGACACGGTGGAGCGGGTCCGCGCGCTCCCCGACCCGCCGGCCGTGCTCGTGGCCGCGGGCGGGCCGAAGGCGCTCGCGCTGGCCGGGCAGGTGTCCGACACCGTCGCGCTCGCCGCCCCGCCGGTGGCCGGTGAGGACACCTACCGGCAGCTGGCCGACGCGGTGCGGGCCGGCGGCCGGCAGCCCGAGCTGGCGATCAACATCGCGCTCGTCGGGGACGCCGACCCGCCACCGTGGGTGCGCGGGCACCTGGGTGCCGACGTCGACACCCTCCGCGAGGCCGGGTCCTGGACACTGCTGCGCGGAACGCCGGAGGAGATGGCCGCCGAGCTGCGGCGCCGGCGTGAGGTGTCGGGGGTGTCGTGCGTGACCGTCAACGGCGCCTTCGCGGAGCAGTTCGCGCCGGTGGTGGAGCTGCTCCGCGGGACGTGAGGGAGGGCGGCGGTCCTTGGCGTCGAACAGAGCCGATCTCGGCGTCCTCAGACCAGCGGCCGGTCCGTGGGGGCGATC
>JAYSXW010000177.1:0-1702 GCA_043716935.1 Pseudonocardia sp.
CCACGACCGGCCGGCTGACCGGGACGCCGAGGATGTCGGCCTGCATCTGCATGCACAGCGAGTTGGCCGTGACGCCGCCGTCGACCTTGAGCACGTCCAAGGTGACGCCCGAGTCCTTGGCCATGGCCTCCACCACGTCGCGGCTCTGATAGCAGATCGCCTCCAGGGTCGCCCGCGCCAGGTGGGCGTTGGTGTTGAACCGGGACAGGCCGACGATCGCGCCCCGGGCGTCCGAGCGCCAGTACGGCGCGAACAGGCCGGAGAAGGCGGGCACGAAGTAGATGCCGCCGTTGTCGGGCACCTGGCGGGCCAGCGACTCGCTCTGCGACGCGCCGCTGATGATGCCGAGCTGGTCACGCAGCCACTGGACCGCCGAGCCCGTCACGGCGATCGAGCCCTCGAGCGCGTAGACCGGCTTGCTCCCGGCGAACTGGTAGCAGACGGTGGTGAGCAAGCCGGCCTTGGAGCGGACCAGCTCCTCGCCGGTGTTCAGCAGCATGAAGTTGCCGGTGCCGTAGGTGTTCTTGGCCTCGCCGACCGCGAAGCAGACCTGCCCGACAGTGGCCGCCTGCTGGTCGCCGAGGACGCCGGTCAAAGCCACCTCGCGGTCCTGGAAGCGCACGCGGCCGAAGCCTTCCGGGTCGCTGGACGGCACGATCCGCGGCAACATCGAGCGCGGGATGTCGAAGAAGCTCAGCAGCTCGTCGTCCCACTCGAGGGTCTCGAGGTCCATGAGCATGGTCCGGCTGGCGTTGGTCGGGTCGGTGACGTGCAGTCCGCCGTCGATGCCGCCGGTGAGGTTCCAGGTCACCCAGCTGTCGGTGTTGCCGAAGATGGCGTCACCGCGCTCGGCGGCGGCGCGCACCCCGTCGACGTTCTCCAGGATCCACTGCACCTTGCCCGCGGAGAAGTACGTCGCGGGAGGCAGGCCGGCCTTCTGGCGGATGACGTCGCCTTTACCCTCGCGCTCCAGGGCGGAGGCGATGCGGTCCGTGCGGGTGTCCTGCCAGACGATCGCGTTGTAGTACGGCCGGCCGGTCTTGCGGTCCCAGACGACGGTCGTCTCGCGCTGGTTGGTGATGCCGACGGCCGCCAGGTCGGTCAGCAACAGCCCCTTTGCGTTCATCGCCGAGCGCATCACGGCGACGGTGCGCTCCCAGATCTCGACCGGGTTGTGCTCCACCCAGCCGGCCTGCGGGAGGATCTGCTCGTGCTCGAGCTGGTATTTGCCCTGCTCGTTGCCCGCGTGGTCGAAGATCATGAAGCGGGTACTGGTGGTGCCCTGGTCGACGGCGCCGATGAAGTCAGCCACGGGTCTCGCTCCTCAGCTCGGTGGAGGCGCCGGCCGGAAGGCCCTGCGCATGGTCGTGCACGTGGTGGTGGGCATCGGGGTCGGTCGTCTCGCGGCCGGGCTCCTGTCCGGCGTCGTCGACCGGCAGATTCCGGCCGATCAGGACGTCGTACAGGCCCGCGCCGAGCGGACCACCGATCAGCGGGCCGATGATCGGAACCCAGAAGTACAGCGAGCCCGTCTGGTCGCGCCAGGCTCCTCCGTAGCCGGTGACGAAGCTGGCGAGCCGGGGCCCGAAGTCGCGGGCCGGGTTGATGGCGTAGCCGGCGTCGGTGCCCCAGGCGAAGCCGATGGCGACGACGATGAGCCCGACGATCAACGGGCCGAGATTCGAGGTCGGCGCGGAGCTGC
>JAYSXW010000178.1:0-15221 GCA_043716935.1 Pseudonocardia sp.
CCGATGACGGCAGACCCGATGAAGGCAGGCACGATGAAGACGCTCGACGACCTCCTGGCCGACGACCCGTCCGGTCGTACCGTGCTCGTCCGGTCGGACCTCAACGTCCCCCTGGACGGTGCCGTCATCACCGACGACGGCCGCATCCGTGCGTCCGTGCCCACCATCGCGCGATTGCGCGACGCCGGCCTGCGCGTGGTGGTGGCCGCGCACCTCGGTCGCCCGAAGAACGGCCCCGATCCGCGGTTTTCACTCGCCCCGGTCGCGGGCCGGCTCGGGGAGCTGCTCGACGCCGAGGTCACCCTGGCCGACCACGGCGACGAGGCCGCCTCCGCCGTCGGGGTGATGGACGCCGGTGACGTGGTGCTGCTGGAGAACATCCGGTTCGACGCCCGCGAGACCAGTAAGGACGACGTGCAACGCCTAGCGTTCGCGCGCGTGCTGGCTGCGCTGGTCGGGCCGACCGGCGCGTTCGTGTCCGACGGCTTCGGCGTCGTCCACCGCAAGCAGGCCTCGGTGTACGACATCGCGCAGCTCCTGCCGTCCTACGCGGGCGGGTTGGTGCTGGCCGAGGTCAACGTGTTGGCGACCCTGACCGGCACGCCCGACCGTCCCTACGTCGTCGTGCTGGGTGGGTCCAAGGTCTCCGACAAGCTCGCGGTGATCGAGGCGCTCCTGCCGAAGGTCGACACCCTGCTCGTCGGCGGCGGGATGTGCTTCACCTTCCTGGCCGCCCAGGGCCACGGCGTCGGCGAGTCGCTGCTGGAGGCCGACCAGGTCGACGCCTGCACCGCGCTCCTGAAGTCCGGGAAGATCGTGCTGCCGTCCGACATCGTGGTGGCCGACGACGTCTCCGCCCACGCCAACACCCGCACCGTAGCGGCCGACGCCATCCCCGACGGCTGGAAGGGCCTCGACATCGGCCCCGATTCCGTCGTCACGTTCACCGAGGTCCTGCGTACCGCCCGCACCGTGTTCTGGAACGGCCCGATGGGCGTGTTCGAGCTGGCCCCGTTCGCCGAGGGCACCCGTGGGGTGGCGCAGGCGATCGTCGACGGCCACGGGTTCTCGGTCGTCGGGGGCGGCGACTCGGCCGCCGCCGTGCGAGCGTTGGGCCTGCCCGAGGACGGCTTCTCACACATCTCGACCGGCGGCGGTGCGTCGCTGGAGTACCTGGAGGGCAAGCCGCTCCCCGGCCTTGCGGCGCTGGAGTCCGAGTGACACGGAAGATGTTCATCGCGGGCAACTGGAAGATGAACTGCAACCACCTCGAAGCGCTCGCGTTGGTGCAGAAGCTCGCGTTCGCGCTGCCGGACAAGTACTACGACCGGGTCGAGGTGGCGGTGCTGCCACCGTTCACCGACATCCGCAGCGTTCAGACGCTCATCGACGGCGACAACCTGCTCATGGTCCACGGCGCGCAGGACCTCTCCCCGCACGTGTCGGGCGCCTACACCGGTGACGTGTCCGGGGCGATGCTGGCCAAGCTCGGCTGCCGGTATGTGGTGATCGGCCACTCGGAGCGCCGCGAGATCCACCATGAGGACGACGCCCTGGTCAACCGCAAGGTCCACGCCGCCATCGCCCACGGCCTCGTACCGATCCTCTGTGTGGGGGAGGGGTTGGAGGTCCGGGAGGCCGGCGAGCACATCGCCCACACCACCCGGCAGCTGACAGCGGCGCTGAAGAACGTCGAGAGCCAGCACGCCCAGACGCTCGTGATCGCCTACGAGCCCATCTGGGCGATCGGCACGGGCCGGGTCGCGAGCGCCGCCGATGCGCAGGAGGTGTGTGCTGCGCTGCGCTGCGCTGCCGCCGCTGGTTACGGTGAGGCCGTCGCCGCGGGTGTGCGGGTGCTCTACGGCGGTTCGGTGAAGACGTCGAACGTCGGCGAGATCGTAGCCGGCGAGGACGTCGACGGTGCGCTCGTGGGCGGGGCGAGCCTCAACGGCGACGACTTCGCGCAGCTGTGTGCGATCGCCGCGGGTGGCCCGTTGCCCTAGGTGTGACCCCGGGCAACCCCGGCCCGGGGCCCGGGTACCCTTTCGGTGACGGTGTTGACACACGCCCGATACGGGTGTGACGGACAAGAGGATCGGATGCAATTCGTCCTGCAGATCGTTCTGATCATCTCCAGCGTGCTGCTGGTGCTGCTCATCCTGCTGCATCGCGGCCGGGGTGGCGGGCTGTCGAGCCTGTTCGGCGGTGGCGTGCAGTCCAGCCTCTCCGGGTCGAGCGTGGTCGAGAAGAACCTCGACCGGATCACCCTGTTCGTCGGGGCGATCTGGGTGATCGCCATCATCGGCACGGGTCTGCTCGTCAAGGTCGGGGGCTAGAGAGGATGGCCATGGCAGGCGGCAACGCGATCCGCGGGACCCGGGTGGGTGCCGGTCCGATGGGTGAGAGCGAGCGTGGGGAGACCGCGCCGCGCGAGCACATCTCCTACTTCTGCTCCAACGGGCACATCACCACCCCGTCGTTCGCCGCCGAGGCGGAGATCCCGGATTCGTGGGACTGCCCCCGCTGCGGTCTGCCCGGAGGGCGCGACGGGGAGAACCCGCCCGCGCCACCGCGCACCGAGCCGTACAAGACCCACCTCGCCTACGTGAAGGAGCGGCGCAGCGATGCCGACGGCGCGGCCATCCTGGAGGAGGCCCTCGGTCGGCTCCGGGCGTCGCGCGAACTGCCCTGACCCGTCCGCTCGGTCGGCCCGTCCGCTCGGTCGGCCCATCTGCTCGGTCGGCCCATCTGCTCGGTCGGCTCAGCCGCCGAGACGGGTCAGCTGTTCGTCCATCGCGAGCGCAAGCCGCGCCGCCGTCGTTCCCGGCGGTGTCTCCGACGCACTCACCGTGACGAGTTCACCGCCACGGAGCACCGCCGCGAAGACCGCCCCGCCCTGATAGCGGCAGACGAACCCGCCGTCACCGGCCTGTGACGGCGTTCGCGTGCCCGGGTCGCACAGCCCGGCGACGTCGTCGATCGCCGTGTCGGCGTTCGTGGCCGGCGCCAGCTCGACCGTCATGAAGTCGGGGCTCGCCCCGGCGTCCGAAACGGCCGAGGGGTCGTAGACGCAACGCCCGTCTGTTGCGGTGGTCTGGTCGGCCGTCCAGGTCAGGCCGGTGGCGGCCGCCATCGCATCGACGTCCAGGGCGCAGGCCTTCGGTGGTGGGGGCCGCTCCGCCTGGGGAGGCGGCGGAGCCGTCGCCGCCCCGGTAGTGCACGCCGAGAGCACTGCTGCTGCCGCGGCGAGGACCGCCAGCCGGCCGGCCCGGAGCGGTGCGTCGTCGCTCACAGCGTGCCACCTCCTTGATCATCAGCTTCCCACGAAACTCCGTGACGGACAGGGCTGAACGGTCCGGCCCTATCCGGACGGCGGCAGGGCGCCGAGCAGCGTCGACGGTCCGATCGTGGCCGCGCCGCCTGCCCGTACCCTTTCGCGCAACTCCCGGTCGGCGGTGACGACGACGACGTGGTCGGCCAGATCGTGCGCCACGGCCACGATCGCGGTGTCACCGTCGGCCGGGGCGTCGACGACGACGAGGCTCGGATGGGTCGGCAGGCCGGCGACGCGTGCGGCCGCGCCCTCGAGCACCAGGTGGATGGTGAGCCCGGAGTCGGGGTCGTGGCCCAGGGCGGTGAGCAGGTGGTCGCCGCCGTCCACCAGGGCGGCGGCGAGCTGCCCGGCCAGCCGCCGGGCAGCACCCGCCCGATCGCGCCACCAGCCGTCCGGGCGTGATCCCACCACGTTCGCGCCGTCGACGACGAGGTGCAGCACGACAATCCCTTCAGCTGGGGTCGTGAGTGGGGAACAGGGCGGGAACACCGTCGGGCGCGCCCGGGCCGTCAGGCGATGTCGGGCACCAGGTCGCGGGGGAGCTTCGAGGCGGCGGTGCGGTCGAGCAGCCAGCGGGTGCGGCGCCGGCCCTGGGCCCCGGCCACCGGTAGCGCGATCTCACCGGCCCCCGACAGCGCCAAAGACACGGCCGCCGCCTTGCCCGCGCCCGTCGTGATGATCCACACCTCGGCGGCGCGCCGGATCGCCGGCAGGGTCAGCGACACCCGGGTGGGCGGCGGCTTCGGGCAGCCGTGCACGGCCACCACCGAACGTTCGGTCTCATAGACGGCGGGGGAGTGTGGGAAGATCGACGCCGTGTGCCCCTCGGGTCCCATGCCGAGCAGCACCACGTCGAACGACGGCACCGGGCCGTGGTCCTCCGGCCGGGCCGCGCGGGCGAGGACGTCGGAGTAGGACTGCGCCGCGGCGTCGGCGCCGACCGGTCCGGTCCCGGTGTCTGCGCCCATCGGGAACACCTTGGCCGGGTCCACCCGCACGTGGTCGAGCAGCGCCGTCCGGGCCTGGGTCTCGTTGCGCTCGGGATCGCCCGGCGGCAGGAACCGCTCGTCGCCCCAGTAGAACTCCACCTGCCCCCAGTCGACCGCGTCCCGCGCAACGGTGGCCCGCACCTGCTCCAGCATCGCGATGCCGACGCCACCGCCGGTCAGCACGATCTTGGGCACCGCCCCGGCGGACTGCAGGTCCACCAGCCGGGTGATCAGCCGAGCTGCGACCGCCGAAGCCAGGACGTTCGGCTGCGCGTGGACGGCGATGTCCGCGGCGGCCATCAGGCGCCCGTCAGCGAAGCGGTCCGGACGGGCGTCCGGCCGCGGGAGACCGTGCCGGCCGCGGCCAGCGCGGCCGCGTAGATCTCGTCGGGATCGAGCCGCCGCAGCTCCTCGGCGAGGCAGTCGCGCACCTCGCGCCGGGCCAGCGCGACGAGCCGGTCGGGCTGCCCGGGCTGGAGCAGATTACCGATCTTGCCGCCGGGGCGCTTCAGCTCCACGGGCCCTGAGCGCCGCTCCAGCCGCACCGACACCAGGCCCAGGCCGTTCTGCGCCGGGGACCGCTTCACCCGCGTGTCCAGGCGCGCGGCGAGCCAGCCCGCCATCAGGTCGGTGGAGGGCGACACGGCCTCACCCACCACCGTCGCCGAGGTGACCGGTTCGTGGGGCGGCGTGTCGAGGGCGGTCGCGAGCAGAGCCCGCCACGGGGTCAGCCGCGTCCACGTGAGGTCGGTGTCGCCCGCTGCGTGGTGCGCGCGCCGCTGCTCGAACGCCTTCAGCGGGTTCCGAGACGACAGCGCGTCGGTGATCCGGCGCTGGGTCAGGGCGCCGATCGGGTCCTGCGACGGTACCGCCGGCGCCTCGCCCGGCCACCACGCCACCACGGGTGCGTCGGGCAGCAGCAGCGGGACCACCATGCCGGCGCCGGCGTCGGTGTCGGCGAGCGGGCCGTAGCCGCGCAGCACGATCACGTCGCTCGCCCCGGCGTCCCCGCCCACCCGGATCTGTGCGTCCAGGCGGGGGGCGGCCTTGCGCTGGCCCCGGGCCAGCACGATCACCCGGCACGGGTGCTCACGGCTTGCGGAGTTCGCCGCCGAGATCGCGCCCTCGATCGACGAACCGTCATCGGTGATGATCACCAGCGTGAGGACCCGGCCGAGGGCCTGCACACCGCCGTCCTCCCGCAGTTGCACGAGCTTCTTGTTGACGGCGGAGGTGGTACTGGACGGAAGATCGACGATCATGGCAGTGCTCCCATCAGGGCCTTCTCCAGGTACGTCCGGTGCGGGCCAGCAGGGCCTCGGCGGAGGCGGGGCCCCAGCTCCCGGCCGGGTACGGGTCGGGGCCGACGGGCAGCGACGCCCAGTGCTCGATGACGGGGTCGAGGATCTCCCACGAGCGCTCGACCTCCTCGTTCACCGGAAACAGCGACGGCTCCCCGAGCAGGACGTCCAGGATCAGTCGCTCGTAGGCCTCGGGGGAGGCCTCGGTGAACGCGGTGCCGTAGCCGAAATCCATCGTCACGTCGCGGACCTCCATCGTGCTGCCCGGCACCTTCGAGCCGAACCGCATGGTGACGCCCTCGTCCGGCTGCACCCGGATGACGAGCGCGTTCTGACCGAGCTCCTCGGTCATCGTCGTGTCGAACGGCAGGTGTGGCGCCCGCTTGAAGATCACCGCGATCTCCGTGACGCGGCGGCCCAGGCGCTTGCCGGTACGCAGGTACCACGGCACCCCGGCCCAGCGCCGGTTGTCGATCTCGCAGGTGATGGCGGCCAAGGTCTCGGTGCCCGACGCGGGGTCGAACCCTTCCTCCTCCTTGAGCCCCACCACCAGCTCGCCGCCCTGCCAGCCGCCTGTGTACTGCCCGCGGGCGGTGGTCTCCTCCAGCGGCCCGACCAGGCGGGTGGCGTTGAGCACTTTGATCTTCTCGATGCGCAGCTCGCGCGAGGAGAACGCCGTGGGCTCCTCCATCGCGGTGAACGCGAGCAGCTGCAGCAGGTGGTTCTGGATCACGTCGCGGGCGGCGCCGATGCCGTCGTAGTACCCGGCGCGCCCGCCCAGCCCGATGTCCTCGGCCATGGTGATCTGGACCTGGTCGATGTAGTGGGAGTTCCAGATCGGCTCGAACAGCTGGTTGGCGAAGCGCAGGGCCAGGATGTTCTGGACGGTCTCCTTGCCGAGGTAGTGGTCGATGCGGAACACCGAGTCCTCGGGGAACACGTCGTTGACGATGCCGTTGAGCTCGATCGCCGACTTGAGGTCGTGCCCGAACGGCTTCTCGATGACCACGCGGCGCCACTGGTCGCCGTCCTGGCCCGCGAGGCCCGAGCGGGCGAGCTGCTTGAGCACGACGGGGAACGCGCCGGGCGGGATCGACAGGTAGAACGCGTGGTTGCCGCCGGTGCCGCGGATGCGGTCCAGGTCCAGCACGGTCTGCTCCAGGCGATCGAACGAGTCGTCGTCGTCGAAGCTGCCCTGGACGAACCGGAAGCCGTCTGCCAGCCGGTCCCAGACGGTCTGGCTGAATGGGGTGCGGGCGTACTGGCGGACCGCGTCGTAGACGACCTGTCCGAAGTCCTGGGTGTCCCAGTCGCGCCGGGCGAAGCCGGTGAGCGCGAAGCCCGGTGGCAGCAGGCCGCGATTGGCCAGGTCGAAGATCGCGGGCATCAACTTCTTGCGGGAGAGGTCACCGGTGACCCCGAAGATCACCAGACCGCACGGCCCGGCGATCCGTGGCATCCGCTTGTCCCTGGGGTCACGCAGCGGGTTCACCCACTGCGGGGTGCCGTTCGGGCCCATCGGGCTTTCCCCTTGTCCTCGTCGTCCATCAATCGGTACTGCAGGACGTGATCGTTGCAGATGATCCCGTCCGGGGTGCTCACAGCTCCTGTACGGCCCGCGCCAACCCGACCAGGCCGGCCACACGGTCGGTGAGGTGCAGGCGCAGACCGGGCTTCCGTTGCGGGCGAGTGCCGCCGCGTCGGCTGGGGCGGTGCTCGCCTGACGCTGCGCGAGCGTGTCGCGCACCGGGTCGGCGTCGGGATCAGGGTCCGGCGTGAGCTGGCAGATCGCAGCACCGCCGCGATCACGGCCGGCGCCCGGGAGGCGCCGGGGAGGCCGAACGTGACGGGCAGGCCGGTGCGCCGCGCCAGCTCGGCTCGCAGCACCGCCGCGGAGGCGTCGCTCTCGCGATCGAGGTAGGCGTGCACAGACAGGTCGTTCCCGCGGGCGGCCAGTGCACGTAGGGCGCCGCTCAGGGTGGAGGTGCCTGCGGGCAGCCAGTCTCCCGCTCGGGCTTCGACGAGTCCATCTGTGGTGACCCCCACCCCGCCGGTGGTGGCCAGCACCACCCGCCCGATTCCGGCGAGGCGCAACCGGTCACACTGGGCCTCCACCGCGCCGACCACCCAGCCTGGGCGGGCCTGGCCGAGGGCGGTCCCGGCGATCCGGGATGCCACCGACCCCGCCACCAGGTCGGCGAGCACCGACGGCGGCGGGGTGGCGGTCAGACGCAGCAGGGGCACGGGTCAGCTGGCCCCGGCGAGCTGGCCGCTCACGGTGTCGCCGAGCTCCGACCACGACTTCTGGAACTTCTCGACGCCCTCGCTCTCGAGCACGAGGAACACGTCGGTCAGGTCGACGCCCACCGCGCTGAGCGCGTCGAACTCCTGCTGCGCCGACACAGCGGTGCCGGTGACGGCGTCCCCACCGTTGTCGGGGTGCAGCTCGCCATGGTCGGCGAAGGCCTGCAGCGTCTTCTCCGGCATCGTGTTGACGGTGTCGGCGACGACCAGCTCGGTGACGTAGAGCGTGTCGGAGTAGTCGGGGTTCTTCACGCCGGTGGACGCCCACAGCGGCCGCTGGGCCGTTGCCCCCTGTGCCGCCAGTGCCGCCCAGCGCGGGCCGGCGAACACTTCCTGGTACGCGGCGTAGGCCAACCGCGAGTTCGCGACACCGGCCTTGCCCCGCAGGGCCAGGGCCACGTCGGTGCCGATGGCCTCGAGGCACTTGTCGATCTCGGTGTCGACACGGGAGACGAAGAAACTCGCCACCGACGCGATCCCGCCGAGGGCGTGACCGTTGGCGGCGGCCTGCTCCAGACCGTCGAGGTAGGCGCCCATGACGGCGCGGTAGCGCTCCACGGAGAAGATCAGCGTGACGTTGACGGAGATGCCCTCGGCCAGCGCGCGGGTGATGGCGGGCAGGCCCGCCTCGGTGGCGGGGATCTTGACCAGCAGGTTGGGCCGGTCCACGACCTTCCACAGGTCGATCGCCTGCGCGACGGTGGCGTCGGTGTCGCGGGCGAGGCCGGGGTCGACCTCGAGTGACACCCGCCCGTCGACGCGTCCGCTGGACTCCCAGGTGCCGCTGAACACATCACAGGCCTGCTGGACGTCGGCCACGGTGATCTCGCGGACGGCCTCCTCGACCGACGCGCCGCGGGCGGCGAGGTCGCGCACCTGCGTATCGTAGGCCTCGCCGTGGGCAAGCGCGCCCGCGAAGATCGTGGGGTTGGTGGTGACGCCGACGACGTGGGAGTCGGTGATGAGCTCCCGCAGGTTGCCCGAGGTCAGCCGCTCGCGCGACAGGTCGTCGAGCCAGATGGAGACGCCTGCTGCCGCAAGCCTCCCGAGTCGTTCGTTGCTCATGATCGTCCTTCCTGGACCTTCGCGATGCTGCGCCGGGCGGCACCCACGACGTTCTCGGTGGTGAAACCGAACTCGCGGAACAGCGTCTGGTAGTCGGCGCTCGCGCCGAAGTGCTCGATCGAGATGTTTTCGCCCGCGTCCCCGGTGAACTTGTGCCAGGGCTGCGCGATTCCCGCCTCGACGCTCACCCGCGCCCGGACCGAAGCCGGCAGCACCGACTCGCGGTAGGCGGCGTCCTGCTCGTCGAACCATTCGAGGCACGGCATCGACACGACGCGCGTGGGCACACCGTCGGCCTCCAGGACCGCGCGCGCCTCGACGGCGATCTGCAGCTCCGACCCGGTGGCCATCAGGATCAGCTCCGGGGTCCCGGAGCCCGCCTCGGCCAGCACGTAGGCACCTTTCGCGACGCCCTCGGCGGACGTGGCGGCGAGCACGGGGAGGTTCTGCCGGGTCAGCGCCAGGCCGTTGGGGCCCTCGGGGCGCTCCAGCGCGGCCTTCCACGCTGCGGCCGTCTCGTTGGCGTCACCGGGTCGGATGATCGACAGCCCGGGGACGGCCCGCAGGGCCGCGAGGTGCTCGATCGGCTGGTGGGTGGGGCCGTCCTCGCCGAGGCCGATCGAGTCGTGGGTCCAGACGTAGACGACCGACGACTTCATCAGCGCCGCCAGCCGCACCGCGCCCCGCATGTAGTCGCTGAACACGAGGAACGTGCCGCCGTAGGGACGAGTGGGGCCGTGCAGGGCGATGCCGTTGAGGATCGCGCCCATGGCGTGTTCGCGGATACCGAAGTGCAGGGTGCGGCCGTAGGGCTGCGCGTTCCACAGCTTCGTCGCAGTGGAGACGGGGCCGAACGAGTCGGCCCCTTCCATCGTCGTGTTGTTGCTCTCGGCGAGGTCGGCCGAGCCGCCCCACAGCTCGGGCAGGACGTCGGCGAGGGCCTGGAGCACCTCGCCGGAGGCCTTGCGGGTCGCGACCCCCTTCGGATCGACGTCCCAGCTCGGCAGCGCCTTCTCCCAGCCGGCCGGCAGGGTGCGGCCCAGCATCCGGTCCAGCAGCTCCTTGCGCTCGGGCTCCCGGGCGGTCCAGGCGTCGAAGCCGACGGTCCAGTCCCTGCGCGCAGCGGTGCCGCGATCGCCCACTTTCCGCGCGTGGGCGAGCACCTCGTCGGAGACCTCGAAGGTCTTCCCCGGGTCGAAGCCCAGCGCCGTCTTGACCGCTGCGACCTCCTCGTCGCCCAACGCCGAGCCGTGCGCCTTGCCGGTGTTCATCTTCTTCGGCGCGGGATAGCCGATGATCGTGCGCAGCAGGACGAACGACGGGCGGTGGGTCTCGGCCTTCGCGGCCACCAGGGCGTCCTCGATGGCGGTGACGTTCTCGCCGCCGTCGACGACCTGCACGTGCCAGCCGTAGGCCTCGTAGCGCTTCGCGGTGTCCTCCGACAGCGCGATCGCGGTGTCGTCCTCGATCGAGATGTTGTTGTCGTCGTAGATCACCGTGAGGTTGCCGAGCTGCTGCGTGCCGGCGATCGACGACGCCTCGGAGGTGATGCCCTCCTCGATGTCGCCGTCGGAGGCGATGCAGAAGATCTGGTGGTCGAACGGGCTCTGCCCGGGCGCGGCGTCGGGGTCGAACAGCCCGCGCTCGCGACGCGCGGCCATCGCCATCCCGACGGCGGAGGCGAAGCCCTGGCCCAGCGGGCCGGTGGTGATCTCGACGCCGGGCGTGTGGCGGTGCTCGGGGTGGCCCGGCGTCTTCGAGCCCCAGGTGCGCAGCGCCCTGAGGTCGTCGAGCTCCAGGCCGTACCCCGCGAGGTAGAGCTGGATGTACAGCGTCAGGCTGGAGTGCCCCGCCGAGAGCACGAAGCGGTCGCGCCCGAGCCAGTCCTGGTCGCTCGGGTCGTGCCGCATCACGCGCTGGAACAGCGTGTACGCCAGCGGGGCAAGGCTCATCGCGGTACCCGGATGGCCGTTGCCGACCTTCTGCACGGCGTCGGCAGCGAGCACCCGAACGGTGTCGACGGTGCGAGTGTCGAGCTCGGTCCAGTCCGCCGGCACGGCGGAACGCGTCAGGGTCTCGATGTCGGTATCGGCCACAGCACTTCCCTCGGAGATTGGATGGGTTCGGGGCCGCGCGGACGGGACGTTCGCGACGCCCAACTCGGCGGCCAGCCTAGCTACTTCGCCGGGGCGCATGTGATGACCGCCAGGAACGCCCTCGACCGGCCACCCGCCGTCTACCCGAAGGGCGCCGACGGCATACCCGGGGCTAGGATCGACACGCCGTAGAAAGTCCCGTCCATGCGGATGCGAGGTTGTGCCGGTGACTGTTCCCGCGTTCCCGACGCCCGCGTCCCCGACGCCCGCGTCCCCGACGCGGGTCGCGCCTGCGCGGTCCGGGTGGCAGCGGATGCTGGACATCGTCCGCGCCTATCTGGGGCTGACCAAGACGCGGATCATCGAGCAGCTCCTGGTCGTCACAGTGCCGGCCATGTTCCTGGCTCAGCGCGGCGTGCCGCCCGTCGGGTTGATCGTGGCCACGCTGCTGGGCGGGGCGGGCGCTGCGGCCTCGGCCCACACCCTGAACTGCGTGGTCGACGCCGACATCGACGCGGTCATGAAGCGCACCTCCCGCCGTCCGCTCGCCCGCGGTCAGGTCCCGGTGCGGCACGCACTCGTGTTCGGGTTGATGCTCGGCGCGCTGTCGGCGCTCTGGCTGGGCCTGACCACCAACTGGCTCGCCGCCGCCCTGGCCGTCGCCGCCATCGCGTTCTACGTACTCGTCTACACCCTGCTGCTCAAGCGCCGCACCTCGCAGAACATCGTGTGGGGCGGGGCTGCGGGCTGCATGCCGGTGGTGATCGGCTGGGCCGCGGTCACCGGCACGGTGGAGTGGCCCGCGCTGGTGATGTTCGGAGTGATCTTCTTCTGGACCCCACCGCACTTCTGGGCACTCGCCATGCGCTACCGCGACGACTACGCCGCGGCCGGCATCCCCATGCTCCCCGTGGTGGCCTCCCCGTCGCAGGTGTCGCGCCGGATCGTCGCCTACTCCTGGGTGATGGCGCTGTGGACGCTGCTGCTGCTGCCGGCCACGAGCTGGATCTACGCCGCGGTGGCCGTATCCGGGGGCGCGTTCTTCGTGTTCCGGGCCCACCACCTGCACGCTGCCGTCGTCGCCGGGCACGACGTGGGCCCCATGCGGCTGTTCCACCTCTCGAACATCTACCTCTGCGTGCTGTTCGCCGCGATCGCCGTCGACGCCGCGATCGGCCTCCCGGTCCTTCTCTGACGTTCACGCAGGCTTCGTTCTGTTCAACCCATCCGGGGACTCCACGACGCGCCGAACTCCACCGCCACGGTTGTCGCCACCCGAGTGCTCAAGCCCCGTTTCGCCGTCCTCTGGGCGGCGTTCTTCAACTTCGTCGCCTTCCTGTTCTTCGGCGCGGCGGTGGCGAATACGATCGGGCAGACGGTCCGGCCCGAGACACCCGGAATCCCAGTGATCTTCGCGGCGCTGATCGGGACATCTCCCGGGAGCTCGACGAGCGGGTTGCGCCGGTGCCGGCCGCGGCCTGACGTCGAGCGCCCCCGCCGCAACCCGGGGCGTCAGGCCGGGCCACCGACGACCCCTGGACCGGCTATGGCGGTAGGCCTTCGCGCGGACGCCCCGTGCAGGTGGAGCAGGTGATCGAGCAGAGCGATGAGTGATGCCTTCACCGCCGACCGGTTACGCGCGTCGCACGCGACCATCGGCACGTCCACGGGTACGTCCAGGGCCTCTCCGACCTCCTCGAGGTCGTACTGCACCGCGCCGTCGAACGGGTTGACGGCGACGACGAACGGAATGTTGCGCCGCTCGAAGTAGTCCACCGCGCGATAGCACTGGTCGATGCGACGGGTGTCGACCAGCACGATGGCGCCGAGTGCGCCCTCCACGAGGTCGTCCCACAGGAACGCGAACCGGTCCTGGCCCGGGGTTCCGAACAGATAGAGCACGATCGACTCGTCGACGGTGATGCGACCGAAGTCGAGAGCAACGGTGGTGGTGGTCTTGGACTCGACGCCGGTGAGGTCGTCCACGCCCGCCGCGACGTCGGTGATCGCGGCCTCGGTGCTGATCGGGTCGATCTCGGAGATCGATCCGATCAGTGTCGTCTTGCCGACCCCGAAACCGCCCGCGATGATGATCTTCACCGAGACGGGCAGTACGAGCTGCGCAGGTGGCGGGGTCGACCGGTCAGAGAGCATGGACTCCCTCCAATATGCGTTCGAGGACCGACCGGGACACCGACGCGTTCTGATCCTGCACGGCGACCGCACCGATCGCGGCCAGGTCGGCGACGAGTACCCTCGCCACGATGAGCGGCAGGTCGAGGTTCGCCGCGATCTCAGCCACCGCCAACGGAGCAGTGCACAGGGCGACGATCCGGCGGCACTCGACGTTGAGTACGCACGCTGCGGCGAGGCTCGTCGCGACGACCTGGGTCTCCATCCGCAGCCGTTCATCGACCGGTGTGGTGCGCCCGCCCGTCACCACGAACGGTCGGACCCCGGCGTCACCCGCCATCTCGCCGTCGCGGCGCATCCGAGAGGGCTCAGCGGCCGGCAGTTCGGCCGGCGGCTGGGCGTGCCGCCACGTTCCCGGGTCCGCGGAAGAGGCGAGCCGGAGCGAGATCATGCGACCGTCCGGGGCACGGACGACGTCGGGAGCGGGATCGGATCGATCCGTCACCGGACGAGGCCGTTCTTGAGTTCGGCCACCAGTTGGGGGCTCAGCACGCCCGCGGTCCGCTCGGCCAGCACCGACATCTCGTAACCGACCAGGCCGACGTCGCAGTTCTCGGCCAGCAGAACACCGAAGCAGGTGCCGTCCGACACCGCGGACACGACCAGGAAGCCGCCGATCATCTCGATCATGACCAGCCGTAGGCCGGCAAATCCGAATCGGCGCGATGCGCCTCGAGCGAGTCCCGTGATGCCGGAGACGATCGCCGCCAGCTGGTCGGCCCCTACCCTCTCCAGGCCGTCGGACGTGGCCATCAGCAGTCCGTCGGACGACACGGCGACCGCGTCGGTCACCCCGTCGGTGTTCTGGACGAAGTTGGCGAGGAGCCAGTTGAACCGCTGGGCGTCGGCACTGCCCGTGGCGGCGATCATCACTGCTCGCCCGGCCGGTCTTCGGAGCCCGGGGTGCGTTCGTGCTCGCGGCGCTCGAATCCGGCACGGAAGCTGGTGAGGCTGGTTCGGACGTCGGCCGGGGAACGGTCCGGTGCCTCGGCGCGGTCAGCGGGCTCGGGGCGCCGGCGAACCGATGTGGCTGCCACCGGTTCGCCATTGCGGACGCGCTTGACAAGGCCGTTGCGAGTACGTCCCGCTGCTGCCTCGCTCGGTGGCGCCGCCGGGGCCTCGAGCAAAGCGACCGGCGCCTCGGCGCGCTGCCTCCGGTCGAGGCGGAACGGCCGTGACGTCGCGATGAACACCGGTTGCTCGTCGTGCGGCCGCTCCGGGCTTGGGGCTGTCTCGGTCACGGGTGCTGCGACCAGCAGCGACGGGGGCAGGGTGATGCGGGCGGTGATGCCCGTGAGCGGCGACTCGTGCAGACGGACCTCGACCTTCAGCCGTCGCGCGAGCTGACCCACGACGTAGTGACCCAGGTAGCGCGTCGGAGCGATGGCGAAGGCTTCCTCGCCCGCCAGACGACTGTTGGCCCGCGCCACGTCTTCGACCGACATGCCGATTCCGTGGTCGAGCACGGCGAGCACGTAGCCGGCGCCGTTGCACTGGCCGAAGATCTCCACGTCCCGCTCGGGTGGTGAGAACGAGAGGGCGTTCTCGAGCAGCTCGGCGATCAGGTGGGCCAGCTCGGCCCCGGCCGAGCCGGTGACCAGGGTCTCGTCGAGGCGCCGCAGCGCGACCCGCCGGTACTCCTCGACCTCGGACAGGGCGGCCCGAACCACATCGCTGATCGCGACCGGCTGGCTCCACTGCCGCGGGCTGCGCTCGCCGACCAGGACCAGCAGGCTCTCGGCGTTGCGACGCATCCGCGTGGCGAGGTGATCGAGCTCGAAGAGGTTCGCCAGAGCCGCGGGGTCGCTCTCGTCGCGTTCCAGATGGGTGATGAACCCCAGCAGGCGGCGTAGCAGGTTCTGGTTGCGTCGGGCCAGGCTGGACAGCGAGTCGGCAGTGCTGCGCCGCAGGTGGGCCTGCTCCGAGGCCAGCCGTATGG
>JAYSXW010000179.1:0-15214 GCA_043716935.1 Pseudonocardia sp.
GGGGGGCGGACGCGCTGGTCCTGGCCGTGGCGCGGGCCGACGCGTCCGCCGCCGCCGCGGGCTGCACCGACCTGCTCGCATTCGCCACCTCGGCCCTGCGCGACGCCGCCAACTCCGCCGCGGTCCTCGCCCGGGTGCGCAAGGAGACGGGGGTGACGTTGCGGGTGCTTCCCGGCGAGGACGAGGCGCGCTACACGTTCCTGGCCGTTCGTCGCTGGTACGGCCACTCGGCCGGACGGCTGCTCGTGCTCGACATCGGCGGCGGCTCGTTGGAGCTCGCCGCCGGCCGCGACGAGCACCCGGCCGTCGCCGCGTCGCTGCCGCTGGGGGCGGGACGGCTGACCCGCGAGTGGTTCCGCTCCGACCCGCCTGCCCGCCGCGAGATCGGCGCGCTGCGCGAACACCTCGACGCCGAGCTGGCGCCGGTCGCGCGGCGGCTGCGGCGGGCCGGGGCGCCGGAGCTGGCCGTCGGAACGTCGAAGACCTTCCGGTCCCTGGCCCGGCTCACCGGGGCCGCACCGTCGAGCGCGGGACCCCGGGCGCGTCGCACGCTCACCGACGTCGGGCTGCGGCAGCTGGCTGCATTCATCACCCGGATGTCGGCGCACGATCTCGCCGAACTCGAGGGCGTGAGCCCCAGCCGGTCGCACCAACTGGTCGCCGGTGCACTCGTCGCGGAGGCTGCCATGCGCGCATTGCGTGTCACGGAGTTGCAGATCTGTCCCTGGGCGTTGCGCGAGGGGGTCATCCTGCGCAGGCTCGATACACTTGAGACATCGACCCGCCCTCCCTCGGCCCAGACGGACCGTTGGGCGCAGGAAACGCCGGACGCCCTTGGTCGTCTGACCAGGTACGAGGCACGGTGTAGCGGATGAGTTCCGAGACCGACCACCCCAGACAGCGCACCGTCGCCGAGCTGCTCGCCGAGCACGGCGACGCCGGTGTGACGGGTCGACGCCGTCGCCGGCGGGAGGCCGACGAGCCCGAGGCCGCGGAACAGGCACCCGTCGGCGCGACTCCGGAAAGCGCCGCGTACCGCCCCGGTCCGGACGGCCCGACCCGGTGGCACCAGGACGGGCCGGATCGGTCGGTGCAGCGGCAGCCCGCGCCGTCGGAGACCCGGCCCCAGCCGCTGTCCCAGCCCGCGCCGCCGATGCCGCTCCCCGGAGCCCGGACCCCGCCGCCGTTCGCGCCGGGCCCGATGCCGGTGTCCTCGTCGTCGCCCGCCTCGGCTCCGCCCTCGATCTCCGCGAAGGCGACGCCACCTGCTACGCCGGTGCGGGAGGCAGGGGCCCGGCGTTCCGGGTCGGGGCGGATGCCCGGATGGGAACCGCGCGACCGCACCAGCACCACGTCGGCTGCGGCCCGCGAGAACGGGCGCGTCGACAACGGGGGCCCGGGGGGTGACGGGGCAACGACTCAGTCCCTGACGGGTCTCGACCGTTCGGCCGAGCAGCTGCCGCGGTTCGGCCCGGCCCGCGGTGCAACGGCCCGCCCGGTCGACCCGGCACGCTCACCCGACCTGCCGCGCCTACCCGAAGCACCGCGCGGGGCCGGTGCGCTGGACCCGGGCCTCACCGGCCCGATCCAGCACCGGCGCCCGCCCCTGCGGGTGAGTGGCGCCGGTAGCGGGCCGGAGGATCCGGACGCCGGTCCCGCCCCGACGGTCGGTACGGCCCCGGTCGGCGCCGAGTCGTGGCACCGGGCCCGCCCGGCCGCCCGCGAGGCACCGGCCCGGGACGCCACCGGTGACACCGCGGCCCACGACACGTCCGGACGTGACGTCGTCGGTCGTGACACCGCCGCCCGAGGGAGGACGGGCCGAGACGCCGGCCGGGCCGCGACGGGTTGGGACACCATCGGTGGGGTCCGGCGGGATGTCGTGGACGACGGCGGACCCGAGACCCAGGCCGGGCCGCTCGACCTCGACGACTTCGAGGACGCCGGCTTCGACGACAGCTACGACGGCGAGCGCGGCACCGACCTTCCGGGCAGCCGGACCGTCGGCGGACGGAAGCGCACCCGCGACGACGACTTCGACTACCCCGCCGGCCTCCATCCCGACGAGGAGGACGCCGGTCCCCGGCGCCGGCTGGGCCGGGCGGCGGCGGAAGCGGCCGCGTCGCCGGGCCAGGCGTGGATGGCCGTGCTCGCGCAGTGGATCGTCGGTGCGCTCGGCGGGGCGGCGCTGTGGGTGGGCTTCCGGTTCCTGTGGCGCAGCCTGCCCGTCGTGGCGCTCGCCGCGGCCGTGCTCGTGACGATCGGGTTGGTCGTGATCGTGCGGGCCCTGCTGCACAACGACGATCGACGCACGACCGTGTTCGCCGTGCTCGTCGGGCTGTTGCTGACCATCTCGCCCGCGATCCTGGTACTCCTGGACAGGTGAGTCCCCCGTGACACCTGCGCCGCCCGTAGCCCTGTCCACCGCCTCGGTCTATCCCGAGCCGGCCGAAGCGGCGTTCGAGCTGGCGGCGCAGCTGGGCTACGACGGCGTCGAGTTGATGGTGTGGTCCGACCGGGTCAGTCAGGACGTCGCGGCGGTCTCGCGGCTCGTGCAGCGCTACGGAATGCCGGTGCTGGCCGTCCACGCGCCGTGCCTGGCCGTCACGCAGCGGGTCTGGGGGGCTGACCCGATCGGTCGGATCCGGCGCTCGGTGGCGGCCGCAGCCACCTTCGGCGCCCGCACCGTCGTGCTGCACCCCCCGTTCCGCTGGCAGCGGCGCTACGCCGCCGAGTTCGCGACGGAGGTCGCGCGGGCCGGCGAACACGCCGGGGTGGCGTTGGCCGTCGAGAACATGTTTCCGATCGTCCGGGCGGGGGTCGCCGCGGTGCCCTACAGCCCGGGCTTCGACCCCACCGACGTCGGGCACGCGCACTACACGCTCGACCTCTCGCACACCGCGGCAGCGGGGTCCGACGCGCTGGCCATGCTCGATCGGATGGGTACGGGTCTGGCGCACGTCCACCTCACCGACGGCAGCGGCGCTCCCCGCGACGAGCACCTCGTTCCCGGGCGCGGCACCCAGCCGTGTGCCGAGGTGTGCGAGCGCCTCGCCGCCACCGGGTTCGACGGGGTGGTCGTCGCCGAGATCAGCACGCGACGCTGCCGGAGCCGCTACGAGCGGGCGGCGATGCTGGCCGAGTCGTTGTTGTTCGCTCGGCTCAACCTGGTGGCGGCCGTCACCCCGGTCGCGGTGCCGGGGCGCTGACGGGCGTCGCCGAGGGGCGGCGTGGTGGTCGTTTCCCCCATGCAGTCGATCTCTTCGCCCTTCGCCGACGCGGTCGCCATCACACCGTTGGGCGACAGCCGCTACGGCGCAGAGCTGGGCCTCAGTTGGACAGTCGGCACGAAGGTGCCCGGCGGCCTGCTGCTGGTGCTGCTCGCGCGCGCCGGTCTGGCCCAGCTGCGCGACGACGCCGGCGAGCCCGAACCTCTCGCCGTGACCGCCGATTTCCTGCGCGCTCCCGATCCCGGACCGGTGACACTGCACACCGAGGTGCTCGAGCGGGGGCGCACGGTCTCCCTGGCATCGGTGCGGATGGAGCAGTACAGCCGACTGATGCTGGCCGCCACGATCACCGCGGCTGGGCCCGGCCGCGGGGCGAACCCACGAGCGCACTGTTCGCCCTCCTCGCGGGCTGCCCCTGTGGTGTTCAACGTCGATGGGCGCTTCGGCTGGGCGCCCACCGTGCAGCTCACCGCCCTGCTGCGGGCCCATCCGGCGGCGGGATGGCTGCGGCTGGAGTCGCGGGCCACGGTCGTCGCCGGTGCGTGGTTCGACGAGGACGTCACGGTGATCGACTCCGCGGGGCGGCTGATCTGCCAGGCCCGCCAGCTCGCTCTGGCGCCCCTCGCGAGCGGGTGAGCCACCGGCAGGCGCGCACGGGCTAGGTTCTGGCCATGACGCGCATCGCGGTGGTCGGGGCCGGAAAGATCGGTGAGGCGTTGCTGGCCGGGTTGCTGTCCTCGGGTGTGCCGGTCGCCGACCTGGTGTTCACCGAGCGCCACCCGGAGCGCGCCGCGGAGCTGACGGCCCGGCACGGGGTGGCCGGCGTCGGGGTGACGGAGGCCGCCCGGCACGCCGAGGTGGTGGTCGTGGCCGTCAAACCGCAGGACATCGGGCCCGTCCTGACGGAGCTGGCGCTCGCGCTGACCCCGGACACGCTCGTGGTGTCGCTGTGCGCCGGGCTGCCCACCTCGCTGTTCGAGGGGGCGTTGCCGGACGGCACGCCGGTGGTGCGGGTCATGCCCAACACCCCGATGCTGGTCGGGGAGGCCATGAGCGCCGTGTCGGCGGGTACGCACGCCACCGAGGAGCAGCTGGCCGGCGTCGAGAAGATGCTCGCGTCCGTCGGACGGGTGGTGCGCGTGCCCGAGTCGCAGCAGGACGCCGTCACCGCGCTGTCGGGTTCCGGCCCGGCCTACTTCTTCTTCCTGGTCGAAGCCATGATCGACGCCGGCATCCTGCTGGGGTTGCCCCGAACCGTCGCGGCCGACCTGATCGTGCAGTCGGCGTTCGGGGCAGCGCGGATGCTGCGCGAGTCGGGCGACCACCCGGTGATCCTCCGCGAGGCCGTCACCTCGCCGGCCGGGACGACGATCGCGGCGATCGTCGAGCTGGAGCGCCACGGCGTGCGGGCGGCCCTGATCGCCGCGATCGAGGCGGCGCGCGACCGGTCGGTCGAGCTGGGTCGCGCGGCGCAGCGGCCCTGACCCGATCGAACGACACCGCGTCACCCTGGCGCGCTCCTGGATCGCACGGCCGGGTGGGCAGTGCGTCGTTCCGGTCACACGCGCCCCGCTAGGCTTGTACCCGACGCCGGGTTTCGACGCCTGGTGAGACCCTCCGAAAGCGGTGATCGGATGCCGTCCGAGCTTCCCGAGATCCACCTGGCGCAGGTGCAGTTCATGACGGTGGCCGAGGTCGCGGCGATGATGCGTGTCTCCAAGATGACGGTCTATCGGCTGGTGCACGGCGGCGACCTGCCGGCCGCCCGGGTGGGCCGCTCGTTCCGGGTGCCCAAGCGCGCGGTGGAGGACTACCTCCGCAGCTCCTACTTCGACGCCGGCTGAACCTTCCCGTTCGCGGCCCCCTACTGCCGAGCCCCGCCGTCGTGGAGCGGCGACCCTGCACCGGTAGAGTGGGCAGCCGATCACGTCCGCGCCTCGTGTGCAGGACGGTTCTACCGCTCCGGCGGCCCATCAGGGTCGCTCCACGTCCGAGGGAAAGGGACGACGCATGGGTTCGGTCATCAAGAAGCGCCGCAAGCGGATGTCGAAGAAGAAGCACCGCAAGCTCCTGCGCAAGACCCGCGTGCAGCGTCGCCGTCTCGGCAAGTGACGCCCGCGCGGCCGGCGTTCGCCGCCGGCCGCGGGCGGTGCCTCTGCTCACGCCCTCCGTCGCGGCCGGTGGGGCGGCACCAGCATCGATGATCTGCTGCAACCGCACGGACTCGTCGAGGGTGGGACTGTGACGCCGTCCGTCGTGCTCGTCACCGGCGTCAGCCGCTTCCTCGGTGGTCATCTCGCCGCCCGGCTCGCCGCCAACCCCGACATCGACCGCGTGCTGGGCGTCGACACCGTCCCGCCCCCTCGCGACCTGCTCCGCCGGATGGGCCGGGCCCAGTTCGTGCGGGCCGACATCCGCAACCCGCTCATCTCCAAGGTCATCTCCTCGGCGGCGGTCGACACCGTCGTGCATGCGTCGCTCTCGGCCAATCCCGGATCCTCGGGTGGTCGGACGGCGATGAAGGAGATGAACGTGATCGGCACCATGCAGCTGCTCGCGGCCTGCCAGAAGGCGCCGACGGTGCGGCGGATGGTCCTCAAGTCCACCACGGCCGTCTACGGCTCCAGCTCGCGCGACCCGGCGATCTTCACGGAGTCGATGACGCCGGTGGACGTCCCGTCCGGCGGTTATGCCAAGGACGCTGCCGAGATCGAGGGCTACCTGCGCGGGTTCGCCCGCCGGCGCCCGGACGTCGCGGTGACGGTCCTGCGGTTCTCGAACTTCATCGGCCCCCGCATCGAGACGGTGTTCACGCGTTACTTCGCACTGCCGGTGGTGCCGACCGTGCTCGGCTTCGACGCCCGAGTGCAACTGCTGCACGAGGAGGACGCTCTCGCCGTGCTGGAACGGGCCGCGTGCGAGGACCTGCCGGGGGTGTTCAACGTCGCCGCGAACGGGGTCCTGCTGCTCTCGCAGGCCATTCGGCGCGCGGGTCGCATCCCGCTGGCGGTGCCCACCGCCGCGGTCGGCCCCGTGGGCCGGCTGTTCCGCAGCGCCCGGCTGGTGGACTTCTCCCCCGAACAGATGCGGCTGCTGAACTTCGGCCGGGTCGTGGACAACGGGCGGCTGCGCCGCGAGTTCGGTTTCACCCCGCGCTGGACCACCACCCAGGCCTTCGACGACTACGTCCGCGGTCGCGCCCTGCGTCCCGTGATCGACCCGGAGCGGATCGAGTCGCTGGAGCGCGGAGTTCTGGCGGCCGCGAGAGCCCTGCGATGACGACCCGTGACACCGCCAGCCCGAGGAGGGACACCGACGTGTCGGAAGCCCGCATCACTCCGCTGCACGCCGACGCCAGCGGCGCGCGCACCCGTTGGCGGCTCGGCGGCCCGCCCGTCGTGGCCGCTGTGGAACCGGCCCCGGGCTCGTCCCCTTCTGCGTCGTCGTCCGCCGAGCCCCCGCCACCCGACGCCCGGCGTCCCGAGCCGGCGCTCGGGCCGGAGTGGGAGCAGACCCTGGAACGGGTGTTCGAGTTCCTGCGCCGGCGGATGGCCGGCGAGTACGCGGTCGACGAGTTCGGCTTTGACGCCGACCTGACCGACAACGTCCTGCTCCCCGTGCTGCGGCCGCTTTACCAGAGCTGGTTCCGGGTGCGGACGATCGGTATGCACCACGTGCCGGGAGAGGGCGGCGCGCTCGTCGTGGCCAACCACTCCGGCACCCTGCCGCTCGACGCCCTGATGACCACCGTCGCCCTGCACGACGACCACCCCAGCCGTCGGCATCTGCGGATGCTCGGCGCCGACACGGTGTTCGGGGTACCGGTGCTGGGCGCATTGGCCCGCAAGCAGGGAGCCACGCTGGCCTGCAGCCCCGACGCCGAACGCCTGCTGTCCGCCGGCGAGCTCGTCGGTGTCTGGCCGGAGGGCTTCAAGGGAATCGGAAAGCCGTTCCGGGACCGCTACAAGTTGCAGCGCTTCGGCCGCGGCGGCTTCGTCTCCGCCGCGCTGCGCACCGGGGTGCCGATCATCCCGTGCTCCATCGTCGGGGCCGAGGAGACCTACCCCAAGATCGGCGACATCAAGCCGCTCGCTCGGCTGCTCGGGGCGCCGTACATCCCCATCACCCCGCTGTTCCCGCTGTTCGGGCCGCTCGGTCTGGTGCCGCTGCCGTCGAAGTGGACCATCGAGTTCGGCGAGCCCATCCGCACCGACACGTTCGACTCCGCCGAAGCCGACGACCCGATGACGGTGTTCAACCTGACCGACCAGGTGCGCGAGACGATCCAGCACACGCTCTACCGTCTGCTCAGCCAGCGCCGCAACGCCTTCCTGGGCTGAGCGCCGCACGGGCGGCGGAGTGGTGCGGCCACCCCGCACACGCGGTGACCACTTCGCACACCCGGTGCCCACTTCGCAGAAGTCCGGTCCTGTGCGAGGACACACCACCTTGCGAAGTCCCGGGGCGGGGCGGGGCGGGGCGGGGTGGGCGCGGAGCCGGGGTCAGCGTTTGCGCGCGACCCAGCCCGCGGCCACGGCCACGGCGCCGGCGCCCAGCACCGACGGGACGCCGATGCGCGCGGCCTTGCGGCCGGTGCGGAAGTCGCGAATCTGCCAGCCGTGCTCCTTTGCCGCGTCGCGCAGCTCGGAGTCGGGGTTGACGGCCACCGCGGTGCCGACCGCCGAGAGCATCGGCACGTCGTTCACGGAGTCGGAGTAGGCGGTGCAGCGTCGCAGGTCCAGGCCCTCGGTGACGGCCAGGGCGCGCACGGCGTGGGCCTTCGCGGGGCCGTGCAGGATCTCGCCGACCAGACGGCCGGTGTAGACGCCGTCGACGCTCTCGGCCACGGTGCCCAGCGCTCCGGTGAGTCCCAGCTTGCGGGCGATGATCAGCGCGAGCTCGACGGGCGTCGCCGTGACGAGCCAGACTCGCTGCCCGGCGTCGAGGTGCATCTGGGCGAGCGCGCGGGTGCCCGCCCAGATCCGGTCGGCCATCAGCTCGTCGTAGATCTCCTCGCCGAGCTCGATGATCTCCCCGACCGCCCGGCCGGCCACGAACGACAATGCGGTGTCCCGGCCGGTCGTGGTCGAGTAGCTGCTCTCCTTGCCGCCCACCCGGAACTTGACCTGCTGCCAGGCGAAGCCCGCAAGGTCGGTGGTGTTGAAGAACTTGCGGGCGGCCAACCCGCGGGCGAAGTGGAAGATCGACGCGCCGACCATCATCGTGTTGTCCACGTCGAAGAAGGCGGCCGCGGTGAGGTCGGTCATCGGGACGTCGGCGGGCCCACTGTCCCCGGCTGCGACGGCGGCCGCGGCCGAGGCCTCCCCGGCCCGTACGGCCGGGTCGAGCGAGGCGGCGGCATCCAGGACGCCGGGCACCTCTGTCGCTCCCTGCGGCTCGGCCGGACCGGGCCGCTCTCCGGTGCCGGTGGGCGCACGCCCGCCGGGTTCTGCGTCTCCGCGCACGGGCTGGCCTCCGGGTGGGGGTCTTCGACGTGTCCAGCCTACGTCGGACCTGCCCCGGGGAGGAGACGCCTCGACGTGGCTCGTCAGCCCGGCGAGACCGACGACAGGCCGGGCAGCGGCGGTGGCAGGGTGACCGGGGGCAGCGGACCGGCGTCGCCACCGTCGCCGTTGCCCCTCGGCGCCTCGGACGTCGTCGGCGTCGGACGTCCGTCCTCGGTCGTCCCGGGGCCTGACCCGCCGTTTCCGGTTGTACCACCGACCCCGCCACCGACGGCCCCACCGCCCGGCCCGGGCCCGCCGGGCGCCGGGATGACGGTGTGGTCCGGGTCGGCGGTGGCGCTCTCCGGCGCGGTCGGATCCTCCGACCCGAACGGAGTGCTGCCGGTGCCGTTCTCGTCGCCCTCGGAGGTCGCGGACCGGGGGCCCCGGGCGTCGCGGGGCCGGGGCTCGCAGGCGCCCTCGGCCGGGAGCCGGCCCAGGTCGTCGACGGAGTCGGAGGTCACCTCACTGCAGGACGAACGGTTCTCCAGCGCGTCGGTGCGGTCCAGGAGCCGGTCGAGCAGATCGAGGGAGCCCTCGGCGTCGGCCGCGGCCGGCGTCGGCAGGGCCGAACGCAGCTGCGCGAGTCGGGTCGCCTGGCCCGACGCCCAGCTCCGCAGCCCCGCGAGGCCGTCGCTGCCGCCGGCGTCGTCGGCGGCCAGCAGCATCCGCGAGCCCTCGCCGGTGGAGCTGTAGAACTCGCGGATGGCCTCGCGGATCACCACGGGATCGGCGGCGACCTGCTTCTCGCGGGCGACCAGCTGTTCCACCTCGTCGAGCCGCCTGGTGGCGATCTCCAGGTAGCGGTGGGCCTTGGCGGCGTCGTCGAAGGTGAATGCCAGCCCCGTGGACTCGGCCACGCGCTTCACCCCGTACAGGTCATCGCCCGGCAGCGTGTCGCGACTGGCGAACACGCCGCCGGTCAGGGCCAGGAGCAGTACCGCAGCGGCGGAACCGACGAGGACCACCCGGCGACGCGGGTGCCGCGCCGCGCCGGCGCCGGCGCGGCCCTCGGGGCGGCTCGACCTGCTGTGCCGGGCCCGCCCGCCTGCTCGACCGACGAGCCGCACCGACTCGGCGTCGCGGTCGCGGTCGGTCGTCGAGCGCGGTGTGACGACCGGTAGCGGCGTGGTGGTGGTGCCGCCGTCGGAGGTCGACGGACCCGGGGTCCACGGACCCGGGGTCCACCGATCCGGGCTCGACGGGGCCGGCGCGTCGGCGACCGGGCCGGGGAACGGTGCCGGCGAGAACGGGGCCGCGTACGGGGGCCACGTCGAGGGACGGGGCCCGGCCGGGCCGCGTGGGTCCTGCGGCGCCTCCTCCGCGAGGGCCGCGGCAATGTGCTGCTTGGCGCGGGCCCGGGCATCAGGGTGCGGGTCGAGGTCGCCACGGCGGGATCGCAACATCGCCACGATCTCGAGATCGCGGGCGAGCGCGTCGTCAACGGCGAAGCCGAGGGGTCGCCCCTGCTCCACCGCTGCGGCGAACCGCTCTGCGTCCTTGCCCTGTTCGGTGGGCATGCTGGCCGTCCTTACTGCGTCCCTGCGCTCTCAGTCCACGCGCCGTCGTCCTGCCCGACGCGGCGTTCGCTCCTCCAACGAAGCGGTCCGCCGCCGGTTACGGGCCGGGACCGTTCACCGCACCTCGTTGCTCGTTCACCGCACCCGTCACGCGCGTCACGTGCGGATTTCCGGTGCAACATGCAATTCGATCATCGGAGACCCTCCGGGAGGAGCTGTGCCAGCCGCCGCACCGCACGATGCTGCAGCGCCTTGACCGCGCCCTCGTTGCGCTCCATCAGCTTCGCCGTCTCCGCTACCGACAGGCCCTGCAGGAAGCGTAGCCGGATGCATTCCTGCTGGTCGGTGTTGAGCTGGCGGACCGCACGCAGCAGCTCGTCGTTGGTGGCCCCGTCGAGGACCTGCTGCTCGGGTCCGCTGGTGCTCGGCGAGAGCTCGACGATCTCGCTCGTGGTCCGCTCCAGGCGGTACCGGCTGGACTTCACGTGGTCGAAGATCAGGTTTCGGGCGATGGTGACGAACCACGCACCGATGTCACGGCCCTGGTAGCTCACGGAGCTGATCCGACGCAGTGCGCGCACGAACGTCTCCTGCGTGACGTCCTCGGCGAACGTGCGATCCCCCATCCGGAACAGGACGTACCGGAACACCACGTCGTAGTAGCGGTCGAAGAGTTCGCCGAAGGCGGCCATGTCGCCGGCCTGCGCGGCCCGGACGAGGGCCCAGGACCCGTCCTGGAGTTCTGGCTGATCCTGAAGCGCCGACACGGCCTCGTCCCTGCCGGGCCCGGCGACGCCGTCCCGGCCGTCCCGGCGGGCGGGAGCAACCGAGTGGTCGGGCGACGCAGCGTGGTCGGGTGACGCCGAGTGGTCGGGCGACGCAGCGTGGCGCGGGGTCGGCGCCGAGAGTCCGTCCGATCGCTGCCGGGGCAGCGGCGGGCCGGTGACGGTCCAGGGCGAGTCGGGAGCAGCAGCCATCGGTGGTGGCACCGCCACCCCTCCATCCGCTGGAATACAGCCGGTCTCGGTCGGAAGCACCCGAGACGGTCGCAGGGGGCGGGTCATGGCTCCCGCAGGTCCCTGCGACCGTGGCTGGCGGCTGGCGGCATGCCACTCCCTTGGATGAGTCCTGCGACGTTCGGGGGCGTCGAGCCGGCGAAGCGCCACGGGCGTCAGGACGTCAGGGCGCTGAGACGGCTGTGGCTGCGCAGCATACGACCGAGTCGGTGTGGTGAACGCCGCATCGCCGCTCGGTGTCGGCCTGTTCCGGTGAGTGGATGACTACGCGCGGTCAACGTCACAACACGGCGTGTGTCGGGGAATCGCGTTGCCGCGAACCTCGCCGAACGTCACGGACGGCGCGCCGCCCGGTCCGTGCCAGACTTCACCGGAGGTTCCGGACTCGCGGGAGACCGGGGAACCGCCCTACCGGAGAGGCACGCACCCGCTGCCGAGCAGATCAGGAGGACCGTGGAGAGCACCCGTAGCCCCGAGGAACAGTTGCTGACGCACGTGGCCGACCTGGTCGCCGCAGCGGCCGCGCGTGTGCCCGGCCACCCCGCGATCGTCGACGTGACCAGCGGCGACACCTTGACCTGGGCCGAGCTGGACGCCGCCGTGTCCGCCGAGGCCGTGCGCCTGCGGGGTGCGGGCGTGGGTGCGGGCGACCGAGTGGTGGTGCGGCTGCCCAACGGGGCCGCGTTCTGCGTCGCGCTCCTCGGCGCCCTGCGGGCGGGCGCCATCGCAGTGGCCTACGGGCCGATCGCCGTGGCCCGCGAGCTGGACCTGGTCCTCGCCGACTGCCGGCCGTCGGTCGTCGTGGCGGCGGCGGGTGACGGGGTCGGCGCCGCAGCCACCGAGACCTGCGGAGCCCGGCTGCTGCCCATCCCCGACGTGCACGCCCGCGAGGTGTGGGCCTCGGACCTGGGGGAGGGCGGCGAGGCGATCGCCCTGCTCGTCTACACCTCGGGCACCACCGGCGCCCCTCGCGGCGTGCGCCTCTCGCATCGTGCCCTGCTGGCCAACCGCGCCCAGACCGCGGCGCTGCGCCCGGCGCCCGTCACCGCGGTCGACCGGGTGCTGCTGTCGCTGCCGCTGTTCCACGTGTTCGGGCTGGCTGCGGGCTTCCTGCAGGTGTGCTGGGCGGGCGCCACCGTCGTGCTCACCGAGCGCTTCGATCCCGAACACACCGCGGAGATCCTGCTCGAGCACCGGGTCAGCGGGCTGGCCGGCGTACCGTCGATGTTCCGGGCCCTGCTCGACCTGCCGCCCGAGCGGCTGCGCGCCGCCACCGCGGGCCTGCGGCTGTGCACGTCGGGCGGTGCCCCGCTGCCGCCGCGCTGGCTGGCCGACTTCCGCGCCGCTACCGGACTGTGGATCTTCGAGGGATACGGCCTCACCGAGGGCGGGCCCGTTCTCACGAGCAGCGCCCTGGGCGGCGCGGCCAAGCCCGGGTCGGTGGGCAGCGCGCTGCCCGGCGTGGAGCTACGGCTGGTCGACGCGGCCGGCCGGCCGCTCGATACCGGCGAGCCCGAGCCGGAACCCGACCCCGACGACTTCGAGGACTTCGACGCCGACGTCTCCGACCCCACCCACGACACCGGGCTGGTGGCGGTGCGCGGCCCGAACCTGTTCTCCGGCTACTGGCCCGACGGCGCCGGCGGGCCCGACGCCGAGGGCTGGTTCCGCACCACCGACGTCGGCTTCTTCGACGCCGACGGCGACCTGCACCTGGTGGACCGCTCATCGGACCTCGTGATCGTCAACGGCTTCAATGTCTACCCGCGCGAGGTCGAGCAGGTGCTCGTCGAGCTCGCGGGCGTGGCAGAGGCCGCGGTCGTCGGAGTGCCCGACGACCGCAGCGGCGAGGCCGTCCGGGCCGTCCTGGTCCGTACCCCCGGCGCCGAGCTCACCGAGTCGGAGGTGCGTCGGCACTGCGCCGAGCGGTTGGCCCGGTTCAAGGTGCCCGCCAGCATCGAGTTCACCGACGCCCTGCCCCGCACGCCGACGGGCAAGCTCGCGCGGCAGCAGCTGACGGGTCGGGGATGAGGAAGGTCGTCGTCTACACCCGGCGGAACTGCAGCCTGTGCGTCACGGCGGAGACCGAGACGAAGCGGATCTGCGACGAGCTGGGCCACTCCTGGGGCTCGGTCGACATCGACGCCGATCCGGCTCTGCGCGCCGAGTACGGCGACCGCGTCCCGGTGATCGAGATCGACGGCCGGGAGCACGGCTACTTCCGGGTCGAGGAGGCCCGCTTCCGCGCCGCCCTGGGTTGAGGTGGTGAACCGTCACCGCTGATCAGGCGAACGTCCGGCTGTGAGCACGACCGCTGAACCGCCCCTGCCCGCGTCCCCGACCCGATCCGCCATCCCCCGCGCCGTCGCCGCGCTCCTCGGACTGCTGGCGGTCGGTGCTGCGCTGGGGGTCGGGCACCTCGTAGCCGGGATCGTCTCGCCGGTCTCGTCGCCGTACTTCGCCGTGGGCGACACCGTCATCCGCTTCTCGCCCCAGTTCCTCACCGAGTTCGCCAAGCACACCTTCGGCACGGCCGACAAGCCCGTCCTGCTCTCGGGCATGGGGGTGGTCATCGCGATCGTCGCCGCGCTGGGCGGCATTGCGTCGCGCCACCGGCCGGGACCGGGCCTGACCGTCGTCGCGGTGCTGGGCACGCTCGGCACCCTCGCCGTGATCTTCGCGCCGGTGTTCGCCCCGCTGGACCTCGTCGCGCCGATCGGATCGCTGATCGTCGGCCTCGCCGTGTTCGCCGGCCTGCACGCGCTGGCCCAGCGCCGCTACGACACCTCGCCAGACGCGGGCCTCGGCGTCTCGCGGCGCACGCTGCTGATCGGCTCGTCCGCGGCCGTGGGGCTCGTGTCGCTGGGGGCGGCCGGGGTCGGTCAGCTGCTGGGCGGCACCGCCGGTGGCGACTCCCGCGCCGCCGTCACCGCCCAGCTCGCGCGCGCGCGGCTGGCCGAGCGCGCCCCCGCCATCCCCGCGGGCGCCGACTTCGCCGGGCTGGGCACCCCGACCTTCGTCACCTCCAACCCGAACTTCTACCGGATCGACACCGCGCTGCGGATTCCGTCGCAGGCCGCGGCGGACTGGTCGATGCGCATCCACGGCATGGTCGGCAACGAGACGACACTCACCTTCGACGATCTGCTGTCGCGTCGACTGGTGGAGCGCACGATCACGATGACGTGTGTCTCCAACCCGATCGGCGGCGACCTCGTGTCCACCGCGAACTTCGTCGGCGTGGAGCTGCGCGACATCCTGCTGGAGGCGAGGATCGCGCCGGGTGCCGACCAGATCTACACCCGCAGCCTCGACGGCTGGTACACCGGCACGCCCACCGACGTCGTCATGGAGGCCGACCGCGGCGCACTGCTCGTCATCGGCATGAACGGCGAGGCGCTGCCGCCCGAGCACGGATTCCCGGTGCGGATGATCGTGCCCGGCCTCTACGGTTACGTCTCGGCGTGCAAGTGGATCTCCGACATGGAGCTCACCTCGTTCGCCGACCCGTCGAGAAAGGGGTACTGGCTCGAGCGCGGCTGGGCGCAGAAGGCGCCGATCAAGACGATGTCGCGCATCGACCTGCCCAAGCCGTTCGCGTCGGTGCCGGCGGGCTCCGTCACCCTCGCCGGGATCGCCTGGGCGCAGCACACGGGGATCGATCGGGTCGAGGTCCGACTCGACGGAGGTCCCTGGCAGCCGGCTCAGCTCTCCACCGAGGTCAACCGGAACACCTGGCGGATGTGGCATCTCGACGTCTCGCTCGCCGCTGGAGGTCACGTCCTTCAGTCACGCGCTGTGGACCGCAGCGGGACCCCTCAGACCGACCTGCTCGCCGATCCCATCCCGGACGGGGCATCGGGGTATCCGAGCATCAGGTTCACAGTTGTCGAGGCTGATTGATCTCATTGAATAGATCAATCAAGTGGTTGTAGCAGCGTGAA
>JAYSXW010000180.1:0-1689 GCA_043716935.1 Pseudonocardia sp.
CACAGTCCCTGCATTGCCTTCCGCGCGCGCCCGACGACGACGGTCTGCGCAGTCGACTGGCCGGTCGCCGGCCCGCGGTGATCCTCGACTACGACGGCGTCCTCACCCCGATCGTCGGGCGTCCCGAAGACGCTGTGATCTCCGATGGCATGCGCGCCACCGTTTGGGCCCTGGCCCGGCGATGCCCGGACGGGAGTCCGGTCGCGGTCTCCGGCTCGGCCTGGCCGACCCGCGCCCGGTCCCGCCGTCGAGCGACGTCATGACCTGGGACCGCGACACCGGTCTAAGCCTGTTGGTCGAGGCCGCCGAGCGGGCCGAACGGGCCGGCGCTGACGGGTTCACCTTCGGCGGTGCACCTGGGCTGTCGCCGGCGACCATGCCGTCGCCGGTGTTCACCGAGGCCGTCCAGCCGGCCGAAACGCCGCAGGAGGCGGAGCCGGTGCAGGAGGCCGAGCCTGCGGAGCAGGTCGAGGAGGCCGCCGGCGCGGAGGCGGTGGAGCCGGCGTCACCGCCGTCGTCCGACCCGGTCGAGAGCGCCCGCAGCGCGGTGACCGAGTTCGTCGGGAGCCAGGTCGGGAACGCGCAGAACGTGGTCGCGAGCGGCCTCCGCCGGCTGCAGAACAATCCCGACCCCCTGGAGCGACCCGGGCGACCGACCGTATGTCGGAGGCGTGCTCGGACGAGGACGAGGACGAGCCCGGCTCGGGCCGGCTTGGCCACGGTGTCGAACCAGGTCGCGAACAGCTCGTCGAGCTGCTGCCCCGACACATCCTCGGCGAGCGCGACGAACTCGTCGGTCGTGACACCCTGGGCCGAACGGGTCGTCGGCGGGGCGGGCCCCCTCGACGACCGGACACACCGCGAACCGCTCGATCCCTACCGCCCACCGGGAGGCTCGCGGGTGGTGTTCGCGCTCGGCCAGGGTGAGCGCGATCAGCACGTTGGCGTCGAGGAGGTACGTGCTCGTCATTCCTCGTCCGGCGCGCTCGCCACCTATAAGTGGTGATCCGCCGACTGATGCTGATGACCCGCAACCCGCACGGCTGCGGGCGCCACCGCCGCTTCGGGAGAGGGCGGGCGGGCAGCGCCAGCCTGCGCCGGTGTCAGCTCAGGCCAGGGCGACGGCGTCGAGGCCGCGAACTCCTGAGGGCCCTTCTGCGCCGAGCGTGGCCCGCAGTGGGCAGCAGGTTGCGAACTGCCGGAGGCGGCGACGGCCGCCCCCGGCCGTGTCGTACGGTCGGCGAACACAGCAACTCGACTGCGCCGGGCCTGCCGGGAACGCCACAGCAGGACCAATCGCGCAACCGGAGACCCGCCTGCCATGACCACACCCCCCACCCGCACATCCGGATGGACCCAGCCGAACCCACCCGGAGCCGACCAGAACCTGCACACCATCCACCGGAAGTTCGCGAACACACACCGGCCGGTGACCAACCCAGCGCCCACCACCCCCGACAAGCCACCCGTAAGCCCCTCCACCGCGCCGCCCGCGGAAGGAGCCGAGCAACACCCAACAGACCCCCCGGCCGAGCCGTCGGATCCCGCGTCCGATGTCGCGGCCCCGGCCGACGCCGAAACCGTCACGGTCACCCCGGACACCATCGAACAGGCCAACGAGCGGCGGATCGCCAAGCAGTGGGAGGACGTCGTCGCCCGACTGTGCCGTGATTTCGCCCCGGCCGGCGG
>JAYSXW010000019.1:0-6394 GCA_043716935.1 Pseudonocardia sp.
CTCGCCGGTCTGGTCTACCTGTCGGTGACGTGGTCGCTGGCCGGCCCGGTGTACGTGCTGGAGGGGGGTGGGGTGATCGCGGCGTTCGGCCGATCCCGCCGGCTGGTTGCCCCCCAGTGGGGGCGGGTCTTCGGGATCCTGCTGCTCGCCGGGGTCATCGCGTCGGTCATCGCCGGCATCCTGGCCGCCCCGTTCTCCCTCGGCGCGGTCCTGACGGCCGGACTCGCCACGGACCCGTCGGCCACTCCGGTGGCGCTCGTCGTGGTGCTCACGGCGATCGGCACGATCCTGGCCAGCACCCTCACCGGACCCTTCACCGCAGGTGCCACCGGCCTGCTCTACCTCGACCAGCGCATGCGCCGGGAGGGTCTCGACATCGCCCTGCAACGGGCCGTCGCTCCGTGATCGCCGCGCTGACGATCGCCGCCGTCCCCTTCGCCATCCCGATCGACATCGATCGGGACGACGCGCGCGACGCGGCGGCCCGCGAGCTGTCCGACCCCGCCTACGCGGCCGGTCGGCCCTCGCTGTTCGAGCAGGCCGTGCGCTGGATCGTCGAGCAGCTGGGACGGCTGCTGAGCTCGGCGGCCGACCAGAGCCCCGGTGGGTACGGCGGGCTGGTGGTCATCGTGGTGCTCGTGGTCGTCGCCGTGGTGGCGATCCGGTGGCGGATCGGCGCCGTCGCCCGCACCGCGACCGCCCCGGCCGCACCGTTCGACACCGGGCCGCGCTCGGCCGTGGACCACCGGCGGGACGCCGACGGGTTCGCCGCGCGCGGCGAGTGGGTACCGGCGGTCCGGGCCCGGCTGCGCGCGATCGTGCGCGGGCTGGAGGAGCGTGACCTGCTCGACGGACGGCCCGGCCGTACCGCCCACGAGGCGGCGGCCGAGGCCGGATCGGCGCTGCCCGCGTGCGCCGCGGACCTGCGCGCGGCCGCCGACCTGTTCGACGACGTCTGGTACGGCGGGGCGCCCGCGACCGCGGAGACCGCCGCGCGGATGCGGGCCGTCGACGAGGCCGTGGGGCGCGCGCGTCCGGTGGTGCGCCGGTGACGACACCCGACACCGCCGTCCGGCGCGACCCACGCCGGATCTGGGCGGCGGCGCGCGGGCCGCTCGCGATCGTCGCGCTGATCGTCGTCGTCGCGGTCGTACTGGCGGCGTTCGCCGACCGCACGAACCGGGCCGCGCTCGACCCGACCAGCATCGACGAGTCCGGCAGCCGGGCGCTGGCCCGGCTCGTGACCGCCCGGGGGGTGCGGGTCGACATCGCGCGCTCGGCCGCCGACATCAGGGCCGCCGGATCGGACGCCACCGTCCTCGTGCCGTTCCCGTCGGTGCTCTCGGCCGGGCAGGTCGACGCCGTGCGCTCGGGGGGTGCCGACACCGTGCTCGTCCAGCCCCACCAGGACGTGCTCGACGCGCTGGCGCCCGGTGTCGTGGAGGTGGGCGGCCGCTCCGTCGACGTCGTCCAGCCGGGATGCGACCTCGACGCCGCGCGCGCCGCGGGACCTGCCGCGCTCCGCGACACCGCCGTCTACACCGCGCCATCGGGCGCACCGGCCTGCTACCCGACGCCCGACGGGTCCGCCGTCGTACAGCTCGGTGCGGGGACGGCGACCGTCACGGTGCTGGGTTCAACGGCACCGCTGACCAACCGCTCGCTCGCCGAGGAGGGCAACGCCGCCCTGACGATGCGCCTGCTGGGTCGCCATCCCCGGCTGGTGTGGTTCCTACCCGTCCCGGAGGGGCTGCCGGTCGACCAGCAGCGTTCGGTCACCGAGCTGATCCCCGCCGGCTGGCGTTGGGGCGCGCTGCCCCTGCTCACCGCACTGCTGCTGACGATCGTCTGGCGGGCCCGGCGACTGGGCCCGGTCGTCGCCGAGCCGCTACCGGTCGTCGTGCGCGCGGCCGAGGCGGTCGAGGGCCGGGCTTTGCTCTACCGCCGGGCGCAGGCCCGCGGGCACGCCACCGACGTGCTCCGCCGGGCGAGCCGGACCCGGCTGAGCACGGTCGTCGGCCTGCCGACCGGCACCGGCGGGCCCGGGGCACCCGCACCCGAGCTGGTCGCCGCCGTCGCGGCGCGCAGCGGGCGCCCGGCGGGCGAGGTCACCGCACTGCTGTACGGTCCGGCGCCGGGCGATGACGCGGCCATGATCGACGTTGCGGTGGCGCTGGACACCTGTGAGAAGGAGGTAAGGCGTTCGTGAACGCTCCCCGATCCACGGCGGCACAGCCCAGCGGGTCAGAGTCCGCCGCGGCACCGGCCACCGCGACGCAGTCCGCCGTCACCGAACCGGACCAGGCCCGGGCCGCTCTGCACGCGGTCCGCCGGGAGGTGGCCAAGGCCGTCGTCGGCCAGGACGCCGCGGTCACCGGGCTCGTGGTCGCGCTGCTGTGCCGGCGGCACGTGCTGCTCGAGGGCGTGCCGGGCGTCGCGAAGACGTTGCTGGTGCGAGCCCTGGCGCGCAGCCTCGACCTGGACTCCAAGCGGGTGCAGTTCACCCCCGATCTCATGCCGGGCGACGTCACCGGCTCGCTGGTCTACGACGCCCGCACCGCCGAGTTCTCCTTCCGCGCCGGTCCGGTCTTCACCAACCTGCTGCTGGCCGACGAGATCAACCGCACGCCACCCAAGACGCAGGCATCGCTGCTGGAGGCGATGGAGGAGCGGCAGGTCTCGATCGACGGCGAGCCCCGCATGCTGCCGGAACCGTTCGTCGTCATCGCCACCCAGAACCCCGTGGAGTACGAGGGCACCTACCCGCTGCCCGAGGCCCAGCTCGACCGGTTCCAGCTCAAGCTGACGATGGGCCTGCCCGAACGCGCCGACGAGATCACGGTCCTGACCCGGCACGCCGCCGGCTTCGATCCGTCGGACCTGGCCGCGGCCGGAGTCACGCCGGTGGCGGGAGTGTCCGACATCGAGGCCGCCCGGCGGGCGGTCGCGACCGTCGCGCTGGGCCCGGAGGTGATCGGCTACGTCGCCGACGTCTGTCGGGCCACCCGCACGGCCGCTGCCGTCACACTCGGGGTCTCGCCGCGCGGCGCCACGGCGCTGCTGGCCGCGAGCCGGGCGTGGGCGTGGCTCTCAGGTCGCGGCTACGTCACCCCCGACGACGTCAAGGCGCTGGCCCTCCCGACCATGCGGCACCGGTTGGCGTTGCGTCCCGAGGCGGAGCTCGACGGGGTCACCGCCGACGCCGTCGTCGACGGGGTGCTCGCCACGGTACCCGTGCCGCGCTGAGATCCGCTGCTGAGATGTTGTGGCGCTGAATGGCCCTCACCGGACGCACGGCGGCCCTGGCGGTGCTCGGCGCCCTCGTGGTCGGCGTCGCCGCGCCGAACCTGGCCGGAGTCCTCGCGGTACTGGGCGTCGTGCTGCTCGGGGTGCTCGTAGACCTCGCGCTGGCCGCCCCCATCGCCAGCCTGTCGTTGCGCCGCGAGGGCGGGACGGCGGTGCGGCTGGGCGACAGCGTGACCGTCGAGCTCGTCGTGACCAACCCCGGCGGCCGCACCCTGCGCGGGGTGTTGCGCGACGCCTGGCCGCCCAGCGCGGGCGCCACGCCCGGCCGGCAGCGGTTGCACGTCCCGCCCGGTGAGCGCCGGCGGCTGACGACGACCCTGACGCCGACGCGCCGCGGTGACCGACCGGCCGACCGCGTCACGATCCGCTCGCTGGGCCCGCTGGGGCTGGCCGGCCGACAGCGGGCGCACCTCGTGCCGTGGACGGTGCGGGCGCTGCCCCCGTTCACCTCGCGCAGGCACCTCCCGTCGCGGCTGGCCCGGCTGCGGCAGCTCGACGGCCGGTCCGCGGTGATGGTGCGGGGTCAGGGCACGGAGTTCGACTCGCTGCGCGAGTACGTGATCGGCGACGACGTGCGCTCCATCGACTGGCGCGCCACGGCCCGCTCCTCCGACGTCGTGGTGCGCACCTGGCGCCCGGAACGTGACCGCAACGTGCTGCTGGTGCTCGACACCGGCCGGACCTCGGCCGGTCGGGTGGGCACCGGCGACATCGGGGCGCCGCGCCTGGACGCGGCCATGGACGCCGCGCTGCTGCTGGGGGTGCTCGCCGCCCGCGCCGGGGACCGGGTCTCCCTGCTCGCCTACGACCGTCGGATCCGGGCGAGCGTCGCCGGGGTGGACCGGCTGGTGGCCGCAATGGCCCCGCTGGAACCCGAGCTGGTGGAGACCGACGTGCGCGGCCTGGTCGCGACGGTGCTGTCCCGCACCCCCCGCCGCTCGCTCGTGGTGCTGTTCACGGGGCTCGATGCCGCGACCGTCGAGGAGGGCCTGCTGCCCGGCCTGCCGCTGCTCACGACACGGCACCACGTGCTGGTGGCGTCGGTGTCGGACCCGCGGGTGGAGGAGATGGCCCGCGGCCGCGCCGATGGGATCGCGATCTACGACGCCGCCGCGGCCGAGCGGGCCGCCGCCGAGCGGCTCGCCGCCGGGCAGCTGCTGGGCGGGCGCGGGGTGACGGTCGTCGACGCGCCCCCCGACCGGCTCGCACCGGCCGTGGCGGACGCATACCTGGCGCTGAAGGCAGCCGGGCGCCTCTAACCCACGGTCGGCAGCCGGTCGCCCGACTCGATGTCGCCGGTCTCGCCCGCTGCCGCCGCGCGCCGGCCCAGCGTCAGCACGTAGACCACCAGCGCGATCTCGGCCAGGGCCCCGATGCCGACCCGAGCCCAGGTCGGCAGTCCCGACGGCGTCACGAACGCCTCGATCACCCCGCTGACCAGCAGCAGTACCGTCAACCCGATTGCCATTCCGACGGTGGCCCGCCCGGCCGCCGCGACCGCCACACCGCGCGGGAGCGGCCCGGGATCCACCCACGTCCAGCCCAGCCGGAGCCCGGCGCCGGCCGCGATGAACACCGCGGTGAGCTCCAGCATCCCGTGCGGCAGGATCAGACCGAAGAACAGGTCGAGCTTGCCGGCGCCGGCCATCAGCCCGCCGCTGACCCCGAGGTTGGCCACGTTCTCCAGCAGTATCCACGCCACCGGCAGCAGCAGGATCCCCGTGACGAGGCAGATCGCCGCCACCCAGGCGTTGTTCGTCCAGATCTGGAACGCGAACGACCCGGCCGGGTTCGACGAGTAGTAGCTCGCGAAATCCTGCTCGACGAGCTGCCGGATCTCCTCCGGGGACGCGATGCCGGCCTGCACAGCCGGGTCGCCCGCCACCCACGTCCCGATCACCCACGCGAGTACCAGGCTCACCGCGGTGACGCCGACGGTCCAGTGACGGGTGCGGTACAGCTGAGCCGGGAACCCGACGGCGAGGAACCGGACCGCGACGCGCCACGCCGGGGTCTGCGCGCCACCGATCGCCGCCCGGGCCGTCGCGACCAGGGTGGACAGCCGGGAGACGAGCGCGGGATCGGGCGCGGCCGAGCGGATCGTCGACAGGTGCGTGGCCGTGCGCTGGTAGAGCGAGACGAGCTCGTCGGACTCCGCCCCGGTCAGCCTGCGACTCCGCACGAGCTGCTGCAGCCGCCGCCATTGGCCCTGGTGTGCCGCGGTGTACGCGTCGACGTCCACGCGCGTGAGGATAGGGGCAGAATGGACGCGTGCGTGACGTGATCACCGGCGACGCGGTGGTGGTGGATCTCCCCGCGGCCGGGCTCGCCACCCGATGCCTGGCGTTCACGATCGACGTGGCGCTGCTCGCGCTCGGATTCGGGCTGATCCTGCTCGGCTGCGCGGCCGCCGGCCTGTTCTCCCGCGACGACGCGCTCGCCGGCGCCGTCGCACTGGTACTGATCCTCGGCCTGTTCGTCGGGGTGCCGGTGACGGTGGAGACGCTGTCGCGGGGCCGGTCGCTCGGGAAGCTCGCCCTGGGGCTGCGCGTGGTGCGTGACGACGGCGGCCCCATCCGGTTCCGGCACGCCTTCGTCCGCGGCCTGACCGGTCTGATCGCCGACTTCGGGGCGCTGAGCGGGTTCACCGGCGCCATCGCCCTGATCTCGTCGCTGGTCTCGGTGCGCGGCCAGCGCCTCGGCGACCGGCTCGCCGGCACGGTCGTGGTCCGGGAACGGGCCCCGTCGCGGCCGCAGGCGGTCATCCTGATGCCCCCACCCCTGGCCGGCTGGGCCACGTCGGTGACCCTGTCCCAGCTGCCCGACGGTCTCGCTCTGGCCGCCCGTCAGTTCCTCGTCCGGGCTCCGGGACTCGACCCTCGGGCCCGGATGTCGATGGCGTCCTCGCTGGCATCGGAGGTCGGGTCGGTGGTCGGTCCACCGCCACCACCGGGCACCCCGGCAGAGGCGTTCCTGGCCGCCGTGCTGGCCGAACGCAGCCGGCGGGAAGCGCAGCGGCTGGCCACCGAGCAGCGACACCTGGCCCTGACACCCCGACCGCCGACCCCCGCACCGCCGGTACCCGAAC
>JAYSXW010000181.1:0-1683 GCA_043716935.1 Pseudonocardia sp.
GGGCGGCTCGCTAGGGTCTCGACCGGATTAGCGCTGCGGAAGGACCTTCATTCATGACCGCCGAAACCATCGAGTTCCAGGCCGAGGCCCGTCAGCTGCTGCGGCTGATGGTGCACTCGATCTATTCGAACCGGGACGTCTTCCTCCGGGAGTTGATCTCCAACGCTTCGGACGCGTTGGACAAGCTGCGTCTGGAGACCTATCGGGACAAGGACCTGCAGGTCGACGCCTCCGACCTGCACATCGAGATCGACGCCGATGTGGAGGCGCGCACGATCACGGTGCGCGACAACGGGATCGGCATGTCCCGGGACGAGGTCGTCGCGCTGATCGGCACGATCGCGAAGTCCGGAACCGCGGAGATGCTGGCCTCGCTGCGTGCCGCTTCCCATGCCCAGGACTCCGACGGCCAGAAGTCCCAGGAGGCCGGCGCGGCTCGGGAGCTGATCGGCAAGTTCGGAGTCGGCTTCTACTCCAGCTTCATGGTGGCCGACACCGTAACCTTGATCACCCGCCGGGCCGGAGCGGCGGCCGGGGTGCGGTGGGAGTCGGCAGGGGAGGGCACGTACACGATCGACGACGCCCCGGAAGCGCCGCAGGGCACCGCCGTCACCCTCACGCTGAAGCCGGCCGACCCCGACGACGCGATGCCCGACTACACCGAGCCGTCGACGATCCGGCGCGTGGTGGTGCGCTACTCGGACTTCATCACCTGGCCGATCCGCACGGCGGGGGAGGCCGAGCCTCTCAACCGGATGAAGGCGTTGTGGGCGCGGCCCCGCAGCGAGGTCACCGACACCGAGTACGCCGAGTTCTACCGGCACGTCAGCCACGACTGGCAGGAGCCACTGGAGACCGTCCGGCTGCAGGCCGAGGGCACGTTCGAGTACCAGGCGCTGCTGTTCCTGCCGGCCCGTGCGCCGATGGACCTGTTCCTTCGTGAGCGCCGGCGCGGCGTGCAGCTCTACGTCCGCCGGGTGTTCATCATGGACGACTGCGAGGCGCTCGTCCCGGAGTACCTGCGGTTCGTCAAGGGTGTGGTCGATGCCGCGGACCTGTCGCTGAACGTCTCCCGCGAGATTCTCCAGCAGGACCGCCAGATCCAGCTGATCCGCAAGCGGCTGGTGCGCAAGGTGCTCTCGACGATCAAGGCGCTGCCCGCCGAGAAGTACACGACGTTCTGGGCCGAGATGGGCCGCGCGCTCAAGGAGGGGCTGCTCGACGACCCGGACAACCGCACCGAGATCCTGGAGATCTGCTCGTTCCCCACCACGCACGACGCCGAGGCGCCCACCACGCTCGCCGCCTACAAGGAGCGGATGCCCGAGGGTCAGGACCGGATCTACTACATGACGGGGGAGTCGCGCACGGCGATCGAGAACTCCCCGCACATGGAGGCCCTGCGGGCCAAGGGCTACGAGGTGCTGCTGCTGACCGACCCGATCGACGAGGTGTGGGTGGACTCGGTGCCCGAGTTCGACGGAACCCCGATGGTCTCGATCGGCAAGGGCCAGGTCGACCTGGACGAGGCCGGTGTGGCCGACGAGGAGAAGGACCGCTTCGCCGGGCTGCTGGCGTGGATGGGCACCGCCCTGGACGACCAGGTGCGCGAGGTCCGGCTGACGTCGCGGCTGACGACGTCACCGGCGTGCCTGGTCGGCGACAGCGGCGACATGACGCCCA
>JAYSXW010000182.1:0-4915 GCA_043716935.1 Pseudonocardia sp.
GAACACCGAGCCGACGAACCGGCGTCCCGACCCCTCCGGCCCCGACCCGCCCGGTCCAGAGTCCTCCGGTCCCGACCCGTCTGGTCCCGACCCGCCCGGTCCAGAGTCCTCCGGTCCCGACCCGTCCGGCCCCGACCCGTCGGGCACGGCTCGGCCGCACAGCCGGTCGCCGACGGCCGGGCGGGCGAGCCGTTCGCGGACCACGAGCCGGTCGCCGGTGCGCAGGTCGCGGACCGTCATGCCCTCGCCGGGGCGGGTCTCGAGTACCTCGTACACCGACCGGTCCACCATCAGCCAGGACGCGGCCAGCAGCGCCTCGTCCTCGGGCAGGAGCGGGCCGCGGTCGTGCAGGAAGCGACCGAACCAGCCGTCCTCGTGCAGCACGACGTCGGTCACCAGCCGGTCGGCCAGCGCCGCGTCGAGTTCGCCGTCGTCGCCGGCCCGGGCTTCGGCGGCGTCCAGGATCGCGTCCTGCGCAGCGCCACCGCGGCGATCCAGGTACGCGACGGACTTCCGCCACAGCCAGCCGACCCGCTCCGGCAGTGGCGGCAGGGCGGGGCGCCCGAGATGGCACTGCTTGTACTTGCGGCCCGACCCGCACCAACACGGGTCGTTGCGTCCCGGCTCCGGGCCGGTCGCGGCCGGCGGCAGGACGGCGACGTCGGGTTCGTCGGCGGGCGTGCCGATCGCGAGCCAGCGACCCCGCGCGGCGGCCGCGTCACCGCGGTCGGACTCGTACCAGGCCAGCCGGTCCTCGACGAACGGCCAGCCGTCGGCCGCGGCCGCGGCGGCGCGCAGGTGCGACTCGGCGTCCAGCACGCGCCCGTCCCGCTCGGCGGCGACGGCGGCGACCCAGCCGGCGGTCGCGGCCCGCGGTGACGTGCCGGCCGCCGCGAGCAACCGGTCCCCCAGCGTGACGAGCGCGGCGACGGAGTCCGGGCTCTCGTCGGGCCACAGCAGCTCGTCGACGACGGCCTCCACGACGTCGGGCTCCGCGATCAGGTCGAGCACGCGGCGCAGCGCCGACGGATCCTCGGCGCTGCGGACGAGCAGGTCCAGCGCTTCGGACGCCTCGGCGGCGCCACCGTCGGGGAACCGGTCGATCAGCCGGTACTGCCGATCGGCCTCCTGACCCGCCTGCCACACCGACCCCTCGTGCGCGAACTCGTCCTCGCGCCGCTCCAGCCCGGCGGCCGCCGCAAGGTCGGTCAGCGGTGGCCGGGGCTCCGCGAACGCGGCCCGGTCGGCGTGCAGGACAGCCACGACGAGGAGATCGGCGGGCACGGGCAACCACGCCTGCGCGACCTCGCGGTCGTAGGCGTCCCGCACGGCCGCAACCAGCTCGGGTGTCGCCGTGGGCTCGCGCTCGACCACTTCGACCCTCACGGCGCCGTCGACCGTCGCCTGCACCGTCAGCAGCGCCCCGACGGGCAGCTCGACGAGCCAGCCGTCCGGGCCCCACCAGGCGGTGCCCTCGTCGTCGAGCTCCAGGGGGCCCTGCGCCACCGTCGGCGTCGGCGTGCGCCGGAACACGGCCAGGTCGCCGTCGAGGGCCAGGAACGACTCGGCCCGTTCGACGTCCGACAGCCGGTGGGTGAGCACGGCACCCTCGGTCAGTGCGGGCACGTGGATCACGAGGTCCGGTGCGAGGATCGTCAGCGGAGCGTCGGGGCCTTCCAGCAGCTCGACCTCGGCGGCGTCGAGCAACTCCCGGCCGGCCGGATCGTCCCGGTCGATCCCCAGCCGCGCCGCGGCCAGCGTCTCCAGCTCCTCGTGGCGCACCGCCACCTGCATGCGGGCAATGTCGACGCAGGCACCGAGCAGCATCGTCAGGCTCGCCTCGTCCACCACTGCAGGGTAGTCAGATCATCGACCCGCTCCCGTTGACCTCCCGTCCGGCCACCGGTGGAGCGGCCCGGTGACCAGCGTCCCCGGGTGACCGGCAGCACCGGCGGACGTACCGGACCGTCACCGGAACGGCCTCAGACGGTGACACATGTGATCGTGCCCGGCGCCACCTCGGTGAAGCCGGCGTCCCGCACGGGCACGGCGTCCCCGCGCACGGCGGCTCGGCACAGCTCGCGCCACCGGGCGGAATCGGCATCACGCACCGCGAACGGCGGCACGGACCTGAGACCGTGGGCCCCGGCGTAGAGCATCGACGCGTGCCCGACCTGCGCCGCAGCCTTCCCTACGGTCATCCCGAGCGCCGCGTTCACCCAGATGACCGGCACGTCCCCGACCGGAGCCGGCGGGTCGTCGGGCTCCAGGTCGGTGCCGCCGATCTGGAGCCGCGAGACGATCCTCGGCACCTCGTCGACCGGGCCCGGCAGCAGCGCCCGGACCTGCGCCGACCCCACCGACCACGTGACGCCCGGCAGTTCCGCCGTGGCGTCCCAGTACGCGGTGCGGGCCCGGCGGGCGATCTTGCGGGTGCGACTGCCCACCCACGCCGAGACGACGTCGTGCCACTCCCCACCGGGCTCGGCGCGTGGGTCGAGGCACAGGGCGAGCGCTGCGGCAGCGGCCGCCTCCAGCACCGGCGTCCGACCGGCCGGCGGCTTCTCCAGTCGCAGGATCAGCGGCATCGCCCGGACCACCGCGTCGGGCTCCGGCGGGACCGCCGCACCCGGCCGGTACCGCAGGGCGAGCGACGCCAACAGTTCCGGCGGTCGTGAACGGTCGTCCACGGGCGCGGGGACGCGCGGGTCAGACACGGCTGTGGATACCCTCGGCCGCGTCGGCCCGTTCCACCTCGTCGCGGGTGATGCCCAGCACGAACAGCACGACGTCGAGGTACGGGTGCGACAGCGCCGTGTCGGCGACCTCGCGCAGAGCGGGCTTGGCGTTGAACGCGATGCCCAGGCCCGCGGTGGTGAGCATGTCGATGTCGTTGGCTCCGTCGCCGACGGCCACGCACTGCTCCAGCGGCACCCCGAACTCACCCGCGAACCGGCGCAGCGCCGCCGACTTCCCCGGCCGGTCGACGATCTCCCCGAGCACCCGCCCGGTGAGCCGGCCGTCGAGGACCTCCAGCTCGTTGGCGGCGGCGAAATCCAGCCCCAACTCGCCGACGAGCCCCGCGATCACGCGGATGAAGCCGCCGGAGACGACGCCGCAGCGGAAGCCGAGGCGCTTGAGGGTCCGGATGGTGGTGCGGGCACCGGGGGTGAGCAGCAGTTCGCCCGCGACCTCGGCGAGCACCGTTTCGGGCAGCCCGGCGAGCACGGCGACCCTGCGGCGCAGCGACTGGGCGAAGTCCAGCTCACCGCGCATCGCGGCCTCGGTGACGGCCCGGACCTCCGCCTCGGCGCCGGCCCGCGCCGCGAGCATCTCGATCACTTCACCCTGCACGAGCGTGGAGTCGACGTCGAAGACGATCAGCCGCTTGCTGCGCCGCGCGAGCCCGGCCCGCTCGACGGCCACGTCGACGCCGGCGGTGCGGGCCACCTCGACGAGCCGCGCGCGCAACGTCCCGGGCGGGTAGTCCTCCGACCCGCGACCCGGCGACGGGGAGACCATCAGCTCCAGACCGGTGACCGGGTAGTCGGCGACCCGGCGGATGGAATCGATGTTGGCGCCGGCCTCGGCGAGGGCCTGGGCCACCGACCCAAAGGCCCGCGCGGTGATCGGCCGTCCGATCACCACGACGACGTGGCTGGAGCGGCGGCGGGAGGCGGGGTCGTCGTGCGCCTCCAGCGAGGTCTCCACCTGCATCGAGATACTCGCCATCGCCTGCTCGACGGCCTCCTGCAGCCCCTCGGGATCGTGCTGGGCCGAGACCAGCGCACCCAACGTCAGCCGCCCGCGGATGACGACCTGCTCGACGTCGAGCAGGTCCACCCCGTGCCGGGTGAGCGCGGCGAACAGCACCGAGCTGACCCCCGGGCGGTCGGGGCCGGTGACCGTGATCAGGACTGTGGTGTCCGCCACCGACCTAGCGGTCCTTCTTGTCACCGCTCGGGCTGTACTCCTGCTCGGTGCCGCGGGCCATGACCTCGTAGCTCGACGTGTGGCCACCGACGTGAGCCTCGCCGCGGAATCGCTCCACCAGGTGCGGGTAGTGCAACTCGAACGCCGGGCGCTCCGAGCGGATCCGCGGCAGCTCCGTGAAGTTGTGCCGTGGCGGCGGGCACGTGGTGGCCCACTCCAGCGAGTTGCCGAAGCCCCACGGGTCGTCGACCGTCACGACCCGGCCGTACCGATAGCTCTTGAACACGTTCCACAGGAACGGCAGCGTCGAGGCGCCCAGCACGAACGCCCCGACCGAGGAAATCGAGTTCAACACCGTGAACCCGTCCTGCGGCTGGTAGTCCACATACCGGCGCGGCATACCCTGCGCCCCCAGCCAGTGCTGCACCAGGAACGTCAGGTGGAACCCGATGAACGTCAACCAGAAGTGCACCTTGCCCAACGTCTCGTCCAACATCCGGCCCGTCATCTTCGGGAACCAGAAGTAGATTCCCGCGTAGGTGGCGAACACGATCGTGCCGAACAGCACGTAATGGAAGTGCGCCACCACGAAGTAGGTGTCCGAGACGTGGAAGTCGATCGGCGGCGACGCCAGCAGGATACCGGTCAGGCCACCGAACAGGAACGTCACCAGGAAGCCCAGCGCGAACATCATGGGCGTCTCGAAGGTCAGCTGGCCCTTCCACAGGGTGCCGATCCAGTTCACGAACTTGACCCCGGTGGGCACGGCGATCAGGAAGGTGGTGAAGGAGAAGAATGCGAGCAGCACTGCCCCCGTGGCGTACATGTGGTGCGCCCACACCGCCGCGGAGAGGGCCGCGATCGCGATCGTGGCGTAGATCAGTCCCTTGTAGCCGAAGACGGGCTTGCGGGCGAACACCGGGAAGATCTCCGAGACGATGCCGAAGAACGGCAGTGCCACGATGTAGACCTCGGGATGGCC
>JAYSXW010000183.1:0-1672 GCA_043716935.1 Pseudonocardia sp.
GACCTCGATGCGGGTGCCGACTTCGACAGCCAGATCGTCGTCAAGGTCAACGTCGCGCGGGTGTTGGAGCGGGAGCTGGCGACGCCCCGCTGGGCCCGTGAACCCGTCGCGCTGGGTACCAACACCGATCCCTACCAGCGGGTGGAGGGACGTTACCGGCTGATGCCCGGCATCATCGCCGCGCTGGCCCGCTCCGGCACACCGTTCTCAGTGTTGACGAAGGGCACGGTCCTGACCCGTGACCTGCCCGATCTCGCCGCTGCCGCAGCCGACGTCCCGGTCGGGCTGGGGGTGTCGATCGCCTTGTTGGACGGCGGCCTGCAGGCTCGGCTCGAACCAGGCACACCCTCACCCGCGGCCCGGCTGGATCTGGTGCGGCGGATCACCGGCGCCGGTCTGTCGTGCGGGGTGATGGTGGCGCCGGTGCTACCACTGCTCACCGACTCCCCGGAGGCACTCGACGCGCTGCTCGGTGAGATCGCCGCCGCCGGCGCCACCGGGGCGAGCGTGCTCGCGCTGCACCTGCGACCGGGCACGCGGGAGTGGTTCCTGACCTGGCTGGCCCGTGAGCACCCGCAGCTCGTCGAGCCCTACGCGCGGCTCTACCGGCGTGGCGCGTACGTCGACCCCGACTACCGACGTGCGCTGGGAGCGCGGGTGGCGCCGCTGCTGCGCCACCACGGCCTCACGGGCAGCGTCACCACGCTGCGCGAGCCGGCCGGGCGGTCGGGCCGTGCGGCCCAGGGCGTGGCCGACCCGGTCGCGGCAGTCGGTGGGGAACAGCTGAGTCTGCTGTGAGCAGCCGTCGAAACCTGCTGGCCGTCGGTCCGGGTCCGCCGGATAACCTCCCCGGGTGATGCGCACCCACCCTGTCGGCACGTTGCGTGCCGAGCACGCCGGACAGTCCGTGACCCTCGCCGGGTGGGTGGCGCGTCGACGCGATCACGGCGGGGTCATCTTCATCGACCTGCGCGACTCCTCGGGTTCTGCCCAGGTGGTCTTCCGTGAGGGAGAGATGGCCGAGCGCGCCCACCGGCTGCGGTCGGAGTTCTGCGTGCAGATCACCGGCGAGGTCGTCCGTCGGCCCACCGGTAACGAGAACGCGGAGCTGCCCACCGGCGCCGTCGAGGTCACCGTCACGGAGCTGACCGTGCTCTCGGAGTCGGCACCGCTGCCGTTCCCGCTCGACGACCACTCTGACATCGGCGAGGAGATCCGGCTCAAGCACCGTTATCTCGACCTGAGACGCAGCGGTCCGGCCGCGGCGCTGCGGTTGCGCAGCGAGGCCAACCGGATCGCCCGCACCGTGCTGCACGAGCGGGAGTTCATCGAGGTCGAGACGCCCACCCTCACCCGCTCCACGCCCGAGGGAGCCCGGGACTTCCTCGTGCCCGCACGCCTGCGCCCCGGCTCGTGGTACGCCCTGCCCCAGAGCCCGCAGCTGTTCAAGCAGCTCCTGATGGTCGCCGGCACGGAGCGCTACTACCAGATCGCCCGGTGCTACCGGGACGAGGACTTCCGCGCCGACCGGCAGCCAGAGTTCACGCAGCTCGACATCGAGATGAGCTTCGTCGAACAGGACGACGTCATCGAGCTGGGCGAGACCGTCACCGCGGCGTTGTGGAAGGAGCTGGTCGGGTACGAGATCCCGCGCCCGATCGCGCGGCTCACC
>JAYSXW010000184.1:0-1670 GCA_043716935.1 Pseudonocardia sp.
TACTCATCTCCACCGTTCGCCGGCGCAGGCGAGACACGTCTCGGTGGCGGGCAGCGCCTCCAACCGGGAGGCGGGTATCCGGTCGCGGCACCGCGCGCACCGGCCGTAGGTGCCGGCGGTGAGACGCTCGGTCGCGCGGTCCAGGGCGTCGAGGTCACGGCGGGCGCCGGCCAGCAGGCCCTGCAGTTGTGCCCTCTCCACCGCGATCGTGACGCCCTCGGGATCGTGCTCGTCGTCATGGGTGGTGAGCGCCTGCTCATCGGCGAGGCCCTGCACGGCACGGGCCAACGCCGCCACCCGCGTCACCGTCGCGGCGCGCTCGACGGCCAGTGCGTCGCCCCTGCGGTCCTGGTCCATGTCACGTCCAGTCTGCGCCCCCGGCACACCGGCCGGGGGCCGCGGGCGCCGCTCGGGGGCTGATCGCGGCTCACCGCGCCGATCCTGGCGACGGTGCGGCGACGTCGACGCAGATCAGTGCCCAGGGGCGGTCCCGTGCTCGGGTCATGACCAGGGTGGCTCGGCGGGAGCCGGAGAGCTTGAGCTTGCGGTGCAGGGCGTCGACGTCGCCGGCGAGGCCGCGCCGTCGGATGTCGACCGCGCCGATGTCCAGCCGACGCAGCCGCTCGGGGAGCTGCTTCTGGTTCCACGGGCCCGAATCGAGCACCCGCAGCGTCCGAGCGAAGGGGCTGTGCAGCTCGGCGTCGCTGGTGAGGAAGGCGATCTGGTCGTCGATCTTGTGGGCGCCCAGATCTCGTGCCAGGTCCTCGACGAGCCCGGCGCGCGTCACTGAGGGGTTGGGGTCGAGCAGGTACTCCGACGGGTCCCCGACCTCGACAGGGTCACCGCCTGGCCCGGCCATCATCGTGTCGCCGGCCGGCAGGACAGTGGCTCGGGTCGCCGCGGTGGCGAGGCCGGGCGACCAGAGCACGGCCTCCTTGAGGTCCCGGTCGACGGCGACGAACTCCATCTCCCAGCCCGCCGGGACCCGGTCGTGGGGTAGGCCGGGCGCTGCCTTGATGCCGACCCGGTCCACGGCGCTGTGCAGCTCCAGGCACCAGCCCACGGGGGGTTCGCTCTCGCCGACGCGGGTCCGTCCCGCCGCCGACCGGCGAGCCGGGTCGATGAACACCGCGTCCACTCCGGACAGATCAACGTCCCGCACGTCGGCATCACGCGTCTCGACGTTGCCGTCCACGCTGTAGACCCGGGCGTTCTGGCGCGCCATCCACAGGTGTACCGGATCGCGATCGACTGCGAGAACGTGAGCGTCCGTGGCCAGCGCGACGAGGTCACCGCCGATCCCGCAGCACAGGTCGGCGATCCTGACGCTCCCGCGGTAGCGATGACTGCGGTGCTGCGACACCATCTCGGCCGACGCCTGTTCCCACCCGGCGCGGGTGAAGAACATGTCGGCGGCGCGGGTGAACTTCGCCGCCGCGCGGGTCCGCAGCTCCTGCTGTCCGAGAGCGGCGGCCACCAGCTCCGGGGGGAACCTCTGCCGAAGCCGGGTACCCAGGGCCAGCCCCCCGCTGCCCGTCACGTTCTCGTCGCGCAGGCTCTCCAGCAAGGCGCGACCGGCCGGCTCCGTCAGGGCCGCCAGCCGGCCGAGCATCTCCGAGTCGCTCACGCCACGCCCGCATCGCCGGACGAGCACCGGACAGCGACGAGAT
>JAYSXW010000185.1:0-14834 GCA_043716935.1 Pseudonocardia sp.
TGCGGCGGTCTGTCGCGGCGGACGGAGGCGGCGAGATCGTGGCTGTGCGGTAGCGGGAATCGTTCTCCGCGCCGATACAGAGGTTGCCGATCGCGCGCATCAGTTCGTATGTGTCGGTGTCGGAGCGGATCTCGTCCGCACCAGCAGCAGCGTCAAGGAGATGGGCACACACGGGCACGAGGCGGTCGAGGAAGTAGGCATGCAGCGTCTCGAACGCGACGTCGTCGGACTGTGGCGCCTCGGCGAGTCCGTGCTTGGTGACCAGCAAGTCGACGAACAGGTCGATCCAGCGCCCGAGTGCGGCGTACGGGTGGCGCAGGTCGCCAGCAGGGTCGGTCCGGCCTCGACACAGGCCTCGACCTGGTATCGGTAGCCGGCGACGATGAGATCGGCGCGCGTCGGGAAGTGGCGATAGATCGTGCCCACGCCGACCCCGGCCTTGGCCGCGATGTCCCGAACGGGCACCTGCACACCTGAGGTGACGAAGAGCGCGGCGGCCGCATCGAGCAGGGTCTCCGCGTTGCGCCGGGCATCCCCCCGGTGGAACCGAACGGCACGACCGACGTCGTCTCCGGCCGGCGTCTCGACTTCGGCATCAGCGTCGGCTCGATCATGATCGGTGGCCGCGCGGCCTCGACGCTGCGCGTGGTCGCTGAGCACGCCGACCTGTGAACATCCCGGGCGGTGACGTCGACGACGCCGTGAGCCGCAGTGCCCTGCTGAACCGCTATTGCGTCGAGAACGGTCGCGATCCCGCCTCTGATCACCCGGTCGATGCAGATGCCGGTTTCCTACGACCAGCCCGGCAACACCCGGGACGCGATCGGCGCGGCGATCGACGCCGGCTTCTGACTCGTCGTAGTCAGTTCGCCCTCGCCCTACCCCGCCGGTGTCGCGCGGTGGGTGGCCGACGAGCTCATCACCACATCGATCTGATCCGTCGACAACGGCTGATCCGTCGACAACAGCGTGGGCTATACCACAAGTCCGACGACTACAAGGTCTCCGACCAGCTGTTCTGCCGGCCCGAGCACCGCTCACCCCGCGGCGCCGAAGGTGCCGAGCTCGTCGTGGAGGTCCGCTCACCCGGCGACGAGACCTACGACAAAATCGAGTGGTATGCCGGGAGGGGCGTGCGCGAGATGCTGATCGTGCACCCCGAGGGCCGTCGGTTCGAGCTGTTGCGTGCTGTGGGCGGTCGGTTGCTGCCGGTATCTGCGGGCGCCGACGGGGTGGTGCGGTGCGAAGTTCTCTGCCTCGGCCTCGCAACGGTCGACGGAACGCTCGTGCTCACCTGGAATGGTGGCTCGGCCCAGGTCTGACCGGCACGGCGCTCGAGCCGGCGGGCCGCCCCTGCGGACCGGCGACTGCCACGGTACGCTCCGCTCAGGCTTTCGCGCGATCAAGTCCCCGTCGTGGCGTGGTGTGGATCTCCACCCGGACCGGATGGTTGCGAAGTGTCGATGCCGATGACGTATGAAAATCGGTCGTTCGAAGGTGTCGGACCACTGTATGTTTGACGTTGGCCTGGCCACCCGGGCGTTGCTTGCCATCGCCCGGGACGTCTCCGACGACCGGGACCTGGCACGGCAGATCTGTCAGGCCTGCGTGGACGGGTTGGAGATGGACGGTGCGGCGATCTCGCTGCTCACCACCAGCCCGGCGCGCCAGACGCTGTGGGCCACCGACGCGACCGCGGAGCGGCTCGAGGACCTGCAGTTCACCCTCAACGAGGGCGCCTGCATGGAGGCCGCGACATCCGGTCGTCCGGTGCTGGTGCCGGACCTGCACGACAGCGCGTCGGCCTTCGCACGCTGGCCGGTCTTCGCGGCAGCGGTCGTCGAGCAGACTGCCGTACGGGGGCTCTTCGCGCTACCCTTGCAGTGGGGTGCGGTGAACCTCGGTGTCCTCGACCTCTATCGTCGGAGGCCGGGAGCGTTGAGTGCGACGCAGTACCGCGATCTGTTCAGTGCCGCCGACACGGCGGCGTTGATGATGTTGGGGCTCCGCACAGATCCCGGCAGCACCGACTGGCTGGATCCGACGGTCAACAACCGGGCGGAAATCCATCAGGCCACGGGGATGGTGCTGGTCCAGTTGGGGGTCAGCCCCTCCGACGCACTGGCCCGAATGCGCGCCCACGCGTTCGTCGAACAGCGGCTGCTGATTGATGTTGCACGCGACGTGGTGGCCCGCCGTGTAGTCTTCACCGAGGAGATGAGCTGATCATGCCGGCCGAGGGGACACCGTTGTGACGCAGCCCGGTCCGGGCCGAGAACGCCGTGTCATCGAGGCGTTCGTCGAGCTCGCCGACACCCTCGTCGACGACTACGACATCGTCGACATGCTCGACCGGCTCGTCGGGCACGTCGTGGAGCTGGTCGACGCCGAGGCCGCCGGCATCCTGCTCGCCAATCCGCGGGGTCACCTGCAGGTGGTCGCATCCTCCAGCGAGGACGCGCAGCTCGTGGAGCTCATGCAGCTGCAGAACGACGAGGGCCCGTGCCTGGACTGCTATCGCAGCGGTGCACCCGTCAGCGTCCCCGACCTGACCGACGCATCGGGGCGGTGGCCGTTGTTCGTCGCGGCCGTGGCCGCGCAGGGCGCGTTCCGGTCGGTACATGCGCTGCCGCTGCGGCTTCGGGGCGAGGCGGTCGGCGCCATGAACCTGTTCCACAACCGGCCCGGACCCCTGCCCGCCGACGATCTCGCCCTGGGCCAGGCCCTGGCCGACGTCGCCACCATCGGCCTGCTGTCCGAGCAGGCGATCCGCCGCGGCGAGATCGTCAACGAGCAGCTGCAGGTCGCGCTGAATGGCCGGGTCGTGATCGAGCAGGCCAAGGGCGTGCTGGCCCAGCACTCCGGCCTCGGCATGGACGCGGTGTTCGGCCAGCTCCGCACCTACGCCCGCAGCAACAACCTGCGCCTCGCGGACGTGGCCCGGCGGCTCGTGGAGGACGACCTCGACCCGGTCCAGGTCGTCCGCAAGGCCAGGGCGGCCCAGCCTCGCGGCCGGGCCTGAGTACCGCGCCGCACGCTGCCCGCATCGCCCTTCTGCGCTCGGCGCCTACTTCTCCGGGCGGCTACCGCACCCGCCGGTACGCCGCCCCGACGACCACGAGGTCCGTGGAGGCGGTGCGGCCGCCCCGAAAGGCCGCGGCGATCAGGACGCCGCCCACGACCAGGGAGATCACCGAGAGCAGGCCATTGGACGACAGCCCGATGACGGGTTGCCCGCGGGTGGAGAACAGCTCGATCCGGTTGACGAACCCGAGAATGCCGAAGGCCCACAGCCCGAGCCCGAACAGGACCGCGCCGATGCGATGGACCACATCGAGCCAGAGCTGGATCGTCCGCCCCGCATCGGTGGGCGCCGCGCGCGTCATGCCGGAGCCCGCCATGACCGACCGGCGAGCGGGGCCTGGTCGGGACGGCGGAGCAGCTGTCGACGCTCGTCCTCCGACAGCCCGCCCCACACCCCGTAGGGCTCCTGCACCGACAGCGCGTGCCGCCGGCAGTCCTCGATCACGGGGCAGGCCCGGCACACCTGCTTGGCGCGGATGTCCCGCCTCGTCCGGGAGGGCCCGCGTTCCCGTTCGGGATGGAAGAAGACATCGCTGTCCAGGTCACGGCAGGCGGCCTGCATCTGCCAGCTCCACACGTCGGTGACCGGTCGGGGCAACCTGCGCACGTCGGCCACGGTCAACTCCCCTCGGGTAGGTCGACCATGCGGAGGTCGACGGTCGACTTCATGACGGTCATGGGGGTCTCCGTTCGTTCAGAGGTCGATGGCGGTGACGGCCTGGAGCAGCAGGCCGGAACGGGCGCCGGGCACGGGTGGGGAAGACGTCGATGGCGGGGCAGAGGTCGATGAGCTCCAGGACCCGCAGCACGGCGTGCGGATCGGCCACCAAGGCCGGTGTCGAGAGCCCGCGAGCTCCCATGAACCGCACATCGAGCAGATCGACGATCACCGTCCGGAGGCTCGGATCCTCGAGAACGCCTGCCAGTGACGTCTCGAGCCTGGGGCTCGTACTCAGGTCGATCTCCCCGACGACGAGACGATCACCTCACCGGAGGGTCCCGCCACGGTCGTGAGCCGAAGGAGGTCCGATGCCGCTGCGGTGGTTCGTCGCTGCCCGGCGGACGCTCACCCGTCATGATCCACTGTGCCCCCCCCTCCCGGAAATCGGTACAGCTCGGCCCGGCCGTGCACGATCGAGTCCAACAGGTCGACCAACGCCACCCCGTGATCGCGGGAATGCGCGCGCAGCACGAGCAACGCGTGGCCCGGATCCATCCCGAGTTGTCCGGCCACGACACCGGTGGCCTGCGCCACCATGGTGCTCTGGTGGAGGGCGTCGTGGACCGGCCCCGCCACGGTGGACGGCACCGCCCGGCGCAGCGCCGAGAGGTGGACCGCGTGGGCGGCCACCTCGGTCACCATCCGTGCCGTGTGGAGCCCCTGGTGATCGGTCCGAGGTCGTTTCCGGGGACGGCCACTCCTTCCCGGTAGCAGTCCCGGCCGGGACCGATGGCGTCCGTCATGGTCAACAGATCGAGGATCTCGGCACGGTCGCTCGACGCCGCGACGGTCGCCGGCCGTCCGCGCGGCGCCGTGAACGAGAGTCCCGCTGCGGCGACGTCGAGGCATCCTTCGACGAGCAGGTGCAGGAACTCGATCAGGTCGACGTCGTCGGTGAGCGCGTCGGCAAGACGGGCGAACAGGACCCGGGTCACGCCGCCGGCCCGCTCGCCGACCGTCCCACGCGCGCCGTGGGTACGTTCGGGAAGATCCCGCCGCCGGAGCAGACGCCGGTGAGCTGCAGGACCCGCAGGACGACGTGGGAGTCGGCAACGGTGCAACACCGGACGTGCCGGACAGTGGCCCGCTCCGCCGTCCTGAACAGCACCGTGGCGCCGGCGGCGCCGAGGAACCCGACCTGCCGCAGGTCGACGATCAACGTCCGGCAGCTCGCGTCGTCGAGCGCTCCTTCCAGGTGGGACCAGAGGCCGGGCGCCGTCGACAGGTCGACATCACCCACCGCCACGACGACGAGCTCATCGCCCGGACCGCGTACGGTGGACAATCCGAGAACGCCGGGTGCACCGGCGGAGGACACGGTGGCGTCCTCCGCCGTCGAGATCGAGGACCGACTGGTGATGCTGTCGACGTCCACGACAAGGGTACCCTTCGGGCTCTGAAGAACGAGCCGCCGGGGACCGGAGCGGGATGAATGATCAGCTGGCGAGAGCTATAATGATCAAGCTTCTCGCGCCTGATCAAACCCTGACACAACGCGGACGCACATGCAAGGTGGTGTCGCCGATTGCGGCCGGATGTCACCGCCGCGGATGCGTCGGGTCGACCCACGGGACGTGTTCGGGCTCGGCGACGTCGTCGATCTCGAGGTTCACCACCACGGGGTCCTGCCCGCTGCGGGTGACGACGCACTCCAGCGGCTCGTCCGACCGCGCGTTGATCTCCTGGTGCGGCACCCACGGCGGCACGAAGATGAACCCGCCCGGCCCCGCCTCCGCGGTGAACTCCAGCTTCCGGCCCCACCGCATCCGCGCGAGACCGCGCACGACGTAGATCACACTCTCCAGCCCGCCGTGATGGTGTGCGCCGGTGCGCGCTCCCGGATGGATCGTGGCGGTGCCGGCCCACAGCTTCTGCGCGCCGGCGCGGTCGAGGGTGACCGCCGCCGCCCGGTGCATGCCGGACGTCTGTGGGGTGTTGTCGTCCAGCGCGTCCCCAGGGATCACACGGACGCCGTCCGTACGCCAGTCGCTGCTCATCGGCCGAGGCTACGACCCCTCGTGAGTGGTTAACAGGGTGGGAACACCGTCATTCACCCACGGGCGGCGGAGCCGCGACCGCGAGTGACAACGCGAAGCGCTGGTCGGGATCGGTCCACATGCGGGAGAGGGAGAAGCCGCTGGCCTCCAGCATCGTCCGGATCCCCGCCGGGCGGAACTTGGCCGACACCTCCGTGCGCATCTCCTCCCCCGCCGCGAAGTCGACCTCCAGCCCCAGCCTGGGGACGGTGACGTGCATCGCCCGCTCGGCACGCAGCCGCATCTCGATCCACTCGTTCTCCGCGTCCCACAGCGCTCGGTGGGCGAACGCGTCGACGTCGAAGTCGGCGCCCACCTCCCGGTTGAGCACCCGCAGCACGTTGCGGTTGAACTCCGCGGTAACGCCGGCGGCGTCGTCGTATGCCGGCACGGCGACGGCCGGGTCGACCACCAGCCCGGTGCCCAGGAGCAGCTGCTCCCCCGGCTGCAGCACCGACCGAAGCTGGCGCAGGAACGCCGCCCGCTCGAGTGGCAGCAGGTTCCCGATCGTGCCGCCCAGGAACGCCACCATCCGCCGGTCTCCGGTCGGTAGCCGGTCCAGGTGCCGGGTGAAGTCGCCGACCACCCCGTGCAGCGCGAGATCGGGGTAGTCGGGCGCCAGGGCGTCCATCGCGAGCCGCAACGCCGACGCGCTGACGTCCTGCGGCACGTAGCGGCGCAGCGTCCCGGCGCGGGTGAACGCGTCGAGCAGCAGGCGCGTCTTGGTCGAGGAGCCCGAGCCCAGCTCGACGAGCGTCTCGGCGCCCGAGGCCGCCGCGATCTCGTCGACGCTGCGCTCCAGCAGCGACCGTTCCGTGCGGGTCGGATAGTACTCGGGCAGCTCGGTGATCTGCTCGAACAGCGCGCTGCCCCGGGAGTCGTAGAACCACTTGGGCGGCAACTGTTTGGGTGTGCCGGTGAGACCCCGTCGCACGTCGACGCGCAGGGCGGCGTCGGCGTCGGCTTCGGTCAGGTGGATGTCCAGCAGGGAGGTGCGCTGCGTCGATGATTCACGCCCAAGCTTGCTCATCGTTCAGGTCCCCGTCGTCGTGAGAGAGGTGATGCGGCAGAAGCCCGGGCGGGCGACCACCAGGTGCCCGTCGGGCACCTCGGTCCAGGGACGGTCGGTCTCGATCGGCTCGGAGGCCACGAGCGCCGACCCGTCGTCGATGTGCAGCGACAGCGCGTGGACCCACGTCGTGGCCCAGATCGTGGCGCCGTCGGTGAGGAGAAGGTTGAGTCTCGAGCCGGGCGCCCGGTCCGCCACCGCGTTGACAACGCCCGCCAACACCGCCGTCGGGTCGTCGCCCGCGCGAAGCCGGTGGCGCACCAGCGCCCACAGCAGCGCGGCGTCGGTGGGTGCGTCGAGCGTCATCAGGTCGGGAACGGGCAGTGCTGCGGCGAGACCCACCATCGAGCCGGGCCAGCCGCGCACGACGCCGTTGTGGCTGAACAGCCACCGGCCCTCGGCGAACGGGGCAGCCGCGGTGGCCGTCACCGGCATCCCGGTGCTGGCCGCGCGGACGGCCCCCAGCAGCGCCCCCGTCCGGGTCACGCCGGCCAGCGCCGCGAACGCCGGGTCCGACCATATCGGTGCGGCACTGCGGTACCGGACGGCGTCGACCGGTGACGGGGCCGGCGACGAACCGACGGGGTACCAGCCGACCCCGAAGCCGTCGGCGTTCACCGCACCCCCGCCGCGCATGTCCGCCGGTGCGTAGGACTGGTGCCGCAGCGAGTGCGGCGCGTCCAGCACCAGCGACGCCAACGTCACGGGCGGGCCCAGGTAGGCCAGGTGTCGGCACACGCCGGCTAGGCCACCTCGTCCGGTCGGGCGTCGCGGGCACAGCGGAATCCGGCGAAGATCTGGCGCCGGACCGGATGGTCCCAGTTGCGGAACGTCGACCGCAGCACCGACGCGTCGGTGCCGAACGACCCACCCCGCAGCATTCGGTGGTCGCCGCCGAAGAACACCTCGGAGTACTCCGGGTACGGGAACGTCTCGTAGCCCGGAAACGGGTGGAAGCCCGAGGACGTCCACTCCCAGACGTCCCCGATCAGCTGCTCCACCCCGAGCGGAGACGCCCCGCGCGGGTAAGCGCCGACCGGGGCGGGCCGCAGGTGGCGCTGGCCGAGGTTGGCGTGCTCGGGCGTCGGCTCCCCGTCGCCCCACGGGTAGCGCCGCGAGCGCCCGGTGGCCGCGTCGAAGCGGGCGGCCTTCTCCCACTCGGCCTCCGTCGGCAGGCGCCGGCCCGCCCAGGCGGCGTAGGCGTCGGCCTCGTGGCAGCAGACGTGGACCACCGGCTCGTCCGGCGCGACGGGCTCGACCACGCCGAACACGCGCCGAAGCCACCCGCCCCTTCCGGCACGGTCGTGACTGCCGGCGCGGCCGTCATCGTGGCCGTCACGGGACCAGAACTGGGGGGCGACGAGTCCCGCGTCGACCTTGTGTGTCCAACCGGCGTCGCTCCACCAGCGCCGGTCGTCGTAGCCGCCGGCCGCGACGAACGCGACGTACTCGCCGTTGGTGACCGGGGCGGTGTCGATCCAGAACGCCGGCACGTCCACGGTGTGGGCCGGCCGCTCGTTGTCGAGCGCCCACGGTTCGGTCGAGGTGCCCATCGTGAACGGTCCAGCCGGCACCAGCACCTCGCGGACCGGCAGTACGCGTCCGGCCGGCGGAACGGGCGCTCGCAGGACGGGCGCGCCGCTGCGCAGCTGGTGGGTGGCGAGCATCGTCTCGCCGTGCTGCTGCTCGTGCTGCACGATCATGCCGAACGCGAACCCGTGCTCCTCCAGCCGACGGCCGGCCAGCGGGCTGCGGCCCAGGGCGTCGAGGGACTTGTCGCGGACCTCGGCGACGTAACGGCGCGTCTCGGCCGGGGTGAGCAGCGGCAGCGTCACCCGGCTCGCGCGCGAGTGCCGGAACGCGTCGTAGAGCCCGTCGATCTCGGGACGCAGCGGCTCGAGTCCACCGACCTCGCGCACCAGCCACAGCTCCTCCTGGCTGCCGATGTGCGCGAGGTCCCAGACCAACGGCGACATCAACACCGAGTGTTGGGCGACCAGATCGTCCTCGTCGACGAAGTCGGTGAGAACCGCGCTGCGCCTCCGCGACGCCGCCAGCAGCTCGGCCACCCGGGTGCGCAGCTGCTCGGCCGTCTCCGCGGTGCGGGCGGTCTCCCGTCCGGGGTCCGTGACGGTCATGCGTCCTGCTCCAGCTCCGGGTGAGCGGGTGACCGCGCGTGATCGGGCAGCTGGGGGTGATCGGGGTCGGGGTCGTCGGCCGGGCACCGGCCGCGGTGCACCCGGTGGGTCATCTCGGCGTGATCGTCGATCACCCAGTCCGGGGCGCCGAGCCTCGGCAACTGCTGGCCGACGAGGTCGAACACCACGGCGGCGGCACGGGCGAGCACCACGTCGGCAAGGCCGCGACGGGCGGCCGAGACCCACCGACCCTGCGCCGGCTCGCACGCCTCCCGGGCGCGGTCGGTGACAGCCGGGTCGGCGAGCAGCGCCGTGAGCACCGCGACGGGCAACGCCCACCGGCGCCCCGGTTGGGCGTCGACGTAGCGGACCTCGAGGTGCCCGTGCGGGCGGACGGGCGGGAACAGCGTCGACACGTGGTAGTCGAGGTCAGCGGTGGTGGGCGGTCCGGGCAGGGCGCCGCTGATCCACTCCGCGAACGTGACAGGTACCGGCGGTACCGTCCATCCCGCGTCGCGCCGCACGCACAGCAGCGGGCTGGCGAGCACACGGTGCGCCCATGCACCCGCCGGGTCGGCACTCTCCACGGCGTCCCGGGACGGCGGCGCGGTGCGGGCGGGCTCCGCGTCCATCCAGCACGCCCAGCGCGAGGACTTCCACCCCGTGCGGCGGCCGTGCAACAGCGGGGAGTTGGCGAACGCGGCCAGCAGAACCGGGCCGAGCGCGTGCACCGCCGCCCAGCGGCGGGCGATGTCGGCGCCCTCACCGGCGTCGAGGCAGACCTGCACGGCGGCAGTGGAGGTCATGGCGCTGCGGCCGCGGGGCCCGCGCCGGTCGAAGACCTGTTCCATGGCGCGGTAACGCGGCAGGTCCAGGATCCGCAGCGGGGGTCGGGCCGGCTCGGCGGCCCGGGACTGGGGCACCAGGCCGTCGGCGGCGAGCAGGCCGTGCAGCGCGGCGGTGTCGGACCGGACGGCCGAGAGCAGCTGCGCGAGACCGGGAAGCGGGGGACTGGCCAGTTCGACCTGCCCGCCGGGTTCCACCGTGACCGTCGATCCGGCCGGGAGCGGGAGTGCGGGGGACGAGGGATCCAGCGAGACGGGGGTATGTGGGCCGAGCGCCCTGGCGAGGGCGCCGGCGTCGGCCGGGACGTCCGGGGCGGAGTGCCGCTGCAGCAGCCATTCGAGCTCCACACCCAACAGCCGTGGCGGTCCGTGCTTGAAGCACACCGACGCCACGTAGGCCTGGGCGTCGGCGCAGTCCCGCAGCACGGACGGGCCGGCATCGGGCCGCTGCTCGGGTTGCCCCGGGGCCGCCTTCACCGTCGCTGTTCCCGCTGTCCTGTCCACGCCGACCGACGCTACGCCCGCTCCGACGTGATCGCAGTAGCTTGTTCGTGACCCGTCACATGCCAACCTCCAAGCCGTACGGACGTCCGGTTCACGGCTAGTCTCGGCCGATGCCCCGAGTCAGCACCGACCGGCTCGCGGCCCGGCGCCAGCAGATCCTCGACGGGGCCCGCTCCTGCTTCGCCCGTCACGGCTACGAAGGTGCCACCGTCCGGCGGCTGGAACAGGCCACCGGCCTGTCCCGCGGGGCGATCTTCCACCACTACCGCGACAAGGACGCCCTGTTCCTGGCCCTGGCCGAGCAGGACGCCGCCCGGATGGCCGACGTCGTCGCGGACGAGGGTCTGGTGCAGGTGATGCGCGACCTGCTGGCCGGCACCGACGAGCTCGGCTGGCTGGGCACCCGGCTGGAGGTGTCGCGACGGCTGCGCACCGACGAGGAGTTCCGGGCCCGCTGGCGCTCGCACTCTGCGGCCCTCACCCGGGCCACCCGCGAACGACTGCATCGTCAGGCCGCCGCCGGGACGCTGCGCGACGACGTGCCGGTGCCGGTGCTCGCCCAGTACCTCGAGCTGGTGCTGGAGGGGCTGGTGTCGCACCTCGGGATGGGGCTACCCGCCGGAGACCTCGACGCCGTGCTCGACCTGGTGGAGTCCGGCGTCCGGCGCGGCTGACGAAGCCTCGTCGAGCAGGGCGGCCGCCGCCTCCACGACCTCGTCGACCGTGACGTCACCCAACACGGTGGCGCCGTGGCCGCACGGATCCGCGGCTGCATCCCGCCCGCATCTGGTGCAGGCGCTCGCGAACGACACCGCGACGCGGTGCCGGGCCCGGAACAGCGGGGCCACGTCGACGAGGTTGGCACGGGTGAACACCCCGACCGTGACGGTGCCCACGGCCTCGGCGATGTGCCGGGGGCCGGAGTCGTTGCCGACGAGCAGGTCGGCGCGCTCCAGCAGGCCGACCAGCGCCGGCAGCCCCGGGCGCAGCACGGGTGCGTCGGGGTCGGCGGGGGTGACGGTCAGCTGCGGCCTGAGCCGGACGGGTTCCGCACCGACAAGCCCGAGGACCTCCAGCCAGCGCATCAGGTCGTGCTGGTGAAACGTCCACACCAGGTTCCGGTCGAGAGCCGCGGAGCCGGGCGCCCGGCTCCCCGCGGTGACGCGGGCTCCGGACCGCAGCAGCAGCGGGTTGGCGTTCCCGCCGCCGCCGTGCAGCTGGACGGCCAGGTCGAAAGCCCGCGCCCGCATGCCGGCGCAGAGCGCCTCCACGAGCTCGGGCCGGTCGTCGGGCGGTCCGGCGACGACCTCGCTGCGCACGCCCCTGACCCGTGGCGCCGACAGTACCTCGTCGACCGGGGACGGCCGGCCGCCCAACAGCGCGACGACCGGCGATGAGGTGAGCAGCGTGATCACGGCGTCGGGGGTAGGCGGCCCGCAGCGCCGCCAGCGCGGGCTCGGCCAGCAGCGCGTCCCCGAGCCCGTTGGCGCGCAGCACCGCGATCCGTCCCACCCCGGGCACCAGCGAATGATCGTTCACGCGACGGCATTCCCGCTCCGGCCCTGCGCAACCCCCTGGCGCACGGGATCAGCCCACGAGGTGTTCCTCCCGGTGCCGAGCCGTGCAGCCGTCGATCCCGCACTCGACGCCATCGTCGGGCTCGGCATCGTCGGGCTCGGCATCGTCGGGCTCGAGGTGGTCCGGCTCCGGCGTAACGTCGGCGAACTGGGTGCGGTGCAGCACCGCGTAACGGCCGCCGGCCGCGATGAGCTCGTCGTGCGTGCCGCGCTCCACGACCCGGCCGTGCTCGACCACCGCGATCTGGTCGGCCGCGCGGATCGTCGAGAGCCGGTGGGCGATGACGATCGCGGTGCGTCCGACCAGCGCCTCCCCCAGGGCGGCCTGCACGGCGGCCTCGGACTCGGAGTCCAGGTGCGCGGTGGCCTCGTCGAGGATCACCACACGCGGTTTCGCGAGCAGCAGCCGCGCGATCGTCAGGCGCTGGCGCTCCCCGCCCGAGAGCCGGTAGCCACGCTCCCCCACCACCGTGTCGAGGCCGTCGGGCAGCGCGTCGAGCACCTCGCCGAGCCGCGCACGGCGCATCGCGTCGTCGATCTCGGCTTCGGTGGCGCCGGGGGCGGCGTAGGAGAGGTTCGCGCGGATCGTGTCGTGGAACAGGTGACCGTCCTGCGTGACGACGCCGACGGCGCCGCGCACGGCGGCGAAGCTCAGGTCACGGACGTCGATGCCACCCAGTTCGACCCCGCCGGAGTCGACATCGTAAAGGCGCGCGATGAGCGAGGCGATGGTCGACTTCCCGGCTCCCGACGACCCGACCAGGGCGAGCAGCTGCCCGTCGCCGACCTCCAGGTCGACGCCGTGCAGCACCTCCTGGCCGACACGATGGTCAAGCACGGCGACGTCCTCCAGCGACGCCAGCGACACCTTGTCCGCGCCCGGGTAGCCGAACCGGACGTCGCGCAGCCGCACCGACACCGGCCCGGCTGGCAGCGTCCGGGCATCCGGCTTCTCCGTGATCATCGGTGTGAGGTCGAGCACCTCGAAGACGCGCTCGAACGACACCAGCGCCGTCATGACGTCGACCCGGGCGTTCGCGAGCGCGGTCATGGGCGAGTAGAGCCGGGTGAGCAGCAGCGCAAGGGTGACGACGGTGCCGGGCTCGATCTGGCCCGTCACCGCCAGGTAGCCGCCCAGCCCGTAGACCAGCGCCTGCGCCAGCGCCGAGACGAGCGACAGTGCAGTGACGAACACGCGCGACACCATCGCGGTGCGCACCCCGATGTCGCGGACGCGCTCGGCACCTGCCCCGAAGTCGGCCGCCTCCTGGTCGGGGCGGCCGAACAGCTTGACGAGCGTGGCGCCCGGCGCGGAGAACCGCTCGGTCATCTGCGTGCTCATACCCGCATTGAGGTCGGCGGACTCGCGGCGCAGGTCGGCAATCGTGCGTCCCATCCGGCGGGCGGGCAGCACGAAGACCGGCAGCAGCAGCAGCGCCAGCAGGGTCACCTGCCAGGCCAGCGTGATCATGACGCCCAGCGCCAGCGCGAGCTGTATGACGTTGCTCAGCACCGACGCGAGCGTCGAGGTGATGGCGCCCTGCGCGCCGATGACGTCGTTGTTGAGGCGGCTCACCAGCGCACCCGTGCGGGTCCGGGTGAAGAACGCCACCGGCATCGTCTGGACGTGCTCGAAGACCGCCTTGCGCAGATCGACGATCAGGCCCTCCCCGATGCGGGAGGAGAACCACCGCGAGCCCAGGCCGACCAGCGCTTCGAGCACGGCGAGAGCCGCGATCCCGGCCGCCAGTCCGACCACCACTCCCGCGGCCACCGACACGTCGCCCCCGCCGACGATGGTGTTCACGACGCGTCCGGCCAGCACCGGCGTCAGCACACCGACGGTCGCGGACACCACCGTGAGCAGCAGGAACCCGATCAGCCAGGTGCGGTACGGGCGGGCGAACGTCCAGATGCGCGGGATCGTGCCCTTCCGCACCGACGAGGGCGTAGTGGCCCCGCGGGTGACGCCCTTCAACATTCCCCAGGGCCGTTCCATCGATCACCTCATGTACTTACAGTGTTGCGGTCTCCGTGACCAACGGCGGAAGCGCGCGCGATAGTCCCGCCGCACCATCTGCTCTCGACCTGGGCAGCTCTCAGCCCTGCCCCGCGGCCAGGGAGTGCAGGCGACGGAGCTGGGCGGCGCGCTCGGCGGCCCGAGCGGCGGCCGGGTCGAGACCGTCGGCGACGCCGGCGAGCAGGGCCAGTGTTTCGACGGCCGCCTTCGCCGGCGCGGCGAGCAGCGCGTCGACCAGGGCACGGACCTCGGTGTCCAGGGCGTCACGCGGAACGGAGCGCAGGGCCAATCCGGACGCGACGGCCTCGGCCGCGCCGACCCGCCGTCCCGTCAGGCAGATGTCGACGGCCCGCGAGTAACCCACCGCACGCACGAGCGGATGGGTACCGCCGAGGTCGGGCACGATGCCGCGCGTCACCTCGGCCATGCAGAACTGGACATCGTCGGCAACGATACGCAGGTCACAGGCCAGCGCGAGCTGGAATCCGGCACCGATCGCGTAGCCCTGTACGGCCGCGACCGTCACGCGGGAGGGATGGCGAAGCCAGCAGAAACCCGCCTGGAAGCCGGCGATGGTGCTGTCGGCGACGTCGGGCGGCAGGTGCGCGAGACCGGAGATCCCGGGTGCGCCGTCCACCTCGTCGGCGGCGAAGAAGCGCGTGTCGAGGCCGGCCGAGAAGGCACGACCCTCGCCGCGGACGACCACGATCCGTACCTGCGCCGGGAGTGACTCCCCGATCGAGCGCAACGCCTCCCACGTCACCGGGGTCTGAGCGTTGAGCACGTCGGGTCGGCTCAGCGAGATCGTGGCTCGCGGGCCGTCCACGGCAAGCGTCAGCC
>JAYSXW010000186.1:0-4864 GCA_043716935.1 Pseudonocardia sp.
GGTGGCCGGGTCGCTGGTGGATCGCGACAGTCGTACTGCTGGCCATCGGCGTCGGACTCGTCACGATGGGACTGCGCGGTAACCACGACGCGCTCGCCGACCTGCCGGCCGCTGATCCCGCGCCGTTCGCGTCCGCGTTCGCCGCCGTGGCCGCGCCGTGGGCGCCGGTCGCTCCGGAGGCCGACCGGGCACCCGCCGTCCAGGTGCCGCCGGCCGGTGCCCGGTCGGCCTCGGCCCCGCTGGTACCGACGGTGCCGCGGCAGCAGCCCGTGCGGCTGCGCATTCCGGCCATCGGGCTGGACGCCACGGTGGACGCGCTCGGGCTCGCCCCGGACCGGACCGTCGAGGTGCCCACCGATTTCGCGAAGGTGGGCTGGTTCCGGCCGGGGCCGTCTCCCGGTCAGCTCGGATCGGCCGTCGTTCTCGGCCACGTCGACAGCTTTCGCGGACCGGCCGTCTTCTTTCGACTGCGGTTCCTGAAGAAGGGCGACGACGTCGAGATGACCCTGACCGACGGCGCTCTCGTGCATTTCGCGGTCAGCGAGGTGGCCCAGTACCCAAAGGCGGAGTTCCCCGCTCAGCGGGTCTACGGACCACACGGAGGCAGCACGCTGCAGCTGGTGACCTGTGGCGGTGAATTCGACGAGGACGCCCGCAGCTACCGATCGAATGTTGTTGTCTACACCTCGCTCGCATCGACCACGGGACCGCCCACAGGTCAGAACTGATGGAGGTCGGAGAAAGGGATATCCCCGCCGAGCCCTTCACGGACCCCGGCCCCACGAATGACACCGCCTCCACTGCCCGACCCGTCGCCACCGTTGCCCGGTCCGACATCGGGAGCAGGCCCTCGGCCGGGCTATTTCCTGCACGTCGGTCCGGCCCGGCTGCTGCTCTCCTCAAGGGGGGTACTCACCCATGACTGAGTATCTGGAACATGTCGGCGACGTCCGGCCGGTCGCCCTTGCGTCGTCACCGGTGGTCGCACTCCGGCAGCTGTTGTCGAGCCACCTCGGTCTCCACATCCATCCGGCACGGCTCGCCGAGCTCGTCACCGGACTCTGTGTCGCCATCGCACCATTGCTGGCTTCGACGGCACCGTCGACGGGGTTGTCGCCGGAGCTGTCCCACCGGGAACTGGAGGTCCTGACCCGGATGGCGTGCGGCTTCAGCAACGGGGAGATCGGTCAGGACCTGCATCTCAGCCAGGACACCGTCAAGACCTACGCGCGCCGCTTGTTCCGGCGCATCGGAGCGAGAGATCGGGCGCATGCGGTCGCCCTCGGTTACCAGCAGGGAATTCTCCTGGCCGGGAATGTTCCCGGCACCGGGTTCCCGACGGACCGGGCGGACGGCCCACGATCCCAGCCGTTCGGGGACGGCGCCGAGCCGGCAGGTCCGACACCGGAGGCGCGGTGGTCAGGGCGACCGGAGCGGACGCCGTTCGGCGTCCCGCCGGTCGAGCCAGGTGACGATCAGCATGTGCGGAACGGTCAGCGCGAGCAGGACGCGCAGGATCTCGGCGATCGCCGGTTCGGCGGCGCCGGCGCTCGCGGTGACGGCGACCAGGACCCCGACCGTGGCCACGGCGGCCGCGGTGGGTAGCGCGGCCAGCCGGGCGAGGGTTCGTATCGCGTCGCCGGTACGTCCAGCGGCCAGCTGTGCGGCGCTGCGCGGTTCGAGTGTGAGCAACCGGCCGATGTGGCGCAGCGAGTGCCAGCCGCCGAACCACACCGCGAACGCGACGAGGGGTGGCGCGATGACGCCCAGCAGCCCGATCAGGGCGACGTCGACCACTACCGTCGGGCGTCCGGCCCGGGCCGCAGCGACGCCCACCACGACGGCGGCGACAACCCACAACGTCGCCGAGCCGACCTGCACGGACGGGTCGGTGAGGGCGCCCGCGAGAACGGGGGAGAGCGCGGCGGCCACTCCGTGGATCTGTTCCCCCGACCGCGCGAGAGGCAGCAGCAGCGCTCCGGTGCCGGCGACGACGAGCGCTCCGGTCACGACCCGACCCGGCCGCCAGCCCGTCACGGCCCGGTGCACCTCCAGCTCGCCCCGCCCGAAGTGCACGACGCTCAGCGCCACCACGGCCACGAGGGCAACCGGGCCGGCCGTGTGCAGCAGCAGCCAGGCGATGAGGGCCACGAGGGCGTACGCGACCGTCACCAACACCGGTGACCGCCCGGTGAGTCGGCTCGCCAGCACATGATCGACCGAGCCGTGCGGCAGGCCGGCCAGCAGCCCGACCGTGACCAGCACGACCGTGACCGGTTCGGGCAGGGGGAGCGCTCCCACCACCACAGCGGCTCCGACGACCACGCGGGACCATGTCGCCGTCCGCTCCAGGGCGGCGCTCGGCGCGATCGGAGGTCGGACGACGGCGGCCATGCGCGGAGTATCCGGCCGGAGCCCCACCGGCGCCTCATGATCATGAGTCTCATAACGAAATTGATTCAAACCCTATTCAGCTCGCCGATTCGGCGACGAGGTCCCATGCTGTGTGCGCACCCCGCTGGGCTGCCCGGCGCTCCGAACGTACGGACGAAGCGTCGATTTACGCTGCCTCGGCCAGGTGTGAATTCACCCATCAGCCAACGGAGGCACGTCCATGATCCCCGACCAACTGACCCAGGGTCAGTTCAACACGGTGTACAACCTGTTGTCCCTGGTCATCGCCGCTCAGACGTTCACGGCACTGTTCCTGCTCGTCTCGCAGCCCAGGGTGCTCCCGCGCTACCGCCAGGCCCTCGTCGTGTCGGCGGTCGTCTGCGGCATTGCGGCGTACCACTATTTCCGGATCTTCGACTCGTTCAAGGCGGCGTTCGTCACCGACGCACCAGGCGGTCGTGGCATCTACAGCCAGGCGATCGGCGACTCGTTCAACGAGGGCTACCGCTACGTCGACTGGCTGCTGACCGTGCCGCTCCTGCTGACCGAGCTGGTCATCGTGCTGGCGCTGGCGCGCAAGCTGCAGTCGTCGCTGCTGTGGCGGCTGATCCCGGCGTCGGCCCTGATGATCGCACTGGGTTACCCCGGTGAGGTCGCCGGAAACAACAGCATCCGCCTGATCTTCGGTCTGCTGTCGACGATCCCGTTCCTCTACATCCTGTACGTGCTGTTCGTCGAGCTGACGAAGTCGCTGGCGACGCAGCCCGTCGAGGTGCGTGGAACGGTCAGCCGGCTGCGGATCCTGCTGTTCGCCACCTGGGGCGTCTACCCGATCGCCTACATGCTGCCCCTGCTGGGGCTCTCCGGCTCCGACTCGTGGGTCATCAAGCAGGCCGGCTACTCGATCGCCGACATTCTGGCGAAGGCGCTCTACGGCCTGCTCATCTACAAGATCGCTCGGGTCAAGTCCTTCGCGGACGACTCCGGCTTCGCGGCCCTCGAGGACTCGCACCACGACGATGGTGTCCCGGTGGACCGCAACGGCTCCACCGCCACCGAGGCCGCCGCACACAGATAGCACCAGCACGGGGACCGCGGTCGCCGATCGGCGACCCGGTTCCCGGCTCGGCGGCGGGCTCGTGGTCGGCGGAGCGGCATGCGGAGGGTTGTGCTCGTCGACAGACGACGCGTGCTCTCAGACGGCGTGGGGCTCGCCCCAGGCGGCGGCCCGCATCACGTCGAGGATCTTCTCCTGCTCCGGGGTGGTGGCCCAGCCGGACTCCGCTGCCCACTGACGAGGGCCCCGCGGTCGAGGGGAAGCGGTTCCGGTCGCTTGGGTACGGCGGCATCGCCCGGGCGCCCACCGCGCAGCTTCCGACGCACCAACGGCATCACGTAGTCCCGCATCCAGACGAGATCGTCGAGCTGGCGGTCGCGCCATGGCGCCGGGACGGAGTCGGGCAGGGGAGCGCGCCAGTCGTCGGTGACGGGCTCGCCGAGGGTCTCGAGGACCCGCAGCGCCACCCGGCGGTGCCCGTCCGGGGTGAGGTGCAGCCGGTCGTGGCCCCACGCGCGCGGATCGGCCAGCGGCGCCATGCCCCACAGGTCGACGACCGTGCTGCCGTGCCGCTCGGCGCTGGCGCGGGTCAGCTCGTTGAAGCACGCCACCCGGCCGCGCAGGCGTCGGATCAGCGGGTGCATGCGCCCCAGGTCGAAGCCGGTGAACACCACCACCTGCGCCCCGGTGGCGGTGATCCGGCCGAGCGCGTCGTCGAAGCGGCGGGCGAGATCGTCGGTGTCGCACGTGATGCGGATGATGTCGTTGCCGCCGGCGCAGAAGGCCACCAGGTCGGGACGTAGGAGCTCCGCGATCGGCAGCTGCTCGTCGACGATCTCGTCGAGCAGTGTGCCGCGCACCGCGAGGTTGGCGTACCGGAACCCGGGGTCGCGGGCGCCGAGGTGCTCGGCGACGCGATCGGCCCAGCCGCGAGGCGTGCCATCGGGGCGCCAGTCGTCCAGGCCCTCGGTGAAGCTGTCACCGACGGTGACGAAGCTCTGTCGTCTGTTCACGGGACGCCCCTTTCGTTCACGCTGACTTCACCGTGGCGACGGGTGCAGGCCCCTCCAATATCACCCAGGAGGATGCCTTCGCGCCAGTGCACATGATCGCCAGTGCACATGATCGCCGGTGGTCGGCCGGGCGGCCCCGGCGCGATCCCGCCCCGACGAGGCAGCGCGCCGATCCTTCCGACGGCGAAACCGGGCCGTCCTTCCCCGGCGACCGGATCATCGGCGACCGGATCATCGGCGACCGGATCATCGTCGTGGTCCGACGGGTGCGCGCAGACCCAGCGACCGCAGCTCCAGGGCGGCGAGCGCGTGCACGGCGTCGCGGTCGTCGCGGCGCCACGCGGCGGCCGGATCGGAGGAGACGCGCAGCAGCCGGCGGGTCGGGCGCCCGGCGAGCGCG
>JAYSXW010000187.1:0-1651 GCA_043716935.1 Pseudonocardia sp.
CGCCCTCAGAAGGGGCCGGTGAGCTCGCCGAGGTGGTCGGTGAGGCGCAGGTTCTCGGAGTAGTCGACGGGGCAGGCGATCACCGATACGCCGTCGCCCGCCAGGGCCTCCCGTAGGGCCGGCAGCAGGTCGGCGGCCTTGTCGACGTGGTAGCCGCGCGCTCCGAAGCTCTCGGCGTAGGCGACCAGATCGGGATTGGCGAAGCGGACGGAGGAGTGGCGGCCCAGCTCCAGATCCATCTTCCATTCGATGAGGCCGTAGGCATCGTCCACCCAGACGAGCACGGTGAGCGGGACGCGCTCCCGGATCGCGGTCTCGATCTCCTGGCTGTGCATGAGGAACGCCCCGTCGCCGACGGCGGCCAGCGTGCGGACGTCCGGGCGGGCCAGGCCGGCGGCGATCGCGCCGGGCAGGGCGAAACCCATCGTGGACAGGCCGTTGGAGAGCAGGCAGGTGTTGGCCGTATAGGTCGGGTAGAGCCGGGCCATCCACATCTTCACCGCGCCGGTGTCGGCCAGTACGATGTCGTCGCGACCCAGGGCGGCGCGGGTGTCGCCGACAACGCGCTGCGGGCTGAGCGGGAAGCGGTCGTCCGCGGCGCCGCGCTCCAGCTCGGCGGCCAGCATCGAGCGGATCGCCGACGGGGCCGATCCGGTGTCGAACCGGCGCGGCACGGCCTCGCGCAGCGCGTCGAGCGCGCGGGCGACGTCGCCCTGGATGCCGACGGCCACAGGATAGTGTGCGTCGACCTCCGCGGCGGACCGGTGCACGTGGACGATCTTCTTGTCGCCGTCTGGGTTGATCTTGACGGGGTCGAACTCCTGCAGCTCGTAGCCCACGGCGACGATCACGTCGGCATCGCCGAACTCGAAGTTGACGTAGTCCTTGCGCATGAAGCCGACGGCGCCCAGGGCGAGCGGATGGTCGTCGGGGAACACGCCCTTGCCGTGGAACGTCGTCGCCACCGGCACGTTCCAGCACTCCGCCAGCTCCAGCAGCGCCCGGCCCGCGTCCCCGCGTGCAGCGCCGTGGCCGGCGAGCAGTACAGGCCGTCGAGCGTCGGCCAGCACCTGGGCGGCGCGTTCGATCTGACCGGGCGAGGGCTCCTGGGCGCGGACGCGGTCGGGCGGCAGGGGAGCGGCGCCGGCGGGCGCCGGCGCCTTCTCGACGTCCTCGGGTACGGCGAGGTAGGTGGCGCCGGGGCGCTCGGTCTGCGCCACCTTGAACGCGCGCCGCACCATTTCCGGCACCGCGGCGGGCCCGGGGACGAGATCGGCCCACTTGGTCACGGGTCGGAACATCGCGACCAGGTCGACGGCCTGGTGCGACTCCTTGTAGATGCGGTCGAGGCCCACCTGCGCACTGATCGCCACCAGCGGGGTGGAGTTGGTCTGGGCGTCGGCCACGCCGAGAAGCAGGTTGATCGCGCCCGGCCCGAGGGTGGCGCTGCAGACACCGGCCCGTCCGGTCAGGCGGCCGTGGATCTCCGCCATGAACGACGCCGCCTGCTCGTGGCGGGCCAGCACGTACCGGATCGTGGAGTCGTGCAGGGCGACGACGAAGTGGATGTTCTCCTCGCCCGGGATGCCGTACACGAACTCGACGCCCTCGGCCTCCAGACACCGGACGAGCAGCTGCGCGGTCGTCGGTC
>JAYSXW010000188.1:0-1645 GCA_043716935.1 Pseudonocardia sp.
CGGTGGCATCGGTGAGCAGCGCCTTCAGGGCCGGGGTGGCGACCCGCGCCAAGGTCTCGGTGCCCGTGGCCCGGTTGAGCTCCTGGCCGGCATACTGGACGGCCACCCCGATCCCCGCCTTGCGCAGCAGGTCCCCAACGTTGCCCGGTTCCCCGTCGGCGTTGTTGAGCGCTGCGCTGGCGATCGTCAGCAGATTCTTGATGGCTACCTGGCCGGGTTGGACGAGTGTCCTCCCAGGTGCGCCGCCCTTACCGCTCGGAGCCGAGTCGGTGACGGGCACCGGGTCGGACGACTGGCCGGTCGGGAGCGTGCGGGCCGCGGCGAGCTGTTGCTGCTCCTCCGGGGTGAGCGTGGCGAGGACCTGGCGCACCGCCGCCTGGTTGCTCGGCGAGGTGGTGGCCGCTTCGTTCCCGGTGTCGGCCGCCGTCGGGAGCGCAGGCGACGCCGTGCCGGTATGGGTGCCGTCGGCGATCGAGCCGGTGGTCGGGTCGTACGCCAGGCCGGGAACACGGGCGCCGTCCGGGGTGTATGCGGCGCCCGTCGTCGCGACCGCGTATGGGGCGCCCTGCCCGTCCGGGGCAGTGGTAGTGGTGGTCGCGGCACCGGCGTCGGTGGAGGTGCTGGTGCTCGCCTGCGGGGATCGGCCGGTCGCGCCGTCGGTCGCCGTCGCGGTGGTGACGACGCTGGTCGTCGCCTCCGCGTCGAGGGTGCTCGGGATGCTGGTGCCGGTGGTCGCAGCGTCCGGCTCAACGGAGGTGCCCGCCTGCGCAGATCCGGGGGTGGTGGCTGCGGCCACGGTCGTGTCGTCCGCGTGGGTCGTCGAGGCGGTTTCCGGTGCCGACGAGTCGAGCGTTCCGCCGGAGGCCTGGGTGGCCTCGGGGTCCGGCGACGTGACTGCGGCGTCGGGGGTGGTGGTGTCGGGGGTGGTGGTGACACCGCTATCCCGGGTGGCCACAACCTGGGTGGTCTCGTTGGTGGGCTCCTCGCCGGTGGGCTCGGAGCTCTCCGCGTTCGAGCCGGTGGGGCACGGCGTGCTGTCGGCGCTGTTCCCGGTCTGGCCGTACCGACCGGTCTCGCAGGTCGTTCCGCTGTCGGACTCCTCGGCCTGCGCGGCCTGGGCCGTCAGGATGCCGCCGGCGAGGGCGGCCCCGATCGCGAACGCGCCGACGGTGACGGCACGGGCAGTCCGTCCGGGCTCCGGAGGGCCGGCGGCTTCCCGGTACGGGTTCTGCAGTGCGGTGGCGAAGCGCCGGGTCATGGTCGACCTCCGATAGGGGTGAACGAGGCGAGAACGGTGGTGCCATCGCCTGCGACTCAGGCGCCGCCCGGACCGGGGTCGACGTCGGTCGAGCGGGGCCGGTGCGGCGGTGCCGGGAGCGGAGCGTGGGTCATTGAGCCACGGCGATGCACGGGTGCGTCGAGTGGTCGTCCGCACGACGTCATCGCCGTGCACCGGACCGGTGTCATCCGGCAGCCGTGGCTCGGACGGGCACGGAAGCCGTGCTGCCGAGCACGGCCGGCGCGACGACCATCAGCCCTCGACCGACCGGCTTCCATGACATGCCGACACTATGGGGCCGACGGGGCCGGCATCACATGCCGGTTCGCCCCGCCCCACATATGCGCCGGGCCATGGCGCGGCGGT
>JAYSXW010000189.1:0-1645 GCA_043716935.1 Pseudonocardia sp.
TGCTGTTCCGCCAACGTCCGGCGGCGGTCGGTCTCGGCGAAGTCGCGACGCAGGAAGGCGTCTTCCTCGGTCACGGGGGCCAGGTGTTGGTCGAGGGCCGTGCGTTCGTAACCGCGAATGACGATGTCGAACCGACGCTGCTCGCCGGCGGTGGCGTATCCGGCGCCGGAAGGGGGAACGGGTCCGTTCGGGCCGATCCGGGGCGCCGCAACCTCGGCTACGAACGTGGAGGAGCCGGATTCAGCCACGCGAGCATCTTTGCCCGTGACGACCTGATCGTCGTGCTCCAGAGGAGTGATCGCTGCCGGCATTCGAGCTACTTGTAGAGCGCGCATTCAGGCGCGCGTACAGCGCGGACGCCTTGATCGGACCAGCAGTGATGCTGGCGCCCCCGCTGTCCACCGCATTGCAGGCAATGCGTCTTCGTCAAGATCATCACAAATTTCACATGAGTGACAACAGACCGTCACGAGAGGAGGTGATGGGGATTACTGCTTTCTCTTTCGATTGTCGAGCAACTCTCCACAGATCAGTCGGTCCGAACGAGGAATGTGCTGTTCACGGCGGCACACAAGAACGTGCCACCGCAGCCGACCACCGTCGCGGGCGGGTGCCCCCGCCGGGCGGCCGGGCGTCGACGGCCAACGCCCGAGCGCCGCTTCGCCCTGCCGACTGCATCCGAACAACTACCATCAGTAACCAATCTGGGCCGATTGCCCCGCGACACGTTAGACCGAACGTGCTACCTGACGACGGCGTCTGCCCGCAGGACCCATCAGGCTGCCGCCGTGTCGGGCACCGCCGGTGCCGGCTCGGCGATCGGCGGTCCCTGCCGGACCCCGGTCACCCCGGCCACCGCCTCGGCCGCCCGCCGGGCCAGCTCCCGCCGGGCCTCGCCCGGGGCGGGCGACAGGATCGGGAGCAGGGTCAGCTCGCACACCAGCGCGGGCTCGCGCACGACACGCAGCAACGAGTCCATCAGCGTCTGCTCGCCGACGAACGCCCCGCTGCGACACGGGGAGCCGTCCGGCCGGCGCAGCACCATCGCGACGGGCCGCACGGGGGCGCGCGCGTCGAGGGCCGCCTGGAACGCGGCGCGCCGGAACGGACCGGCCGCGGCCCCGCACCAGGTGGTGCCCTCGGGGAAGACGCCGATCACGGCGCCGTCACGCAACGCGGTGGCCGTGGTCGCCACGGTGGCCGGCAGCGAACGGAGCCCCGCCCGGTCGATGAACACCGCACCGGTCCGGGACGCGAGCCGGCCGATCACCGGCCAGTCCCGCACCTCGCGCTTCGCGAGCATGCGAACGGGCTGCACGGCGTCGAGGGCCAGGACGTCGATCCAGGAGAGGTGGTTGGCGACGACCAGGACCCCGCCGCCGGCCCGGAAGCGCTCGTCGCCGCGCACCCGCAGCCGCACCCCCGCCGCCGCCAGCGCGGCGCGGCTCCCCGCCTGCAGCCAGCGGTCCCGCGCCCGGGCCGTGAGCAGCGGCACGCCGACCGTCATGACCAGCAGGACGACGATCAACGCCCCGAGCCGGCGCGCCACCCGCACCGGCGCTGGGCCCGTCGGAAGGTCGGGCAGGCAGCCCTCCGGGCTGCAGGGCGACGCGGGGATCCACCCCGGGAGCGGCCCGGCGTGCCC
>JAYSXW010000190.1:0-1640 GCA_043716935.1 Pseudonocardia sp.
CGGGCGTCGACGAGCAGCACGGCCAGCTCGGCCGTCGACGCGCCCGTCACCGTGTTGCGGGTGTACTGGACGTGGCCGGGGGTGTCGGCGAGCACGAACTCGCGCGTCGGGGTCGAGAAGTACCGGTAGGCGACGTCGATGGTGATGCCCTGCTCACGCTCGGCACGCAGGCCGTCGACCAGCAGCGACAGGTCGGGTGCGGCGCGGTCGACCGACGCGCGGACCACGGCCTCGATCTGGTCGGCCAGCACCGACTTGGTGTCGTAGAGCAGCCGCCCGACCAGCGTGGACTTGCCGTCGTCGACCGATCCCGCCGTGGCGAACCGGAGCAGGTCCACTAGAAGTACCCCTCACGCTTGCGGTCCTCCATCGCGGCCTCCGAGAGCCGATCGTCGGCGCGGGTGGCGCCGCGCTCGGTCAGTCGCGACGCCGCGACCTCGCCGATGATCTCGTCGAGGCTGGACGCTGTGCTCTCCACCGCACCGGTGCACGAGCCGTCGCCGACCGTCCGGTAGCGCACCGTCCTCGTCTCCAACCGCTCGGGGCCGCGCGGACCGCCCCACGGGCCCGGGGCCAGCCACATCCCGTCGCGGCGGAAGACCTCGCGCTCGTGGCTGTAGTAGATCGACGGCAGCTCGATGCCCTCACGGCGGATGTAGCGCCAGACGTCGAGCTCGGTCCAGTTGGAGATCGGGAACACGCGCACGTGCTCGCCCGGCGCGTGGCGGCCGTTGTAGAGGTTCCACAACTCGGGGCGCTGACTGCGGGGGTCCCACCGGCCGAACCCGTCGCGCAGGCTCATGATCCGTTCCTTGGCCCGCGCCCGTTCCTCGTCGCGGCGACCGCCGCCGAACACGGCGTCGTAGCGGTGCAGGGCGATCGAGTCGAGAAGCGGGACGGTCTGGAGCGGGTTGCGCGTGCCGTCCGGACGCTCGGTGAGGCGGCCGTCGTCGATCCAGTCCTGGACTTGCGCAACCTCCAACCGCAGCCCCAGCCGCTCGACGATCCGGTCCCGGAACGCGATGACCTCGGGGTAGTTGTGCCCGGTGTCGACGTGCAGCAGCGGGAACGGCACCGGCGCCGGCGCGAACGCCTGGACGGCCAGGTGCACCAGCAGCGTCGAGTCCTTGCCGCCGGAGAACAGGATCACCGGCCGGTCGAACTCCCCGGCCACCTCCCGGAAGATGTGGATGGACTCGCTCTCCAGCGCGTCGAGGGCCCCGAGCGCCGATCCGGACGTCAGCGGGGTGACATCGCTGACGTTGAGTGTCAGCGGAGCCACTCCGCTGACGGCGGATCGGGTCATCCGTGCAACCCGCACTCGATCTTCGCGGTGCCGGCCCAGCGGCCGGAGCGCGGGTCGGAGCCGGGGGCGGGCTTGGCCGTGCAGGGTGCGCAGCCGATCGAGGGGTAGCCGGCGCCGACGAGCGGATTGACCAGGATCGCGTGCGCGTGGATGTAGGCGTCCATGTCCTCGTCGCTCCACGCCGCGATCGGGTTGATCTTCACCAGCCCGAACTTCTCGTCGAACGTGATCAGTGGCGTGTTCGACCGGGTCGGGGCCTCGACGCGGCGGACGCCGGTGACCCAGCCCTGGTAGCCGGCCAGGGTGGCCTGGAGCGGCTCGATCTTGCGCATCG
>JAYSXW010000020.1:0-2171 GCA_043716935.1 Pseudonocardia sp.
AGTCGGTCCCGAAGATCCTCTACGGGTTCGGCCGGGAAGATCAGCTCGACCGCGACGCGATCAAACGCCTGGTCGGATCGCTGTCCCGGCTGCTCGACCCGGCCGACGCTCAGACCGCGAGCGCGGGCTCGGAGCTGACGTTCTGCGAGTCCCGCCCGTTCGGCGGCACCTACGTCCTGGACGCGCTGTGGCGCCGCCTGGGCATCGACACCGTGCTCGCGAGCCTGGACGCCGGCCCGGACAGCAAGCCGCGCCGCGGCCGGCCCCGCGCTACCGAGGTGACCGAGCGGGTGCTGTTCGGGCTGGTCGCGAACCGGGCACTCGCCCCGTCCTCGAAGCTGGCCGCCGCGGACTGGATCAACCACGACGTGCACATCGACGGGCTGCCCGAGACGAGCGACGACGCCTGCTACCGGGCGATGGACTGGCTCCACGACGTCCGCGACCAGCTCGAAGCGAGAGTGTTCCGGCAGGTGGCGAACCTGCTCAACCTCGAGGTCGATCTGCTGTTCTTCGACACCACCTCCACCTACTTCGAACTCGAGGACCCCGACCAGCCGGTGGCCCGCGACGACCACGGCCACCCCCTGCCCGACCACCCCACCACCCCAGACGACGGCGGGGACGACGGCGGGGACAGGGTCGGGTTCCGGACCTACGGCAAGTCCAAGGACTCCCGCGACGACCTCCCCCAGATCGTGATCGGGATGGCCGTGACCCGGGACGGGATCCCGGTACGGGTGTGGTGCTGGCCCGGCAACACCAGCGACTCCGCCCTGATCCGGCAGGTGAAAGACGACATGCGGGACTGGACGCTGTCGCGGATCGTGTGGGTCGCCGACCGCGGGTTCTCCTCGCAGACCAACCGCCGCTACCTACGCCAAGGCGAGCACGCCTACATCATCGGGGAGAAGCTGCGCTCCGACAGCCCCGAGATCAAGGCCGCCCTGTCGCGCCAAGGCCGCTACACCGACATCGCCGACAACATGCGGGTCAAGGAAGTCCGGGTGTCGGACACCGAACGGTTCGTGATCTGCCACAACCCCGACGGCGCCGAGCGCGACGCGCACATCCGCGCCCAGCTCGTCGCGCAACTCGCCGAGCTCATCGCCGGTGCCGACAGCCTGCCGCTGATGAAACGCGGCGAGCTGCGCGGGAAGATCTCCACCAAGCCCGGCCTGAACCGGTACCTGCGCGTCAGCCCCGCAGGGCTGCTGCGCATCGACAAGACGCGGATGAAGACCGAGGCGAACCTGGACGGGAAGTACCTGCTGCGCTGCTCCGACCCGCACCTGTCCGCCGCCGACATCGCGCTGGGCTACAAGCAGCTCCTCGAGGTCGAACGCGGCTGGCGGGACATGAAGCAGATCCTCGACCTGCGCCCGGTCTACCACCGGCTCGAAGAACGCATCCGCGCCCACGTCATGCTCTGCTGGCTCGCGCTGCTGCTCATCCGTGTCATCGAGACCCACACCGGCGACACCTGGAACAACATGCGCCGCCACCTCGACCGGCTCCACGCCGGCACCTTCACCGGCCCCACCGGCACGTTCCGCCAGCGCACCGAGCTGTCCAAGCCCCAACAAGACCTGCTCGCCCACCTCGACATCCCCACCCCGAAACAGATCATCGAACTCGCCGCAAGCCGCTGACCAGCGACAACACCACCACCTAGAGACACGCCTCCCACGCGTATCTCGACGCGTCTCCCCAGGTCAAACCCAAAATCATGGCCTCTAGGCCGACTGAATTACGCGGAACGCAGGACGGACGGCCTTCGGCGCGTTGTTGAGCGAACGCCCGCCGCTGACGCTCGGACTTCTGCTCGTTCTCCAGACGCGCCCACGTCGACATGAACTCGGCGATGGCCCGGCCGATGGCGGTCGACAGGTCGAGGTCACCCGTCCCCCGTACGACGGCGAGCGACGTCCCGGCCGCGCGGCACGCGTCGATCAGCCGCCCCTCGTCGCGCCGGTTGCGGGTGAGCCGGTCGAGTTGCCACGCAACAACGACGTCGAGGTCCCCGCATCCGACGGCGACCAGCAGCGCCTCGAACGCCGGGCGGGTGCGCTTGCCCGCGGCGCTGATCGAGTTGTCCTGGAAGGTCGCGGCAAGGGTCCAGCCGCGTTGCTCGATCAGGCGTCGGCAGTCCTCGTCCTGCCGCTCGACGC
>JAYSXW010000191.1:0-1640 GCA_043716935.1 Pseudonocardia sp.
CTGCTCGTAGACCGGGTCGACGCGCAGTGCGATGTCGGTCGTCAGCATCGTCGGGGGCCGCGACAGCGAGCCGTCCTCGGGGTCGGGCACCGTGTTGGCCGCGGCGCCGCCCTTGGGCTGCCACTGGTTCGCACCCGCGGGGCTCTTGGTCAGCTCCCACTCGTACCGGAACAGGTTCTCGAAGTAGCTGTTGCTCCAGGCCGTCGGCGTGGACGTCCAGGTCACCTCGATACCGCTGGTGATCGTGTCCCGGCCCTTGCCGCTGCCGAAGCTGTTGCGCCAGCCCAAGCCCTGCTCCTGCAGCGGCGCGCCCTCGGGCTCCGGGCCGATGTATGTGTCCGGGTCGGCCGCGCCGTGCGTCTTGCCGAACGTGTGCCCCCCGGCGATCAGCGCGACGGTCTCCTCGTCGTTCATCGCCATGCGGCCGAACGTCTCGCGGATGTCCCGGGCGGAGGCGGCCGGGTTGGGCTCGCCGTTGGGGCCCTCGGGGTTGACGTAGATGAGGCCCATCTGCACCGCGGCGAGCGGGCCCTCGAGCTGCCGGTCACCGGTGTAGCGGTCGTCACCGAGCCAGGTGTCCTCCGGCCCCCAGTAGACGTCCTCGTCCGGCTCCCACACGTCGGCGCGCCCACCGGCGAAGCCGAAGGTCTCAAAGCCCATGGTCTCCAGGGCCCGGTTCCCGGTGAAGACGATGAGGTCCGCCCACGAGACCTTGTTGCCGTACTTCTTCTTGATCGGCCAGAGCAGCCTGCGGGCCTTGTCCAGGTTCGCGTTGTCGGGCCAGCTGTTGAGCGGGGCGAAGCGCTGCATGCCCGCCCCGGCGCCGCCACGGCCGTCGCTGGTCCGGTACGTGCCGGCGCTGTGCCACGCCATCCTGATGAAGAACGGGCCGTAGTTGCCGTAGTCGGCGGGCCACCAGTCCTGCGAGTCCGTCATGAGCGCGTCGACATCGCGCGTCAGCGCGGGCAGGTCGAGGCTGGCGAACGCTGTGGCGTAGTCGAAGCTGTCCCCCATCGGGTTGGCGACGGCGGTGTGCTTGCGCAGGATCTTCAGGTTGAGCTGGTTGGGCCACCAGTCGCGGTTGCCCGCGCCCTCGGTCGGGTGGTTCGGGCGGGCGGAGGCGACAGGGCAGCGGGCCTCGCTCGCCTCTGACTGCATATCGCCGACGACTGCGTCGTGTCCGGACATGGGCTTCCTTCCGAGGGGTGGGTCAGATGGTGGTCAGGAACGGTCTTCGGTGAGGCAGCCGGGGCACAGGCCCCAGTAGACGACCTCGGCCTCGTCGATGACGAAGCCCCGGTCGTTCGACGCGGTCAGGCAGGGTGTGTCGCCGACGGCGCAGTCCACGTCGGCGATGGCGTCGCACGAGCGGCACACGACGTGGTGGTGGTTGTCGGCGATCCTCGACTCGTAGCGGGCCACCGACCCCGGCGGCTCGATCCGCCGCAGCAGTCCGGCGGTCGTGAGCGCGCGGAGCACGTCGTAGACGGCCTGGTGGGACACGGCCCCCAGTCCCTCGCGGGCGACCCGGATGATGGTGTCCGTGTCCGCGTGCGGGTGCGTCCGCACGGCGTCGAGCACCGCCAGGCGGGGACGCGTCACCCGCAGCGCCACCGCGCGCAGCGACTGCTCGAGGTCCG
>JAYSXW010000192.1:0-14729 GCA_043716935.1 Pseudonocardia sp.
AGCCGCGGTTCCTTGACACGGCGGCGCGCCGCCCCCGTGCCGGTGCCGCCCGGACGTGGCGCGCGCCGGGCTCGCGGCCGTTCCTCGGCCACGGCTATCGCCGACCAGGCGAACGCACCGACGCCTCGACTCGCGCGCACCCGAACCCCGACTCGCGCGCACCTGCACCCCGACTCGCGCGCACCTGCTCCCCGACTCGCGCGCACCTGCTCCCCGACTCGCGGGAAAGGCGGGGAGAGCGGGCGGGGCGGGGCATCAGGCGCTCGTCGGGGTGAAGCGGGGGAAGGCGAGGTCGCCGGCGTAGCGGGCGGCGTCGCCGAGGGCCTCCTCGATGCGCAGCAGCTGGTTGTACTTCGCCACTCGCTCGGAGCGGGCCGGTGCGCCGGTCTTGATCTGCCCACACCCGGTGGCGACGGCGAGGTCGGCGATCGTGGTGTCCTCGGTCTCACCCGAGCGGTGGCTCATCATGCAGCGGTAGCCCGAGGAGTGCGCGAGGGTCACGGCGTCGAGGGTCTCCGAGAGCGTGCCGATCTGGTTGACCTTCACCAGCAGCGCGTTGGCCGCGCCGCGGGCGATGCCGTCGTCGAGGCGCTCGGGGTTGGTGACGAACAGGTCGTCGCCGACGATTTGGACGCGGCTGCCGATGGCTTCGGTGAGCGTGACCCAGCCGTCCCAGTCGTCCTCCGAAAGTGGGTCCTCGATCGAGATGAGCGGGTAGGCGCCGACCAGCTCGGCGTAGATGGCGCCCAGCTCGTCGGAGGAGAGCTTCTTGCCCTCGTAGGAGTAGACGCCGTCGGAGTGGAACTCGGTGGCAGCGACGTCGAGGGCGAGCGCGATGTCGCGGCCCAGGACGTATCCGGTCTTCTCGACGGCCTCGGCGATGAGGTCGAGCGCGGCGCGGGTGCCGGACAGGTCGGGGGCAAAGCCGCCCTCGTCGCCGAGCCCGGTGGCCAGCCCCTTGCTCTTGAGCACCGACTTGAGCGCCTGGTAGACCTCGGCGCCCCAGCGCAGTGCCTCCTTGAAGGAGTCGGCGCCGACAGGCGCGATCATGAACTCCTGGACGTCGACGGAGCTGTCGGCATGCGCGCCGCCGTTGATGATGTTCATCATCGGCACCGGCAGGACGTGGGCGTTGGGGCCGCCGACGTAGCGGAACAGCTCCAGTCCGGACGACTCCGCGGCCGCCTTCGCCACTGCCAGCGACACCCCGAGCAGGGCGTTGGCGCCCAGCCGGGACTTGTCGGGGGTGCCATCGAGGTCGACGAGGCGCTGGTCGACCAGCCGCTGGTCGACGGCCTCCATCCCGGTGAGCTCGGGCCCGATCTCGTCGAGCACCGCCGCCACGGCCTTCTCGACGCCCTTGCCGCCGAACCGCAGCGGGTCGCCGTCTCGCAGCTCCACCGCCTCGTGCTCACCGGTGGACGCGCCCGACGGGACCGCGGCGCGCGCCAACGTCCCGTCGTCCAACGCGACCTCGACCTCGACCGTGGGGTTGCCCCGCGAGTCGAGGATCTCCCGTGCTCCGACCTGCTCGATAACCGCCACCAGTGCTCCCGTCGAGTTGACTCCGCGTTCGGTGGCTCAGCGTAGTGGGCGCTGCGTAGTGGGCGCTGCGTAGTGGGCGCTGCGCCCGAAGCCCGTTCGCAACCCGCGGACGGCTGTCAACCCTCGAAGTTCGTGCGCCGGACACCTACCGTAGGAGGACCATGACGAGAGTTCCCGACGACCTCTTCGAGTCGTTCCGCCGTGCGGAGATGCTGATCGCCCGCAGCCGCCCCCTGGACGCGCTACAGGCGCTCAACCCCGTGCTCGAAAGCCAACCGAACGACATTTCCGTACAGCTCCTCGCCGGCCGGGCCTACCTGAACTCCGCCCAGCTGCAGCGCGCCGAGCAGGCATTCTGGCGGGTTCTGGACCTCGACCCGGCCGATCATTACGCCCGGTTCGCCCTCGGCAAGGCGCTGCAACGCCAGGGCCGCCTCGCCGAGGCGCACACCCAACTCAAGATGGCCGCCGTGATGGACCCCCGGCCGGAGTACCAGGAGGCGCTGGGTGAGGTCCGCGCCCGGATGGCCGTGCCGGACGACACGGGCTGACCCCTTCCGTCGAGCCGTTGGGCAAGCTAGCCTTGGTTCCGATGAGGCTGCCCTAACCCGGCGGCGCGGCGCGAACCCGGGAGCAGCGGTGCTCGGTAATTTCCTGATTGGACTGAGGGAGGGCCTCGAGGCCTCGCTCGTCGTCAGCATCCTGGTGGCCTTCCTGGTCCGGACCGGACGGCGGGACGTGCTGCCGAAGGTGTGGATCGGCGTCGGCATTGCCGTGGCCGTGAGCGTGGGAGTCACGCTGGGACTCACCCTCGCCGAGCAGGCGCTCAAGACCGAGTGGCAGGAGGGCCTGGCCGGATCGTTGTCGATCATCGCGGTCGGGTTCGTCACCTGGATGATCTTCTGGATGCAGCGTACTGCGCGCACCCTCTCCGGAACCCTGCGTGGCCGGCTGGAGGACGCCATCAGGATGGGCACCGGCGCGGTAGTCGTCATGGCGGCCCTGACCGTCGGCCGCGAGGGCCTGGAGACCGCGCTGTTCTTCTTCACCGCCGCCCGGGCCGCGGGCCGGGCCAGCGAGCCGCTGATCGGCTTCCTGCTCGGCATAGCGGTGGCCGTCGCACTGGCGTATCTGATCTACCGCGGCGCCGTGCGCATCAACATGGGCCGGTTCTTCCTGGTCACCGGCGTGCTGCTGATCTTCGTGGCCGCTGGCATCCTCGCCTACGGCATCCATGACCTGCAGGAAGCCGGCATCCTGCCCGGGCTCGACATGATCGCGTTCGACGTCAGCGCAGCCGTCCCGCCGGACTCCTGGTACGGCACGCTCCTCAAGGGCATCTTCAACTTCTCACCGCGGACCACCGTGTTCGAAGCCGTGGTCTGGGTGGTTTACGTCGCGGTCGTTCTCACCCTGTTCGTCCGTCCCCAGCGCGCGACGACGCCCTCGCCGGCCACCCCCACCGCCTCCGTCGCGTCCTAGGAGAGTTGTTCATGTCCCGCAGTTCCCGGGCCGGGGTCGCCACCGCCGTGCTCGCCGCCGCCACGCTGGCTGGGTGCACCAGCACGGCCTCCACGGGCGATCCTGCGGGCAGCGGGCCGATCGCCGTGCGCGCGTCGGACTCCGGGTGCGACGTCGCCACCCCCCAGGCGGGCGCCGGCACGATCACGTTCGCGGTCAACAACACCGGCACCAAGACGACCGAGTTCTACTTCTACGGGGCCGGCGACCGGATCATGGGCGAGGTCGAGAACATCGGGCCCGGCCTGACGCGGCAGATGATCGTCGAGGTCTCCGACGGCGGCACCTACACCACCTCCTGCAAGCCCGGCATGCTCGGCGACGGCATCCGCGCGCCCTTCATCGTCACCGGCACCGCGGCCCGCTCGGTGGACGAGGACTCGAAGCTCGCCGAGGCCACCGCCGGCTACCGGCGCTACGTGGCGTCGCAGATCGAGGCGCTCGTCCCGACGACGCAGCAGTTCGTCGACACGGTCAAGGCCGGTGACGTCGACGGCGCGAAGGCGCTGTACCCGCTTTCGCGCGCCTACTGGGAGCGCATCGAGCCGGTCGCGGAGTCGTTCGGCGACATCGACCCCAAGATCGACGGCCGCGAGGACGACGAGCGCGAACCCGGCGTCGCCTTCACCGGTTACCACCGCCTGGAGAAGGACCTCTGGGACACCGGCCTGCAGCCCGACACCGGCGCGGTCGCCGACCAGCTCATGGTCGACATCAACGACCTCGCCTCCCGCACAGGAGGCATCGAGCTCGCCCCGGCGCAGCTGGCGGGAGGAGCGAAGGAGCTGCTCGACGAGGTGGCCACGAAGAAGATCACCGGTGAGGAGGACCGCTACTCCCACACCGACCTCTATGACTTCCAGGCCAACATCGAGGGCTCGCAGGCCGCGGTCGCCGCGCTGCGGCCCGTGATCGACGAGAACGACGCGACCCTGGGCCCGGCCCTCGACGAGAACTTCGCGGCCGTCCAGGGCCTGCTCGACGGCTACCGCGTGGGCGACGGCTTCCGCCTCTACACCGAGCTCTCCCCCGAAGACGTCAAGAAGATGGCCGAGGCCGTGGACGCCCTGGGCGAGCCGGTGAGCCAGGTGGCGGGAGCTGTGACGTCGTGACCAGCGGCTCCGTCGCCCGCCCGCGCGCAGCAGTGTTCCGGCACCGTCTCCCACTCGCACCCCAGGACAGCGCCCGGTGAGCGGGTTCTCGCGGCGACGCCTGCTGGGCTGGACGGGTGCCGGGGCTGCGCTGGCCGGTGTCGGCGCCGTCACCGGCCTGGCAGCGGCCGGCGCCGCGGGCGGAGCCCCGGTTCCCGACGGTGTCATCCCGTTCCGGGGGACGCACCAGGCCGGCATCGTGACGCCCGCTCAGGACCGGCTGCACTTCGTCGCCCTCGACGTCACCACCACAGACCCCAACCGCCTGCGAGCTCTGCTGCAGAAGTGGACCAACGCCGCGGAGCGCATGACGGCCGGCGCCGAGGCCGCGCCCGGCGGCGCGGTGAACCTCAACCCGGAGGCCCCGCCGACCGACACCGGTGAGGCCCTCGGCCTGCCCGCGTCGTCGTTGACGTTGACGTTCGGCATCGGTGGATCTCTGCTCGACAAGCTCGGTATCGCACGGCCCGCCGGCCTGACCGACCTGCCCGCGTTCACCGGTGACCAGCTCGATCCCGCTGTGTCCGGGGGTGATCTCTGCATCCAGGCCTGCGCCGACGACCCCCAGGTCGCTGTCCACGCCATCCGCAACCTCGTGCGGATGGGCTTCGGCACCACGGCTGTGAAGTGGTCGCAGCTCGGGTTCGGGCGGACGTCGTCGACGTCCACGGCGCAGGCCACCCCGCGCAACCTGTTCGGTTTCAAGGACGGCACCAACAACCTCAAGGCCGAGGACCCCTCGGAGCTCGATCGGCAGCTGTGGGTTCAGCCCGGCGACGGCCCGGCGTGGCTCGACGGCGGCAGCTACCTCGTGGCCCGCCGGATCCGGATGCACATCGAGATCTGGGACCGCACGTCGCTGACGGAGCAGGAGATGATCATAGGGCGCGGCAAGGGCATCGGCGCGCCCGCCGGCCAGACCGCCGAGTTCGACACCGCCGACCTGTCACCCGGCAGCCCGGTCGACATGAAGGCGCACATCCGGCTGGCGTCGGCGCAGTCGTTGGGGGGCGTCAAGATCCTGAGGCGCGGCTACAACTTCGTCGACGGCAGCGACGGACAGGGCCACCTCAACGCCGGCCTGTTCTTCCTGGCTTTCATGCGCGACCCGCAGGCCCAGTTCGTGCCCATGCAGCGGGCCCTGGCCAACTCCGACGACCTCATGGACTACATCGAGCACACCAGCTCGGCGCTCTTCGCCTGCCCCGCGGGCCTGGCCGACGGCGACTACTGGGGCCAGGCCCTCCTGGAGTCCTGACCCGACCCCAGCCGTTCCACTTCCGCGAGTCGGGGTCTCAGTGTGCGCGGGTCGGGCGGCTCCTCCGCTCCTATGCCCCGACTCGCACGCATCTGCGCCCCGACTCGCGGGGTCAGGGGCCGGTGGTGGTGGCGTATCGGTCGGCGGCGGCCCAGACGAGGCGGGCGTAGTCGGAGGAGGCGTTGTAGGTGAGCACCCCGTCCCACCAGCCCCGGCCCGTGGCGACCTGCCGGTCCTCGGCACAGAGGTAGGCGGCGGTGGCGCGAGCAGCGTCGTCGATCTGGTGGGGGTCCGACACGCCGTCACCGTTGCCGTCGCGGCCGTAGCGGGCCCAGGTGCTCGGCAGGAACTGCATGGGCCCTACAGCCCGGTCGTAGACGGTGTCGCCGTCGAGCCGGCCGGCATCGGTGTCGAGGATCTCCCTCGTCCCGCGGGTGCCATCGAGCGGGATCCCGACGATCGGGGGGCGGGGGACGCCGTCGGATCCGGGAGTGAGGTCGTCGCCGCCGATCCGGCCGTGGTCGGACTCGATCCGCCCGATTCCGGCGATCGTGGCCCAGGACAGCCCGCAGCGGGGCGTGTCGAGGCGCTGCGCGATCTCGGCGGCCCCGTACGCGGCGAGCGCCCGCGCAGGCACCCCGGTGCGGCGGGCGACCGACGACGCCCAGCTCGCGAGGTCGGCGCCGGACCCGAGCGCGCTCGGCTGCGAGACGGGGGTGCCGGGGTCGACGTCCGCGGCGGCGTCCTGGATCGGAGCACGTGCTCGCGGCGCCTCGCCGCCGGCGAGCAGGACCACTCCGAGCACGACCGCGACCAGCACGGCCCCCAGCGACGTCAGGATCGCGAGGGCGGCGCGGGCGCTGGGATTCATTTTGCCCAGGCTAGCGGTGCGGCCAGTGCCGCTCCCACCCCGCGGGGTCGAGAGTCGCGGGATCGTCCTCCGCGGCGCGGGCCGCAGCCTCGGCCGTCCGGACGTCGTCGGCGAACCGGCGGGCGGCGGTGCGCAGCGCGGCCTCGGGGTCGATGCCGGCCAGCCGGGCCGCCGCGGCCACGGCGAACAGCTGCTCGCCGACCCCCGACCCCGCGGGCAGCAACGCGGCGGGCAGCCCGGCGCGGGCGGTGCGGGCGGTGAGCTTGGCCGCGAGCGCGACGGCGGGCTGACCGAGCGGCACGCCGTCGATGCTGGACCCCCGGTTCTTCTCCGCCTTCTTCAGCTCCTCCCAGCGGTGCTCCTGCCGCTGCGCCGAATCGATCAGGGCGGTGTCGACGGTCTCGGACCCGCCGAACACGTGCGGGTGCCGACCGACCAGCTTCGCCACCAGATCGGCGGCGACGTCGTCGACGGTGAACGGGTCAGGGCCCTCCGCGGCGATCCGGGCGTGGAACAGCACCTGCAGCAGGACGTCGCCGAGTTCCTCCCGGATGTCGGCGCGCGAGCCGTCCTCGATGGCCTGGTAGAGCTCGTAGCACTCCTCGACCAGGTACTGCAGCAGCGACGTGTGGGTCTGCTCCGCGTCCCAGGGGCAGCCGCCGGGCGTGCGCAGCCGGTCCATGACGGCGACGGCGCCGAGCAGGGCGGCGCCGGGCGGCGGGGGTGCCGCGACGACGTCGGCATGCGGAGCGAGGGAGTGCTGCGGGTCGGTGGTTACCAGGACGACCTCGGCGCCCTCCGGAGCCCTGTCCAGACGCACCGCTCCCAGGGCGGCCACCACGTCGTCGGGCACCGTCTCGTCGGCGACGACCTGCGCCGCTGCCCGCAACACCGGGAGTGCCGCGGCGGGCAGGAGCCCCGCGGGTGAGAGGACGACCAACGTCTGCCGCGGCACCGATCAGCCCGCGGCGGGGGGCAGCATCATGCCGCTGCGCTGATCGGCGGCCACCACACGCTGCACGACCGGATCCCACACCCCGTAGCGGGGGTTGACCCGGATGCCCAGCTCCTGGGCCGTGGGCTGCAGCGTCCGCTCGCCTACGGCCACGAGCTGCGCCTGGCTGATCTGCTCCAGCGCCGTGGCGTCGAACGGGGCGTCGGTACGCTTCTCCGTGACACGACCGACGACCCACGAGGCCTGCGCCGGATCGGGCTGGAACGCCACGACCCCGCCGACCGGCACGCCGAACAGCGCGGTCGCTGCAGCCTCGGGCGAGCCGACGGCGTCGTAGACTTCGCCTCTGCGGGAGGTATGCGGGTCGTCGAACAGCGCGTCGGCCACGGGGCCGCCCTGGGCGAGAGTGCGGGCGGTGGTCTCGGCCTCGGCCTGCGACGCGACGCCGATGAGGTCGGCGGTGACGGCCAGCCCACCGATGGCGCGGCGGCCCAGCTCGGCGGACGTCAGGTCGTCGCGGACGCGTTCACGCAGCGTCGGCAGGTCGTAGATCGACGACGCGAGGACCTGGTCGGCCCCGCCGGCCTCGGCGAGCCGAGCGTCGACCTGGACGTCGGTGATCGCGACACCGGCGGTCGCGGCCTGCCGCTTCAGGAGGTCATGGATGATCTCGGTGGTGACGATGCTGCGCGCGATGTCGGGCGGCCCGCCGCCCTGGGACTTCAGCTGCGCCACCTGCTCGGTGCGGGTGAGCGCGGTGTCGAGCTGGGACTGAACGACCTCCAGCGGCACCGACTCGGAGCCGACGATCACGGCGGAACCGACCTGGCTCGGACCCCCGCACCCGCTGACGACGGCGCCGAGCACCGCTACCGCGACGGCGGCCCGTCCCACCTGCATGCGCACGGCACAACCCTCTCATGGGCCGGCGATCACACCCGCGCGGGCACCGACCCGACGAGATCGTTCAGGAGGGTGGCGCACCAGTCGAGCAGGGCCACGTCCCGCAGCAGTGCGCCCCCGATCCGGCCCCCGTCGACCGGCTTGGGCACCAGCACGGCCCGCGCGGCCGGCTTGTACTGCGACTTCGGGTGCAGCCGCCGCAGCCGCAGCTGCACGGAATCGGGCAGGTCGACAGGCCCGACGCGGATGCCGTTGCCCGCCGTCGTCACCTCGCCGACACCCAGCTCCCGGCACCGCTGCCGGAACGCGGCCACGGCCAGCAGGTTGTGCACCGGCGCAGGCGGCTCGCCGTAGCGGTCGGTCAGCTCCTCGACGATCGCGGCGAGCGCGGCGGCGTCCCCGGCCTCGGCGATCTTGCGGTAGACCTCCAGGCGCAGCCGCTCGCCCGGCACGTAGTCGTGTGGCACGTGGGCGTCGATCGGGAGGTCGACGCGGACGTCGGCGAGCGGCTCCTCGTCCTCGGCGGTGCCGGCGCCCGCCTGCTGCCGGAACGCCGCGACGGCCTCACCGACGAGCCGGATGTAGAGGTCGAACCCGACGCCCGCGATGTGGCCGGACTGCTCGGCGCCGAGGATGTTTCCGGCGCCGCGGATCTCCAGGTCCTTCATCGCGACGGCCGCACCGGCGCCCAGCTCGGAGTGCTGCGCGATGGTGGCGAGCCGGTCGTGCGCGGTCTCGGTGAGCGGGTGCTCGGGCGGGAACAGGAAGTAGGCGTAACCCCGTTCGCGCCCACGCCCGACCCGCCCACGCAGCTGGTGGAGCTGCGAGAGCCCGAGTGCATCGGAACGCTCGACGATCAGGGTGTTGGCGTTGGAGATGTCCAGGCCGTTCTCGATGATCGTGGTGCACACCAGCACGTCGAACTCACCTGACCAGAAGCCCGCGACGGTGCGTTCCAGCACGTCCTCGTTCATCTGCCCGTGCGCCACGGCGATCCGCGCCTCGGGCACCAGCGTGCGGATCCTCGACGCGGCCCGGTCGATCGTCGACACGCGGTTGTGGACGTAGAACACCTGCCCGTCGCGCAGCAGCTCGCGGCGGATCGCGGCGCCCACCTGCTTCTCGTCGTAGGCGCCGACGTAGGTGAGCGTGGGGTGGCGGTCCTCGGGCGGGGTGGTGATCGTCGACATCTCGCGAATACCGGCCAGGCTCATCTCCAGAGTGCGCGGGATCGGGGTGGCCGACAGCGTCAGCACGTCCACGTGGGTGCGCAGGGCCGTGATGTGCTCCTTGTGTTCCACGCCGAACCGCTGCTCCTCGTCGACGATCACGAGGCCGAGGTCCTTCCAGCGGATGTTCGACTGCAGCAGCCGGTGGGTGCCCACCACGACGTCGACGGTGCCGTCGGCGAGGCCGCCCACGGTCAGCCTGGCCTCGGCGGCATCGGTGAACCGGGACAGCCCGCGCACGGTGACGGGGAACGCGCGCATCCGCTCGGTGAACGTGTCGAGGTGCTGGGTGGCCAGCAGCGTGGTGGGTACGAGGACCACCACCTGCTTGCCGTCCTGCACCGCCTTGAACGCGGCGCGCACCGCGATCTCGGTCTTGCCGAACCCGACGTCGCCGGAGATCACCCGGTCCATCGGGACGGCGCGTTCCATGTCGGCCTTGACCTCGTCGATCGCGGCGAGCTGGTCGGGCGTCTCGGTGAACGGGAACGCATCCTCCATCTCGCGCTGCCACGGGGTGTCGGGCGCGAACGCGTGCCCGGGCGCGGACTGGCGGGCCGCATAGAGCTGCACGAGCTGCGCCGCGATCTGCCGGACGGCCTTGCGGGCGCGGCCCTTGGTCTTGGCCCAGTCGGCGCCGCCCAGCTTGTTGAGCGTGGGCACCTCGCCGCCGACGTAGCGGCTGATCTCGTCCAGCGCGTCGGTGGGGACGAAGAGGCGGTCCGCCGGGTGCCCGCGCTTGGAGCTCGCGTACTCCAGGACGAGGTACTCACGCGTGGCGTCGCCGACCGTACGTTCGCGCATTTCGACGAACCGTCCGATGCCGTGCTGGCCGTGCACGACGTAGTCACCCGGCTTGAGAGTGACCAGGTCGACTGTGTTGCGGCGCTTGCTCGGCATCTTGCGGGCGTCGGCGGTGGCGCGGTTGCCGGTGAGATCGGCCTCCGACAGGACCACGAGCCGGTCGACGGCCAGGCCCCCGGTCAGCCGCCCGCAGGTAACGGTGACCAGGCCCTTGTCGGGCTCCTCCACCAGCTGCCCCACCAGCACGGCCGGGACGTCGGCCTCGCGCAGCTGCTCCAGCGAACGCTGCGCGGTGCCCTGACCGCCGACGACGAGGACCGCGACGCCACCCGTCGCGACGTGGGCGCGCAGGTCGGTCAGGGCGCGGTCGGTGTCGCCGCGATAGGACTCCACCTCGCGCACGGCCGGGGCCAGCACGTCGTCGCGCCCGGAGATGAGCGGGCTCAGCGTGACCACCGGCCGTCCGGTCGCGGTGGCGTGGTGCAGCACGTCGTTGAGATCGCGGTAGGCCGACGCGCCGACGTCGATCGGGGCATCGAATCCAGCACTCGCAGTGCCATTCGCGCGGCTGCTCGCCGCGGCGAACCACGACGCCGCCAGGAACTCCTGGCCGGTGCGGACGAGATCGGCGCAACGGGTGCGGATGCGCTCAGGATCGGCCAGCACGACGAGCGCGCCGGGCGGCAGCAGGTCGGTGAGCAGCTCCAGCTCGCCGCCGGCCAGGACCGGGACGAGCGACTCCATGCCCTCGACGGGGATGCCCTCGCCGAGGTGTTCGAGCAGTTCCCGCAGCTGCGGGTTGTTCTGGTGGGTCCGCGCCAGGGCCGCGGCCCGCGCGCGCACGGGCGCGGTGAGCAGCAGCTCCCGGCAGCCCGTCGCGACCAGCTCCTCGGCGGGCGCGACGGAGCGCTGGTCGCCGACGGCGAACGAGCGCAGCTCACTCACCTCGTCGCCCCAGAACTCGACGCGCACGGGGTGCTCGGCAGTCGGCGGGAAGACGTCGACGATCCCGCCGCGCACGGCGAACTCGCCCCGGCCGGTAACCATCTCCACCCGCGTGTAGGCCAGCTCCACCAGCCGCTGCAGCGTGGCGTCGAAGTCGGCGACGGTACCGACCCGCAGCGCGACGGGATCGAGCCGGCCCAGCCCGGGCGCGATCGGCTGGATCAGGCTCCGCGCCGCTGTGACGAGCACCCGCGGGGCGGTGGCCGCGTCGCCGAGCGAGCGGAAGATCGACAGCCGGCGGCCGACCGTGTCCGGACGAGGCGAGAGCCGCTCGTGCGGCAGCGTCTCCCAGCTCGGCAGGACCGCGACGGCGTCGGCTCCGAGCAGGTCCGACGCCGCAGCGCCCAGGTCCTCGGCCTCGCGGTCGGTGGCGGTGACGGCGAGCACCGTCCTCCCGTCGCCGGCGAACCCCGCGGCCAGGAACGGGCGTAGCGCCGCGGGCCCCTCGACACGTAGCGCCGGAACCTCCTCGTTGCCTACGTTGCGCGCGGCGTCGACGACGGCACCGAGGTCGGATTCGGACAGGAGGGAACGGAGCAGACCGGCGAGCTTGGCCACGGTGGTGGGGTACCCCTAGATCGAGGGTGGACGCACGCGGAACAGACCCCTACCTGGGACAGCTGGCCCGGTGGGGTCTCCTCGGCGAAGCCTACGCCGCACCCCTGGTGGAGCCTGCTCCACCAGGCCACACCATCAGGCGTCGCGCCGGTTCGCCACCACCACCGCGACGGTGAGCAGCACCGCCGCCAGCGCGGTGACGTAGCCCAGCGAACCCCACGGGCCCCCGAACAGGCCCGGGTCCGTCCCGTCGGACAGGACGTTCGCGAGGTTGGCGAACGGCAGCCAGCCGCGGATGTCGTCGCCGACGTTCGGGAGGATCTCGAGGATCCCCTCCGCCAGCAGCGCCCAGACCAGCAGCACCGCCACCGCCCCGGCGGTCTGGCGCAGCAGGATCCCGACGGCCAGGGCCAGCACGGCCGCCACCGCGAACATCGGCCCGGCACCCGCGACGACCCGCCAGGCGTCCGCAGTGTCGAGTGCGAGCTGCGGGCCGGACTTCAGCATCATCGCCAGCGCCCACGCCCCGAACGACGCCAGCAGCCCGATCACCGCGGACGCCACTGCCACCACCGCCGTCTTGGCCAGTAGCGCCGCTGTCCGGTTCGGTACGGCCTGGAACGTCGTGCGGATCGTCCCGAACCGGTACTCCGTGGTCACCGACACCGCGGCCATCACCATCACGACCACCATGGCGAGCCGCAGGAACGTAGTGACCGCCGACAGCGGGACCGGCCCGGCGTCCGCCGGGGTCAGCGACACGAGCAACGCCGCCCCTGCGACGTTCAGCGCGATCGCGATGGCCCCGCACCACCACGGTGAGCGGGTGGAGACCAGCTTGATCCGTTCCGCCACCAGAAGTCTCATCGCACTCCCTCGCTGACGCTCGGTCCAGCGCTGCGCGGGCGCAGTGACACCGACTCGCTCGCAAGCTCGCTCACCGCACTGCCCCTGCCGTGTACTCGACGTCGTTGCGTGTGATCTCCATGAACGCCTCCTCCAACGAGCCGTGCCGCATCGTCAGCTCGTGCAGCACCAGCCCGTTCGCGGCCGCGATCTCGCCGACCTGCTCCGTGCCGGCGCCGGTGACCTGCAGGCCCTGGCCGTGGCCGACCACCGCCAGCCCGGCGCCCTGCAACACCGCCGCCAGCGCGTCGACCCGCGGAGCACGCACCAGCACCGTCGCGCCCGCGGCGCCGTCGACGAACTGCGCCGTCGATCCCTGCGTGATCAACCGGCCCCGGCCGATCACGACCAGCTCCGTAGCCGTCACCGCCATCTCCGACAGCAGGTGGCTGGAGACCAGCACCGTCCGCCCGTCGGCAGCGAGCCGCTGCATGAATCGGCGGATCCACAGGATCCCTTCGGGATCGAGGCCGTTGACCGGCTCGTCGAACAGCAGCACACCGGGGTCACCCAGCAGCGCGCCCGCGATGCCGAGGCGCTGTGACATGCCGAGTGAGTACGTCCCGGCGCGCTTGCCGGCCACTGTCGTCAGGCCGACCTCCTCGAGCACCTCGTCGACGCGCGCCACCGGCAGCCGATTGGACGCCGCCATCCAGCGCAGGTGCGCCCGGGCCGAGCGGTTGGGGTGCACCCACTTGGCGTCCAGCAGAGCCCCGACGCTGCGCAGCGGCTGCGTCAGCTCGGCGTAGGGACGGCCGTCGATGCGGACCTGCCCGGTGGTCGGGCGGTCGAGCCCGAGGATCATCCGCATCGTCGTGGACTTCCCGGCGCCGTTGGGTCCCAGGAACCCGGTGACGGTGCCCGGTCGCACCGTGAACGTCAGATCGTCGACGGCCAGCGTTGCGCCGTAGCGTTTCGTGAGGCCCGTTGCCTCGATCATGGAATACCCCTTCCGTCCCGCCCATCCCACCGCGTTTCCGACGCCGGCGGTCCGGAACATACGTGAGCCCGGTCGAGTCGCGGCGTCAACGCCCGGGAGTCAGGCGCTGGAGCGCGCGCGAGTCGGGGCGTGGGGCCACGCGAGTCGGGGTCTCGGAGTGTGCGAGTTGCGACATCGGTGCGACGGGGGGAGGCCGACTCTCACGATGTGTCCGGCGTTGCTCCGGCGTCGGACGTTGCTCCGGCGTCGAGCGGGGCGACGCACACCGCGTCCTCGCCCTTGGCGTCGTCCACCCAGACGGCTCGGTCGTCACCGAGCGGGCGGGCGAGCCGGGCCCGCACCCCGGGCCGGCCGGGCAGCGTCCGGGCCGGGCCGTCCCGGCGGGTGAGCCGGTGCCCGGTCCCTCGGACCAGCGCGACGCTGGTGCGTCCGGTCCGGTCCGGCGCCGCGGACGTCAGACAGGACGTCCAGGACACGCGGGCCCCACCGGGTGCGAGACGGGGGTTCTGCGCCGGCATGTCGTCGGCGGTCAGGCGGTAGGCGCGGCCGCCCGATAGCGGCGCGGTCCAGACGTCGTCCTCGGCGACGAAGACCAGCGGGTCGCCGTGCAGGTGGGGGAGCGGAAGTAACTGCGGGCCACGAGTGGAACCGTAGCGAGCGACCGCACACGGTGCGCTCACCTCGGCGCGGGCAGGATGGCCGATATGGATCGTAGGTGGACGATCACGACAGCGCTTGCCGCGGTGCTCGGGCTCGGCGGCTGCGCGGGTGCGGCGGGCTCCACGTCCGTCGAGGGTGGCGGCGCGGGTGCGGCACCCGCCGCCACCTCGGCGCCGACCCGCACCGGCACCCCGCAACTCCGCGTCGACGTGGTGGCATCGGGCCTGTCGCAGGTGTGGGACGTCGGCTTCCTGCCCGACGGGACGGCGCTGGTCAGCGAACGGGCCGGGAAGCTGTCGCTCTTGTCGAGCACCGCACCGGGCGCCACCGTCACGCCGGTCGACGCCGATCTCGCCGACGTCTACGCCCAGGGCGAGGGCGGCCTGATGGGCCTGGTCGTGCACCCCGACTTCGCGCAGACCC
>JAYSXW010000193.1:0-1638 GCA_043716935.1 Pseudonocardia sp.
CGGAGTATTGCCGCTGGGGTACCAGGACTCGAACCTAGACTAACTGAACCAGAATCAGTCGTGCTGCCAATTACACCATACCCCACGGGATCAGGAGCATCCGTAGGGAACCGGGGCCCGAGTCCTGCGAGACGGCACTCTAGCCGAGGCCGCCGGCGCGTTCCACACCGGCCCGCAGACGGGCCAGCGACCGCTCCCGACCGAGCAGCTCCATCGACTCGTAAAGCGGGGGGCTGACGGTGCGCCCGCTGACGGCCACCCGCACCGGGGCGAACGCCTTGCGCGGCTTGAGGCCGAGCCCGTCGATCAGGGTGGCCTTGAGCGAGCCCTCGATGGCAGCGGCCGACCAGTTGTGGAGGGCGTCGAGGCCGATCAGCGCCGCGTCGAGGACCGGGGCGGCGTCGGGGCCGAGGTTCTTCTGGGCGGCGTCGGGTTCGGGGGTGAAGCCGTCCTCGGGCACGAACAGGAACCGCAGCATCCGGGCGGCGTCGGTCAGGACGGTGCTGCGCTCCTGCACCAGGGGCGCCGCGGCGGCCAGCAGCACCCGCTGATCGTGGGTGGGCGTGCCCGTGATCACACCTTCGGCCGCGAGGTAGGGCTCGACCCGCCGGGCGAACTCCTCGACGGGCAGGGCACGCAGATGGGCGGCGTTGATGGCCTCCGCCTTCTTCAGATCGAAGCGGGCCGCATTGCTCGACACCCGGGAGATGTCGAATGCGGCCACCATCTCGTCCATCGTGAAGACGTCGCGGTCCTCGGCGATGGCCCAGCCGAGCAGGGCCAGATAGTTGAGCAGGCCCTCCGGGGTGAATCCGCGCTCGCGATAGAGGAACAGATTGGATTCGGGATCGCGCTTGGAGAGCTTGCGGTTGCCCTCGCCGGTGACGAGCGGCAGATGCCCGTACCGGAACGGGCCGTTGCCGATACCAACCCGCTGCAGCGCTTCCAGCAACGCGATCTGGCGGGGGGTGGAGGAGAGCAGGTCCTCGCCGCGCAGCACGTCGGTGATGCCCATCAGGGCGTCGTCGAGGGGGTTGGTCAGCGGGTAGAGCGGCGAACCGTCGCCGCGGGCGAGTACGAAATCGGGCACCGTGCCCGCACGGAACGTGACGTCACCGCGGACGAGATCGGTGAAGGTGATGTCACGGTCGGGCATCCGCAGCCGGTACACCGGCGTCCGACCCTCGGCGCGGTACGCGGCGACCTGCACGTCGGGGAGATCGCGGTCGGCGTTGTCGTAGCCGAGCTTGGGGTCGCGGCCCGCGGCCCGGTGCCGCGCCTCGATCTCCCCGGTCCTCGAGTACGACTCGTAGACCTCGCCGCCCTCGACGAGCCGGCGCAGAGCGTCGGCGTAGAGCGCGCCGCGCTCGCTCTGCCGATACGGCCCGTGCGGGCCACCGACCTCGGGGCCCTCGTCCCAGTCGAGCCCGAGCCAACCCAGGGCGTCGAGCAGCGCGGCGTAGGACTCGGCGGAGTCGCGGCTCGCGTCGGTGTCCTCGATCCGGAACACGAACGTTCCGCCGGTGTGGCGGGCGTACGCCCAGTTGAACAGAGCGGTGCGAATCAGCCCGACGTGCGGCGCGCCCGTCGGGGAGGGGCAGAAGCGGACGCGGACCTCGTTCGGTACAGTCATGGTGT
>JAYSXW010000194.1:0-1637 GCA_043716935.1 Pseudonocardia sp.
TGTACGGCTTGGCGGCAGCCCCGCGGAAGTTGAAGGCCCGGGACAGGTACTGCAGCATCGTGCGCATCTCGCCGAACTGCCCGCCGAGGCCCTCCTGCAGCGCATTGGCTGCGGCGGGATCGGGCTCGTCGGGCACGATCTCGTTGATCATCTTCTGGACGTGCGGGAACACGATGTCCTCCGGAGTGTCAGGGGTGGTGGACGCTGGGACTCAGCTCGCGAGCCCGATGAGCTGGGCGGGCTTCTGCAGGAAACCGGGGAGCTGCTGGCTCGGGCGCTGCTGCTCGCCCTGGAGGCTCCGACGCGGCCCCGTTGATACCGACCGCGCCGGCGAGCGAGCCACCGAACCAGGCGGCGAGCCCGACATCGTGCAGGCTCCGGATCACGGTGTTGCGTTCGCTCATGGTGCGGACTTCCTCTCGCTGTTGCGCCGGGAACGACGTCTGTCCGCCGACGTACCCGCTCAGCGGGCCCCGACGCGCGACAGGCAGGATCGATCCGTGCCCGACCCCGGACTGGCCCGTTTCAACACCGCGCCCGACGCCGAACGCGACCTCCTTGACGTCTGCTCCGCCCCGCGCTGGGCGTCGGCGGTGGCGGCCGGGCGGCCCTACGCCACCGCCGACGCCCTGCAGGACGCCGCCGCGGCTGCGCTCACCGACGCCGATCTCGACGCCGCCCTGACCGGGCACCCGCGCATCGGCGGCCGATCCGCCGGTGGGGTGTCGGGTCGGGAGCAGGCCGGGGTGGGCGACGCCGTGCTCGCAGCCCTCGCCGAAGGCAACCGGACTTACGAGGAGCGCTTCGGGCACGTCTACCTGGTGTGCGCGAGCGGGCGCAGCGGCGAGGAGCTGCTCGCGACCCTGCACGCCCGGCTCGGCCACGACCCCGCCACCGAGCGGGCCGTCGCCCTGCGCGAGCTGGCGGTGATCAACCGCCTGCGCTTGCGCCGCATGGTGGCGAGCTCGACCCTGTCGACCCACGTCCTCGACGCCGCGCTGGGCCGCCCCGCGGCGGGCGTCGGAGTCCGGCTGGAGCGCGACGGCGAGGTGCTGGCCGAGGCGGTGTCCGACGGCGACGGCCGGGTCCGAGAGTTGGGCGCCGTCGACACCGGCACCCACCGGATCACGTTCGCCACCGGCGAGTACTTCACCTCCACGGGTCAGGCCGGCTTCTATCCAGAGGTGTCGGTCACGTTCGCCGTCACCGACGTCTCCGTACATCATCATATTCCGCTGTTGCTGTCCCCGTTCGCCTACTCGACCTACCGCGGGAGCTGAGTTCATGGGGATCGTCCTCGGGAGCAACCAGTACGGGAAGGCGGAGAACCGCCTGGTCCGGATCGCCCGCGACACCGCTCGGCACGAGATCCGTGACCTGACCGTGTCGACGGCGCTGCGCGGGGACTTCGACATGGCCTACCGCCGAGGTGACCAGTCGGACGTGCTGCCGACCGACTCCCAGAAGAACACGTGTTACGCCTACGCGAAGAGCCACGGGATCGGCGCGATCGAGGACTACGCGGCAACGCTGGGGCGCCACTTCGTCGATGACGTCGGGCCCGTCACCGGGGCCCGGATCGCTGTCGACGAGTTCTCGTGGGCCCGGGTGCCGGTGGACGGCGCCGGGCACGACCA
>JAYSXW010000195.1:0-4811 GCA_043716935.1 Pseudonocardia sp.
TCCTTCTCTGCACAGGCTCCGAAGACCCCCTCTGCACCCCCGACCAGATCCTGACCTTCACTCGCGCGTTCCAGGACGCCGGGGTCGACTGGCGCGTACACGTTTACGGCGGAGCCAAGCACGCCTTCTGGGCCTCGCCGAGGAACTCTGACGGCTCACTCACCGGCGGGACCTCCCATGCCCAAGCCACCGTGCCCGGCGTGGGCTATCACCCAGCGCACGCCGCGCGGGCATGGCGGGCAGTGCTTGACCTGCTTGATGAGACCATCGGGAATCCTTCCGTCACGGCCTGAGCGAACCCGCAGCGCTGCGCGCCGAACGGGCGCTGCGGCTGCCGCCGCCGTTGAAGCGCTGTGCAGATGCGCCGCGGCGCTCGGCGAGGTGGGGCGGCAGGAGTACCACCTCACCGTGGAGAACCGCCTCATGATCGTCATGCCCGGCCGCACCCCGGCCGGAGCCGTCGATCTTGACACTCTGCGCGAAACGCGGTTTTCCGTCCGCGGGCTGACCGCTGACCACCACCGTTGACACGTACGAGCCTGTTGCACAGAGGGGTGCGGTCGGCCGGCTGTTGATCACCGCGGGAAGATCGTCTGGTGGGGTTGAACTTCGTCACCGATGATGCGCGATCAGTCGTTCCTGCTGCACTCGAACGGCTCGCTCGACACCTCGTCGTGACGATGATCGGTCATGGCATGACCGATCACGAACGCTGGCATGTCGTCGAGTCCCGGAGGTCGGCCACCATCCGGGTGCTGTCCGGACGATGCAGGGCGAGGAGTGGGCCGTGAGGCGGAAGGTCGTTCGCCGGCCAGGTCTTGTCAACCCGTACGCGGCGGGCCCCGAGGACGTGCCCGGCACGTCGGGTGCCGGGGTGGTCGCGGTCGGGATGACGGTGCTCGGTATGGCCGGGCTGCTCGTGGGTGCCGGTACGGCGTCGGCCGATCCGGACGACAGCTCGTCGGACACCAGTTCGTTCGGGGGCGACTCGTCGGGTAGTGGTTCGTTCGGCGTCGGCTCCTCCGGCGGCGCCTCCGTGGAGTCGTCCGGCGCGACGGCGTGGGAGCCGTCGCCGTCGACCGACACGGCCACCGGGTCGGGCGGGTCGGTGATGTCCCCGACGCCGGTCGACGCCTTCGTGCGACCGGTCGTGGCGGCGCCAGTGGCGAATCCGGTGCGGCTTCCCGTCGCAACGGCACCGGCCACGGTCGAGGTGCCGCTCCTGACGGACCCTCTGCCGGTCGCCGAGACGACGACCCCGTCGACATCGGCTCCCGCCACGCTGTACGCGATGGCACCCACGGGTCCAACCGGGGTGCCGGAACCAGCCACGTCGTCGGTCGGACCCGGGTCGGGCACGGGGGCTCCCGGGTCGGTGGCGTCCCTGCCGGGGGACCGCACCACGGGCACCGCCCCGGTCCTGGTCGCCGCGGCCGAACCGCCCGAGGTCGTGCCGACGCCCGTGGTGGGCGAGCCCGTCGACGTCGGGGCGTTCGACCTGGACGCGATGGTGTTCACCGGGGACACCGTGCAGCTGGATCTGGGCGAGGCCGCCGGCTCGTCGACCGCATCCCCGCAGGCCGTGTCCGCCGGAGACCCGGACCCCCTGGGCACCCGGGTGGGGACCGGCCGTCGCGACGGAGCCGTCGACGGTCCCGGGTGGGTACCGATCACGTCAGGTCCTCCGAGAGCGGTGTCTGTCGCCGACGGCGGTGCCTCCTCGTCGGAGGTGCTCGACCCGTGGGCGGAGATCGAGCTGCTGTTCCCGGAGATGGAGGGCGAGGAGCTGCCGATCGAGGTGGTGGCCGCGGCGTACGACCTCCCGCCGGAGGAGGTGGCGGACCGATTCGGGCAGTGGCGGGCGGCGCTGGGGGCCGACCGGCCGGAGCAGGGGGAGGGGGCGGCGACCTCGCGGCCCGGGGGCACGCCGCAGGCCGAGTGGCGGACCCTGCTCGGCGAGGTGGAGGCCGGTGACCTGTCGGCCGCCGAGCTGGCCGACGCGTACGGGGTGTCGGAGTACGAGGTGGGGGAGGCGCTGCGCACCCGACGCCGGGAGCGGGCCGACCTGGACGCCCGGACGGCACGGGCGGTGCAGCGGGACTTCTCGTCGTTGGCCCGCCGCGCCACGGGGGAGACGGTGGAGTCGGTCGCCGAACGGCACGGGGTGTCGGTGGAGCGGGTGCGGGAGCTGCGCCGGGAGTGGGCGGAGGGGGCGCTGCCGGCGGACGAGCGGGAGCAGATCCTGTTCGCCCGTGAGCTCGGGGGAGACTTCGAGTACGGGGTGGTGGACCCCGACACCGGCCAGCGCGGTCCGTCGCGAGCCGTGGTGACCCCGGAGATGCTGGACGCGGCCGACGCCGGGCTGCTCGGTTCGCGGGCCGACCGGTACAACATCCCCCTACCGGGTCGTCGGGACCTGCCTGGAGGTGTCTACGGTCACGCGATCGCGCAGATGTTCGGGGGGTCGGGCCGGGTGCCGGGGGGCCTCGTCGCGCTGCTGGGCGTCGTCAACGGTGGACCGGTCAAGGCGTTCGAGTTGGCGGTGCAGCGGGAGGCGCGCGCCGGCCGGACGGTGCACTACGAGTTCGAGCCGGTGTACCCGGACGCGACGAGCCGGGGTGCGCCGTCGTCGGTGCGGTTGACGGCGCAGTGGACCGATCAGGACGGGCAGGAGCAGGTCCGGTCGGAGGAGATCCCGAACCGGCCGGACGCCTACGTGGACTCCGAGATCCTGGGGCAGGGCCGGCGGATGCCGAACCCGCTGCTGCTGCGCCGGGTCGCCGACCGTTACGGGCTCACCGTGCAGCAGGCGCGGGAGCGCTACGTGCAGCTGCGGGGGAGCCCGGAGGGGGTCGACCTGCCGGAGCCCGCGGAGCTGGGCGAGGTGCCCGAGGCTGCTCCGGGGATCCCCGAGGAGCTCGAGGACGAGTTCGTCCGACGGTTCGCCCGCGAGCAGAACCCCGCCGCGGCCCCGGGACCGACCGAGACCCTGAAGGACCTGGCCGCGCGCATGGGTCTCCCGGACACGCTGGTCGGTCAGGCCTACCGCGAGTTCCGCAGGGCCCAGGACGACGACGGCCGCGACCCCCGCACGGCGACGGCCGAGCTCACCAGGCAGCTCGTGGAAGATCAGCTCGAGGCCGCCGATGGCGAGCTCAACCTGGACCAGACGGTGGCCGATCTGGGTATTCCGTACTCGCGGGTCAAGTCGATCCGTGATGCGTGGCTGGCCCGGACCGGTGTCGTCCCACCGGTCCGGCAGGCGCGGGAGCAGGCGCGGGAGGAGTTCGAGCTGGCGTTCCTCGACGCGGCGCTCGACGGGGTCCCGCTGGACACCGCCCCGTTCAAGGGGCGGGCGAGCGACGCCACGTTGAGGAACTGGTACAACACCCTCGCCGAGCAGTACGGGCAACGCCCGGCACGGCGACGCGCGACCTCGGTGGTCGACGCGCTGACGGCGCGGCTCCCGGAGCTGGTGCAGGACCGGGCCGACGGCCTCACCCGTGCGGAGCTGGCGCGGAAGTACGGGGTTAACACGACGGCCGTCGGACAAGTGCTGGCGGCGGCACCGCAGCCCACCGCGCGAGGGCCCCGGGCAGGGACCGCGGACGCGCGGTTGGCCGAGATCCAGCGCGATCGGGCCGCCGGGATCGGAGTGCCGGAGATCGCGGAGCGGTACGGACTCACACCGAACGCGGTCTACCAGGCGATGGCGCGGGCGCGGGCGCGGGCCGCGAACCGGGACGTCACCACGGTAGCGGGGGCCGACGGCGTTCCCGTGGACCCGGACTCCGCCGAGGCCGACCCGCCGGACCAGGTGGACGGGTCGGGGACCGACGGTGCAGAGCAGGTGACGGAGACCGGGAGAGCGGCGTCGGCGGAACCGGGCGGCCAGGTGGTTCGTCCTGATTTCCCGCGCTTTCCGGGTCTGGAACCGGCTCCCGGCTCGCAGTCCGAGGGGGTGCCGATGCCTTCTCCCGGGCTGTCTCCGCCCCGGGCCGAGCGGTGGGAGATCCCGCCGCTGGAGGAGCCGCTGGTCCCGGCGATGCGGAACGACACCGGTCACGATCGGGTCGGGGATGATCTGGAGATGCCGGTGACCAGGTCCCCGTTGCCCCGGGAGGGGGATCGGCTGCCGTCCTCCCCGGTGGGACACGCTCCGGGACAGGGGTCGCAGGGTTCTGCTCCCGTTGCGGGTGTGGACTCTGCCGGGACGGGTTCGGTGCCGGTGGCCAGTCCGGCGTTGACCTGTGATGCCGTTGCGTGGGTGGTGTGTGCCGGTTCGCCCGGGCATCCTGCCGGTCAGCCGCGGGTCGGTCCGGCGGTCGTGGGTGCGGCGATCGTGGGCCCAAAGATTGTCGGGCCGGCGATCGTGGGCCCAAAGATTGTCGGGCCGGCGATCGTGGGGCCGAAGATCGTGGGTCCGGGGCTTGTGGGTTCGGCGGTGGGGTACGAGACCGAGGGTGCGGGGACTGTGGGTCCGGGGCTCGTGGGTGCGGGGCTTGTGGGTCCGGGGATCGTCGGGACGGGCACGGTCGGCCCGGAGATCGTGGGGGTCGGTATCGCCGGGCCGAAGTTCGTGGGTCCGGGGATCGTGGGTCCGAAGCCGTCGGTGGTGCCGGGGTGGGTTCCGGCCGCTGCTGCGGGGGCGGCGGCGGGTGTGGATGCTGTCGGGTCGTTTGTCGGGGGCGTTGTCGAAGCGTGGCAGGGAATGAACCCGTCGTACTGATCCCCACCCATCCGGATGGTGGTCCCGGCCAACACGCTCGACGACGAGACCGGCGTCATGTCCGCCGGAAACCGATCTCCAG
>JAYSXW010000196.1:0-1634 GCA_043716935.1 Pseudonocardia sp.
GGTGGATATCACCGCGATGCCCGTCGGCTTGCCGTCGTTGGCCTGCGCGGCGCCGATCGTGAACGATTCGCGCGGGTTGACGTGACGTGACGCGTAATGGTCGCGCAGCTTCTTGCACATGTCGTGGAACCCGGTGACGTCGCCCTCGAGCTTGAGCTCGGCCAGATCGGCGTCGGTGAGGATCGCGGTGCGGCCGGAGAAGCAGCGCACGTAGCCGATCAGCGCACCGGTCCACAGCGCCTCGACCAGCGCGGTGTCGGTGTCGACGCGCACCGGGCCCGTCTCGGGGGAGTTGAGCGCGGTGACCAGGTGCTCGCAGCAGCGCAGCACGTACTGCAGGTCTTCGAACACCGCGGCCAGACCGGCCAGCTCGGCGGCCTCCGGGGAGTCGAGCCGGCGGACCGTGCTCGGTGCGGTGGTCGCGGTTCCGTTGCTGCTGCCCGTCTCGTCCATCGAACGGACGCTAGTGGCCGGCCGGGCTGCCGCATGTGTCGTTCTGAGACGGCGGCTCGCCGCGAGCTACCCCCTGAGCCAGGTGCCCACGGTTCCGGCCAGGAGGTGGTGCACGTCGGTGTCGTCGACGTCGCGCTCGTGTAGGCCCTGCGCCAGCGTGGCCGCGGTCTGTGCCGGATCGGCCCGGTCGTGCAGCAGCGCAATGCTCGGGCCGTACCCGCGGCGGCAGAGCTCGGCGACGCAGTCCAGCCGCTCGCCGGACGTGACCGGGGAGCCCTGCGAGCGGTCGAACCCGAGCCGGTAACCCCATCCGGCGAGCTCGGCCAGGTGATCGTCGTCGGTCGTGTCACCGCAGCACGTGAGCAGGACCCGTCGGGGATCAACCCGCTCCTGTTCGAGGATCTCGGCGGCATCGAGCCCGGTGGTCAGCCGAGGAACGGTGCGGACGAGGACCGGCACGCCGGTCGCGCGGTGGGCGCGGCCGACGTTGCGCAGCGCATCCTCGACCCCGACCAGGAGCCCCTCGGCATCGACCACGCAGGAGAGAATCGAGCCGAGGCCGGCCGAACCGCCCCAGCCGCGCTGCACCGCCCTGACCAACTCGGTCGCGGACGGGCCGGTCCCGACGCCCGACGTGTGCGCCGCGACGAGCACCTCGATCCCGTGAACCATCCAAGACGCCGACACCGCGGCCGGGACGTCGAGTCCGCGGTCCGGCGCGACGGCCACCGGCACGAGCGCGGTGCCGACGCCGGCGGATCGCAGCGCGCGAAGCGTCGTCACCGTCGAGGCGAGGGCGTCCAGGCGATCGAGCGGCAGGTCCGCGTCGACGACCAGGAGTCCCGGCCGGCGGGCACCGTCGGCACGGGGTGCTGCTCGATCGCACGTCGTGGGGAGAGAAAGCACGATCGTCCTCCGTTTCGGGCTCGGAAGCAGTCCGGTCGCCTGGACGATAAGGCGCCGAACGCGACGTGCGTGCGCACGTAGGGCACTCCTACGGTCAGCTTGAGCTCCGGCTAAGGCGCGCCGACGCGGTCTATCCGAAACGCCCCGTCCGGGCCACACAGGTGCCCGAACCGACCTCACCGTCGGGCCGTAGTAGGCAGTCGCGCACTGTTGCGCGGCCGGGTTCGTCCCTAGCTTTGCCGCAAGGGTTTGAGCGTCCGGAGGCGGGTTCATCA
>JAYSXW010000197.1:0-1630 GCA_043716935.1 Pseudonocardia sp.
CAAATACTTCGGCAGCCCGACCATTTTCCAGTTGGCGGCGGTGGGCACCGCACCCACCGACGCGATGTCGATCACGCCACGCAGGTGCAGGAACCGCAGCAGCGAGCGCAGGGCTGTGCCCGTGCGCTGCACCGTCGCGGGCGACGCGCTCCCGCAACGGCCGAGCATGAACGCGATCACCTCGCCCGCGGTCAACGAGTCCAGGCCGAGCACATCGCCCATGACCCGGGCGGCGAGGAGCGGCCGGACCAGGTCCGTCTCACGCCGGATCGTGACCTCGGCCAGACCCCGCTCGCGAGTCAGATACGAGGCGTAGTCGGCCAACACCCTCCCGACCGGGCCGACCACCAGCGGCGCCGTCACCGCCGGCGCCGCCCCGACCTCCCGCAGGCACTCCAACAGCGGTCTCAACGACCCGACCGAGCGCGCGTGCCGGTGACCGGCAGCTCGCCGGTCCAGGACGAACCCGGCCACGACCTCCAGGCTCAACCCCGAGCCGTCCAACCCACGCTCGACCAGCCAGCGACTCAGATCAGCCATCAGCCGCAAGTGCCCGACCTGCGACTGCGCGGCGTAGCCCAACCGCTCCAGACAAACCCGGAACGCCTCAGCGAACGGCGCCAACGGGCCCGTGACCTCGATCAACGCAAGATCCCTCATGCTCGTCCCTCTCCGTAGACGAGAGAGGGGCAACACCGATCCTGCGCACGATTATGCCGACCTCAGCTACCGGGAGGACGCCGTCAGCCGCAGCTCCGGCCAACACATCGGCATAACCCACACGTCCTCATAAGATGCGTTATGCCGATGTCGGCATAACGCATCAGCGGTGATCACCGCGCCGGCCAGCGGACAGGCGCGGTCGATGCGTTCCAGCAGGGGCGCGAACGCGGTGATCTCGTTGGTCTTGTGGTCGACCTCGGTCTGGCCGAGCACGACCCCGGTGGTGTGGTCGAGCGCCCCGAGCAGGTGCACCGCCCGCCCGTCACCGACCCGCGCACCACGGGCGGTTTTCCCGTCCAGCGCGATCGCCCGCATCGGCCCTCCGCTGCTGGTCGACCGGCTGCTGGTCGACCGGCTGCTGAGGATCGGCATGTTGCTGCTGGCCGGCGCGGTGACGCGTCGGGCGAGCCAGCCGCTGACCGCGACGTCGAGTTCGTCGGGGTCCACCCGCTGCAGGATCCGCCGAATCGTCGACTCGCTCGGCGTCCCGCGCAGCCCGATGCCCAACCGCAGTCGGGCCGAGACCGGCAGGTCGTGGGCCCACTCGGCGATCATGACGTAGGAGCGGGCCCCGGCAAGCACAGCGCACACCGCGGAAGCGAGCACGGTGAGCAGCCGATGGCGCACGCCACGGGACTTGCGCGGGTCACTCACCGCCGACAACGCCACCAGCAGGTCCTCGGCGACCGGTGCGTCAGCAGCGAGGTCCACCACGTTCGGCACCGCGTCGCTGCACACGGCGAGCAGGGTGATCGGCAAGGATAGGCAGGCGGACACGGCGTTACTCTCAGTGATCATGCAGGTGTAGGAACCGCGATGATCACTTGTGCTGCCGTGCCCGCCCCACACCATCACCGGCGTGTCACCGCGCAGACACGCCGCTCAGCGCGACCTTGCCGGAGCCCTG
>JAYSXW010000198.1:0-4771 GCA_043716935.1 Pseudonocardia sp.
GTCAGGACGACGACCTCGTGCCCGGCCGCTGCCAGCTCCGTGGCGAGTGCGTGCACGTGGCGGCCCAGGCCGCCGACCACCACCGGGGGGTACTCCCAGCTCACCATAAGCACCCGCATCCGCACGAACCTACGCGCCGCCAGCTGGCGTGGCTCGGTGTCACTCGGCCCCCGACTCGCGCACGCTGGGCCCCCGACGCGCGCACGCTGGGCCCCCGACTCGCGGGGTGGGAGGGTCAGGTGATCAACGGGTTGTGGGGGGTGGCGATGATCTTGCCGGGTTCGGCGCCGGGGATGAACTTGCGCCAGTCACCGCTGATCATGGTCGGGGCCGGGATCACACGGACGCCGTCGGCGAGGTAGGTGGTGGCGAGCACCATGCGGGGCACGGTGGTGCGGTTGGCGCCCGCGGTGTGGAAGCAGTTCGCCGAGTGGAAGCTCACCTCGCCGGCGGCGAACGGCCCGTCCTCCACCTCGACGCCGCGGTCGCGGAACACCTCGGACACGCCCCGGTCGTACGACGTGCCGTGCTTGTCGAACTCGACGTCCGCGACGAGCTTCCAGGTGTCGGCGCCGCGGGCGAACGCGAGTGGTCCCATCTTCCGCGGCGTCGGCTGCAGGGGGATCCAGGCGGTGAGCACGGAGGGGGAGTCGAGCGGGAAGTGGTGGGCGTCGTAGTGCCAGGGAGTGCGGCCGGCGCCGGCCTCCTTGGACAGGGCGTTGTCGTGGTAAAGCCGGACGCGGTCGGCGCCCAGCAGCGCGGCGGAGATCCCGCCGATCCGGGGCGAGAGCACGGCGGCGCGCACGAGGGGGTCGGTCAGCCACATCATCTCGAGGCTCTGGAACCCCACGGACGGGTCGACCGCACCGTCGAGCAGATCGCGCAGCCGGGCCCGCAGCCGCTCCAGCGTGCCCGGGGTGAGCACCCCCGGCAGCTTGACGAACGACTCCGCCCGGAAGCTCGCGACCTGCGAGTCGGCGATCGGGTACGGCTCGGCCAGTTCGGCGATCATCTCGTCGTCGCCGGGGAGTGCGCCGGGGTCGTGGGCGGGTGGGGCGGTGAGCGGCCCGGCGGGCGCGGGCCCGTCGGCGAGCGACATGTACCAGTCCCACCACTGGTCGTTGCCCTGGTCCCACTCGACGGCGACATCGGACGACGCCCCGCCGGCGGTCCGCTCGGACAGATACGGGTTCACGCCTGCTCCCACGTGATCAGGTGAGCCTCGTGGGTGAAGGTGTACGCGCCATCAGCGGCGCGACAGCCGGCGAGATAGTCGCCGAGCGGTCCGGCGGCCTCCATCCGGTCCAGGGCGACGGTGTCGTCGAACGCGCAACGCTGCAGGAACCCCTCGACGACGGCCCGGTCGGGCGTCCCGGTGCGGTAGTGCAGCACCTGCACGTCGATCCGAGCGCCGGCGGCTCGCAGTGCGTCGGCGACGCCCTCGGCGTCGGTGTAGGGCGCGATGTCGGGGGCGAAACCGGCGCGGTAGGCCTGGTAGAAGGCCAGGTAGTGCGACCGCGACGACGCCTGGGCGACGGCGCCGAACCCGCCGGGCCGCAGCGCCGTCGCCATCCGCGCGACGCCGATCTCCAGCTCCGCGGGCGGCAGCGCGTAGAGCGCGTGGGTGGCCCAGGCGACGTCGAACTCACCCGGGGTGTCGAGGTCCTGGATCGCGATCTCGCGCTCGACCGCGGGGCGGAACGGCGGCGCGAGCACACCGCGCGCCTCGCTGATGCTGAAGGCCGACGGGTCGAGCAGATCGACGTCCACGGGCGGCTCCACGGGGAGCCCCGAGGCGAGCAGGGCGGCGGGGAACTTGCCGCTGCCGCAGGCGACGTCCAGCAACCGGACGCGGCCGCCGCGGGCTTGTCCGGCCAGGTCGGCAGCCCAGTCGCGAGCGGAGGCGAGCTGGCGGTAGTCCTCGGTGGCGAGGGCGTAGAAGGCCTGCATCTCGGCGCGGCCCGCCTCGCTCCAGTGATCGAGACTGCGCTGTGCGGTGTCGGGTGCCATTATTCGACCCAACCACAGCGCGTCTTTCGGCGCGCCATCACCATAACGAACCCGTAATGTCACAGCGCGTGCCCACCCTCAGCCCGACCTCTTTACTGGATCGGCTCCGCGAGGCGGTGGCCGCCGCACCCGCGCTGCCGCCGCTGTCCGGCGAGCGCTACGCCCTGACCCACGCCGCCTACGAGGCGGCGAGCGACCAGCGGTCGCGGCTGCAGGCCTGGGTCGCCCGCGAGCTGCCACCGCTGCTCGTCGACCGGAATCCGGTGCGGGTGGTGGGCGTGGGTGTCGGGGACGGCAGCGTCGACGCCCCCCTGGCCGCCGCGCTGGCCGCGCACGGCCGGGCCGTCCGCTACACCGGGGTGGAGCCGCACGCGGCGTCGGCGGTCGGGTTCGCCGGCCGGCTGGCGGCGCTGCAGGCCGCCACGCTGACCCCGACCGTCGTGATCGGCGACTTCGCCGACACCGACGCCGGCCATCCGGCCGATCTCGTACACTTCGTCCACTCGCTCTACTACGTCAACGACCTGGGTGCGGCGCTGGACCACGCGCTCGCGATGGTCCGCCCCGGCGGTCTGCTGGTGGCGGCCACCGCCCCGCTGCAGCCGCTCTGCGTGTTGACCGAGTTGCTGTGCCCATGGGGTGACCGGCGGCCGTGGTTCGCCGAGGACGTTCGCGCCGAGCTCGACCTGCGCGGGCTCGACGTCCGCGCCGAGACCCTCGTCGGACGCCTGGACCTGCAGCCGGTGTTCGACGACCCGCACGGGCGCGGCGAGCAGGTGCTCGACTTCCTCGTCGGTGCCCGCACCGCCACCATGACCCCGGAGGTCCGCTCAGGCGTCCTCGACCACCTGAGCGCCATCGCCTTCGCCGGCGGGCACGTGGTGCCCCATCCCCTGGACATCACGATCGCCCGGGTGCCCTGACCCCCGGCTGCCTGACCCGTGGGGGCACCGAGGCGTCCATGATCGTCTCGGCGCAACAGCGGCCGAATCCGGCCGGCAACGCACCGGGATGACGATCACGGGCCACTGGTTGCCGGCCACTGATTGCCGGCCACTGGTTGCCTGCCACCGGTGGTCGGCCACCGAAGGTCAGCAGGCCGGGTTGGCCGCGTTGCGGCGGGTCACGCCCGTAGCAGCCGGGCGTCCACGTGGCCGAAGGGGCCCCCGCCCCAGGATCCCGCGCGGTGGCCGGCTGCCTCCCGCCGGCCCGCGGCGAGCAGCCCGGCGAGCTCCTGCACCCGGGCGGCGTGGATGTGGGCGCGGCCGCGGGCGTAGTCGGCCGCGGAGTCCTTGCTGATCATGAACGCCCAGTCGCTGGACAGGGCCAGCAACGCCTCCTGGGCCAGGGCGTCGCGCACCGGGTCGCGAGCGCGTCCGCCGCCGGCATCGGCGCCGACGTCGACGGCGGCCTGGAGCCTGACGGGGTCGAGCACGACGGCGTCGAGCATCGCCTTCTGCACCCGCTCGTTCGACGCGACGATGTCGGCCACCTGCTCGCCGGCCCACACCCGCCAGTCCTTGCCCGACCCCCACGAGGACGGCGGCAGCTCCACCGACGCGCCGACGAGCCCGGCCTCGACGGCCCCGCGCAGCGTCGTCACCCGCACGCCCGCCTCGGGCAGCGCGCGCAGAACGGCCTCCAGCCAGGCAGGGCCCTCATGCCACCAGTGCCCGAACAGCTCGGTGTCGAACGCCGCGACCGTCAACGATCCGGGGCCGAACTGCTCCAGGCGTCGACGCACGACGGCGACGAAGTCGGCTGCGTCGCGCCGGACGGCCGCGGCGGCGCGGATCGGGTCGTAGGGCTGCTTGTCCTGCGGAGCCACGGTGCGGCCCGTGACCCGGGCGGGTTTGAGGCCCGAGGCGTGGTCGAAAGTGTGGAAGTCGCGGTAGTCGCGCCCGCCGGGGTAGCCCGAGCGCGGCGACCACACGCGGTAGGTGACGTCGAGGTCGCGGCCGAAGGCGAGGACATCGGAGGTGCCGACGGGCCGGGCCCGCGCCGTGTCGCCGTGCAGCGCCGGACCGTCGACGACGAAGCGCGCCACTCCGGCGTGGGCGTAGCCGTGCTCCATCCCCGGGGCGTAGCCGCACTCCGGCGCCCAGATGCCGGCCGGCCGGGTACCGAGCCGCCGCTGAGCGTCGATCAGGCCCATCTCCAGCGCGAACGCCCGGACCGCCGGCTCCAGCAGCGGGGCGAAGGCGTGCGTAGCGGGTCCGCCGAGCAGCTCGCACGCACCCATGTCCGCCAGCACGCGCAGCAGCGGCGAGGCCCCGTGGAGCCAGCGGCCTTCGAACAGTTCCAATGCCCGCGTCGCGGCCCGGTGCTCGTCCGCGGCGAGGGCGGGCAGGCGCCGGGCCGCCTCGTGGGCACGCAGGAGCCAGCCTCCGAGCCAGGCGTGCACCCCGCGCAGGCACGCCGGGTCGTCGAGCTGGGCGGCGAGAACCGGCGTGACGCCCAGGGTCAGCAGGTCGCGGCGGCCCTCGTCGGCGAGCCGGTGCACGACGTCGAGGACCGGCAGGTAGGAGTGCGCCCAGGCCTGGTTGAGCCACTCCTCGCCGACCGGCCACGTACCGTGGCCGGCGAGCCAGGGCAGGTGGGAGTGGAGCACGAGACAGAACGTCCCGACGGGGGCTTCGGTCATCCGCGGCACGCGAGGACGACCAGGTCGAGGCACGCGTCGAGCCCGTCCGGGTCGAGCACGAAGTCGGCGCACGCGACCGATTCCACGTCACGCAGCAGCCCCGATGGCCATTCGGAC
>JAYSXW010000199.1:0-4765 GCA_043716935.1 Pseudonocardia sp.
GCCGGGCCACCACCTACGATCACCAATCGCCGGTGAAGATCTGGGGTATCGACCGGATCCGCCATACCCCAAGAGAACAGGCCCGCTGACGGGAATTCAACCGGTCCAGGTTACGTATGAGTTAAGCATTCACCCTATCCAGGTAACGTTTCCGTAACGGCAAGTTGCACCGAATTAACATCGTCGGCGGGTATTCCGGGCGGCTTCGACCTACAGTCTTGCGACGTGGAGGATCGTTCAGGGCGGCCGTCGACACATGTCGGCGAGCCGTCCACGTGCTCCGGCGCGACGACCTTCCGGAACCAGGACCAGGCGGGCAAACCGAGTCGTCCCATGAGCCTGAGCAGCGGATCGTCACCGTGCGCAGAGGCCGTACCGGACGTCGGACACCACCGGCGCATTCTGCTGATCGGTTCGGACCGTCCGGAGGCGGCGGAACACGCGGTGGCCTCGGGGGTGGCCGAGGTGCATGTGCTGATCCGGTCCAAACACGCGCACCGGTATCCCCTCGAGGTCCATGTCCATCAGGTACCCGATATATCCGACATCGGAAAGGTCCTGACGACGGCCCGACCACTGGCTGTGGCCGGGTTGGCCGCGGTGGTCGCCGTCCAGGAACGTGCATTGATCAGCGCGGCGGTCTTGCGATCCTATTACGGAATACCCGGGCCCGATCTCGGAGTCACCACCGGCTTCGCCGACAAATTGATGATGAAACGCCGGCTGCGCGCACGGGGCCTACCGGTCACCGACTTCCGGCCGGTGGCCGCGCTCGCCGAACTGCCCGCCGCACTGCGTTCCCTCGGTACGGCCGGGGTGTTCAAGCCCGCCGTCAGCGCCGGGGCCCGCAACACCTGGGTCATCCCGACGCCGGCCGCGGCGCAGGCCCTGCTGGCCGATCCGGCGGCGCGGGCGCTGGAGCACTCCGGCGCCGGGATGCTGCTCGAGCGGTACGTGACGATGGACGCCGAACTGCACTGCGACGCGATCGTCGAGGACGGTCGGGCCGTCGCGTTCTCCGCGTCGCAGTACTTCGCGCCGTTGCTCGCGGAGATGGGCGGCTTCATCGGCTCTCGCACGCTCGCCGACCACGATCCCCGGCTGCCACGCCTGCGCGAGCTCCACGACGACGCGGTGCGCGCGCTCGGGCTGCGCTCGGGCGTCACCCACCTGGAGGTGTTCGACACGGCCACGGGCCCGGTCATCGGCGAGATCACCTGCCGGCCCGCCGGTGGCGGGGTCCCCGGCGCCGTACTGCTCAAGCACGGATGGAGCCTGTGGGCCGGGCTGGTGGCCACCGCACTCGGCGATCCGGCCGCCCCCGCGGCGCCGGCCCGGCCCGACCCGCGGACGGCCGGTTGGTGCGGGCTGCCCGGGCGCAACGGGCGGATCACCGCGATGACCGACGTCCGCGAGATCGCGGCTGTGCCCGGCGTCGAGCGCGTGCAGGTCCACCACCGGGTCGGCGACGTGGTGTCGGAGAAGCCGACGTCCACGTTCAACGCCGCGGTCGTCACCTTCCGCGTGGCCGACGAGGCCGCAGTCGGCACCCTGCTCGGCCGGCTGCGGAGCCTTTACCGGATCGAGGTGGAGCCGGCCACGCCGGCCGCGGCCGGCGTGGCGGGCTGATGCCGGTGCCGCGGGTGCTCGTCCTCGACCTGGGCGGGGTGTGCTGCACCTACCGTCCGGGGCGGCGGCTGGCCGGGCTCGGTGCGGCCGCCGGGCTCGGCCCCGACGAGGTCTACGCGCGCGTGTTCGGGTCGGGGCTCGCCGAGCGGGCCAACGCCGGCGAGCTGACCGGCGCCGAGATCCACCGCCTGGTGTGCGCCGAGCTCCTGGTCGACCTGTCTTACCCCGAACTGCGGCGAATCTGGGCGTCGGCGTTCGTGCCCGACCAGGCCGTGCTCGCCGTGGTCGCCGAGGTGCGGCCGCGGCTGCGCACGGCCCTGCTGACCAACAACGGCCCGCTGCTGCGTGACGGGCTGGACAGCGAACTGCCCGCGCTCGCGCAACGGTTCGACACCCTGCTGTTCTCCTGCGACCTCGGCGCGGTCAAACCGCACCCCGCCGCCTTCGCCGCCGCCACGGCCGCGCTCGACGTCGAGCCGAGCGATGTGCTGTTTGTCGACGACGACGCCGACAACGTCGGCGCGGCCACCGCAGCCGGCTGGCGAGCCGTCGTTCACACGACGCCCGGCGCGCTCGCGCACCGATTGTGCCACCGATCCACGACCACCCCGGGAGCCGTGCTGCGATGATCCCCGACCGCCCGATCGTCCTGATCGGCTTCGGCAAGCTGGTGCTCTCCCACCTGGAGCGGCACGCCACGCCGGGCACCGTCCTGGTCGTCGAGGACCCCGACATCCTCGACAAACGCTCGGTGCCGTCCGAGGCCGCACGCTTCGCCTGCGTGGCCGACGTTGTCCCGGCCCGCTACCACCAGGACCTGCAGTGTGTCGCCGAGGTCCGCCGGCGCGTCGGGTCGTCCGGAGTGCTCGCCGTGCTACCCGGGCTCGAGTACGGCGTGCCCGCCGCGGCCGCGCTGGCCGACGCGTTCGGGCGGCCCGGCGCGTCCCCGGCCGCGGCCGCATGCCTGACCGACAAGGTGGAGCTCCGCCGCGCGGCGGCGCTGGGCGGGCTGCGCCAGCCGATGTGGCGGGAGGTCACGGGCCCGGCCGAGGTGGCCGAGTTCGCCACCGACGGCGAGTACGTCCTCAAGCCCGCCAACCGGCACGCCTCGCTCGGCGTGCAGGTGCTCGGGCCGGGCGACGACGTCGGGGCGGCGTGGGACCGGGCCGTCGGCGCGCGCGACGACATGATGCTGCCGCAGCGCGAGCTGCGCTGGCGCTACCTGGTCGAATCGAGGGTGACGGGCGTCGAGTACAGCGCCGAGGCCGTCGTCGCGGACGGGTGCGTCACGTTCCTGAACGTCACGGCGAAGTCGGTGCTGACGGGTCGACACCCGGTCGAACTGGGGCACCTGCTGCCGGCTCCGCTGCCGACCGCCCGGCACGCCGCCGTGGCGGCCGCGATGGACCGGCTCGTCGCCGCCGTCGGGTTCCGCACCGGGTTGCTGCACGCGGAGTGGATGCTCGAAGCCCTCGGCGGGGAGCCGATCCTGATCGAGTGCGCGGGCCGGGCGCCGGGCGACTCGATCGTCGACCTGGTCGACCTGGCCTACGGGGGCTCACTGATAGCCGACGTGCTCGGTGTCCTGTCGGGGGAACCTCCGGCGGTGCGACGGCGACCGGGCCGCGCGGCTGCGGTGCGGTTCCTGACCGCGCCCGCCGGTCGGGTCGAGTCCGTGTACGGCCTGGACCGGGCCCGCACGCTCCCCGGGGTGGCGCGGGCAAGCTGCTCGGTCGGGGCCGGGTCGCTCATCGGCGAGCTGCGGTCGTCGTGGGACCGGATCGGGGAGGTGGTGGCCGTCGGCCCGGACGCGGTATCGGCCGCGGAGCGGGCGGACCGGGCCGCGCGGGCCGTGTCGGTGACGGTGGCCACCGCCGACCGGGCGGTCAGCGCGTGAGGCCGACCGGACTGCTGAGCAGGGCCGGGGTGAACAAGGGCGGGCGGCTGCTGCTCGTCATCGGCTCCATCGACGCCGTCGGCACCGGGCTCTACCTCGCCGGCTCGGCCATCTTCTTCACCACCATCGTCGGGCTCAGCATCACGCAGGTCGGGATCGGGCTCTCGGCGGCCGGGCTGCTGGGCATGATCGCGCAGACCCCGATGGGCTGGGTCGCCGATCGCTACGGGCCGCGGGCGGTGCTCATCGCGCTCAACGTCTGGCGGTGCGCGGGTTTCGTGGCCTACGCATTCGTCCACGACGTCATCGGGTTCGTCGTGGTGGCCGCGCTGCTGGGCATCGCCGAACAGGCCAGCCTGCCCGTCTATCAGGCGCTGGTGGAACAGGTGGTCGGTACGAAACACCGGACCGCGATGTCGGCCCGACTGCGGGTGGCCTACAACGTCGGGTTCACCGTCGGCGCCCTGCTGTGCACCATCGCGCTCGGGATCGGCACGCGCGACGCGTTCCTGACGATCATCCTCGGCGACGCGGCGACGTTCCTGGTCGCCGCAGCGCTGTTGCCCACCGTCCGCACGAGCCGGACGCCCGGCACGGTGCGGACGGGCGGTGTGCTGCGGCTGCGCGCGTTGCGGGACCGCTGGTACGTGGCCGTCGCCGGGATCAACGCCGTGCTGCTGCTGCACATGTCACTGCTCAGCGTCGCGGTGCCACTGTGGATCACCACCCGGACCGGTGCGCCCGCCGCGCTGGTCGGGATCCTGCTGGTCGTCAACACGGTGCTGGCGATCCTGTTCCAGGTGCGGGCCGCCCGCACGAGCGACACCGTCGCCGGCGCCGGCGTCGCGCAGCGCCGGGCCGGGTTCTCGCTGGCTGCGTGCTGCCTACTGCTGGCCGCGGCCCCGCTCGTGGGGATGCCGGCCGTGGTCGGGGTACTGGTGCTCGGGATCGTGGCGCTCACCGCGGGCGAGCTGTGGCAGTCGGCGGGTGGATGGGGGCTGTCGTACGCGCTGGCCCCCGAGGAGGGGCGCGGGGAGTACCTCGCGACCTTCCACCTCAGCACGAGCGCCCAGTACGTACTCGGCCCGCTGCTGGTCACCGTGGGTGTCGTGAACCAGGGCGCGGCCGGCTGGATGGGGCTCGCCGCCGCGTTCGTGCTGGCCGGGATGCTGATGCCGGCCACAGCACGCCGGGCCGCGCAGCGACCGCAGCTCCGCGACGCAGCGCTGAACCGGTGAG
>JAYSXW010000200.1:0-4753 GCA_043716935.1 Pseudonocardia sp.
TCGGCGATGCGGCCGAGGACGCCGTTGAGGAACCGGGGGCTGTCATCGGTGGACAGCGTGCGGGCCAGCTCGACGGCCTCGGTGATCGCCACCGGGTCGTCGATGTCGTCACACCACAGCAGCTCGAACACGCCGATGCGCAGCAGCGTGCGGTCGACGGCGGGCATCCGCGCGACGGTCCACCCCTCGGCGTGCTCGGAGAGGAGCTGATCGATCCGCACCCGGTGCTCGACCACGCCGCGCACCAGCGTGGCGGCATAGTCGGAGACCGGTGGTGCGTCGTCGGTCCCCTGGCGCTGCTCCAACACCTTGAGCGGGTCGTCGTCGCGGGCCTCGGACTCGAACAGGATATCCAGGGCCCGCTTGCGCGCCCTGGTCCGGGCTCTCATCACGAGCTCATCCCGAGACGCGTCCGAGGTAGCGGCCGTCCCGCGTATCGACCTTGACCCTCTCGCCCGAGGTCACGAACAGCGGCACCTGGATCTCGGCGCCGGTCTCCAACGTGGCGGGCTTGGTGCCGCCGGTGGAGCGATCGCCCTGCAGACCGGGGTCGGTGTGAGAGATGACGATCTCCACCGATGTCGGCAGCTCGATGTAGAGGGGCACATTCTCGTGCAGCGCCACCATCGCGGTCTGGTTCTCCAGCAGGTAGCCCGCGTTGGTCCCGACCGTCATCTCCGGGATCGGGATCTGGTCGAACGTGTCGCCGTCCATGAAGACGAAGTCGACGCCGTCGCGGTAGAGGAACGTCATGTCCCGACGGTCGACGGTGGCGGTGTCGACCTTGGTACCGGCGTTGAACGTCTTGTCGACGACCTTGCCCGTCATGACGTTCTTCAGCGTGGTGCGCACAAAGGCGCCCCCCTTGCCCGGCTTGACGTGCTGGAACGCCGTGACCGTCCACAGCTGGCCGTCCAGGTTGAGCACCAGGCCGTTCTTCAGGTCGTTCGTGGTCGCCACGTGCGTGCATCTCCTGCGTCTGTGCTGGGCACGGCAGCCGTCACGCGCCGGGTGTGCTGCTACGGCACCGTGCGCCGCGGTTCCAGGGTACCGCCCGGCATCAGCCGATCTCGACCAGCTCCTTGCCGGTCAGCGTCAACAGCTGCGGCTCATCGTCGCCTACGACGAGCGTGTCCTCGATCCGCACGCCTCCACGGCCCGGCAGGTAGACCCCCGGTTCGACGGTGAGGGCCATGCCCGCGGCGAGCGTGCCGGCCGCGGTCCTCCCCAGCGCGGGGGCCTCGTGGATCTCCAGCCCGACGCCGTGACCGAGTCCGTGCACGAATTCATCGCCCCTCCCGGCGGCCACGATGACGTCACGGGCGGCGGCGTCGACGGCCACCAGGTCGGCCCCGGGGGCCAACGCCCGGCAGCCGGCCCGCTGCGCCGCCGCGACGAGGGCGTAGGTCTCGCGCTGCCAGTCCGCCGCGGCACCGAGGACCACGGTCCGCGTCATGTCCGAGTGGTAGCCGCCGACCAGCGCCCCGAAGTCGAGCGTGACGAGGTCACCGTGCCGCAGCGGCGCGTCCGTCGGCGCGTGGTGCGGCACAGCGGAGTGCGCACCGGCGGCGACGATCGTGTCGAACGACGGCCCCTGGGCACCGTGCGCACGCATCCGGTCCTCCAGCTCGAGCGCCACCTGCCGCTCGGTGCGGCCGGGCGCGAGGCCACCCGCCCCGAGGAGGTCGGCGAACGCTGCGTCCGCGCAGGCGCAGGCCGCGCGCAGCACGGCGACCTCGGCATCGTCCTTCACCGCGCGCAGCGCCTGCACGAGCCCTGGTGCTCGCTGCCAGCGGAGGTCGGGCGCCGCGGTGGCGAGCGCGACGTGTCCGTCGACGGTGACGTGGTCGGACTCGAACCCGAGCACCCCCACGCCCCACCCGGGCGCACCGGCGGCGACGGCGAGCGCGCTCGCCCGGTCGATCACCGTTTCCAGGCCGACGGCGGCGGCGCGCTGCCGGTAGCGCGCGTCGGTGCAGAACCGGCTGTCGCCCTCGCCGTCGACGTGCACGAGCACGACGCCGTTGGACCCGGTGAAGCCGGTGAGGTAGCGGACGTTGACCAGGTCGGTGACCAGCAGCGCGTCCACTCCGGCGGAACGGAGCAGGGCGCGCAACGCGGTGCGGCGGGCGGCGGACATCGGCTCACGGTACGGCGCCGGAAACGGGTATGTGTGCCGCGACAGCGGAGCGGGTAACGGGTGGCATGAGAATCGGTTCGAGCATCGGCCTGATCGCCCTCGGCCTCATCCTGGCCCTTGCGGTGAACATCGATCTCACGGGCATCGACCTGCACCTCGTGGGCTGGATCCTCGCCGTGGTGGGCGTGGTCGGGCTCGTCATCAGCCTGACCCTGCTGCGGCGCACCCGGCCGGTCGTGATGCGGGAGGAGTACCCGCCGCCGCCCGTGGTTCGGCCGCACGACTACTGAGTCGGCTCCGCGATCCGGCCCTGCTCCGCGATCCGGCCCTGCTCCGCGATCCAGCGCAGCGCCAGGCCGTATCCCGCGACCCCAAGTCCGACGATCACGCCGCTAGCCACGGCGGAGACGTAGGAGTGGTGGCGGAAGTCCTCACGCCGGTGCACGTTCGAGATGTGCACCTCCACCAGCGGAGCGATGAGCTGCGCGCACGCGTCGCGCAGCGCCACTGACGTGTGGGTCCAGCCGGCGGCGTTGAGCACCACCGGCGTGTCCGCATCGGCGGCGGCGTGGAGCCAGCCGAGCAGCTCGCCCTCGTGGTCGGTCTGCCGTACCTCGACGTCCAGGCCCAGCTCGGAACCGGTGCCGGTGCAGAGCGCGACGAGACCAGCGTAGGTGGTCGTCCCGTAGACGGCCGGTTCCCGGGTGCCGAGCCGTCCCAGGTTGGGGCCGTTGAGCACGAGCACCGGACGGGCGTCCGGGAGCACCAGCCGGGCGCCGGGCGGCCCGGCAGAGGTGATCGTGACGTCGTCGGTCATGCGTCCGCTCCCGACACTGCCGCGTAGGCGCGCTCCAGCAGCTCCGGCTCGGGGCCCTCCAGCCGTCCGGGCCTGGCCAAACCGTCGAGGACGACGAAGCGCAGGGTGCCACCACGGGACTTCTTGTCCCCCCGCATCGTCTCCACCAGCTCCGGCAGCACGCCTGGTTCGTAGGACACCGGCAGCGCGACACTCGCCAGCACCGCCCGGTGCCGGTCGGCGGTGGCGTCGTCGAGCCGACCGGCGACGCGTGCGAGTTCCGCGGCGAACACCAGCCCGACACTGACGGCGGCTCCGTGTCGCCACCGGTACTCCTCACGGCGCTCGATCGCGTGGCCGAGCGTGTGACCGTAGTTCAGGATCTCCCGCAGGTGCGATTCGCGCAGATCGGCGGCCACCACGTCGGCCTTGACCTGGATCGAGCGGCACACCAGCTCCGGCAGCACGTCGCCGGCCGGGTCGAGCGCCGCGACCGGGTCGGCCTCGACGAGATCCAGGATCACCGGGTCGGCGACAAAACCAGCCTTGATGATCTCCGCGCTGCCGGCGGCGATCTCGGCGTGTGGGAGCGTGTCCAGGATCGCCAGGTCCACCAGCACCGCCGACGGCTCGTGGAAGGACCCCACCAGGTTCTTGCCCGCGGCGGTGTTGATGCCCGTCTTCCCTCCGACGGCGGCGTCGACCATCGCGAGCAGCGTGGTGGGCACGTGCACCACCCGCACCCCCCGCATCCAGGTGGCGGCCACGAACCCGGCGAGGTCGGTGGCCGCTCCCCCGCCCAGCGAGACGACCACCCCGCTGCGGGTGAGCCCGATCCGCCCGCACACCTCCCAGCAGAACCCGGCGACGGCCAGCGACTTGCCCTCCTCGGCGTCGGGCACCTCGATCCGGTGCGAGTCGACGCCCGCGGCCGCGAGCTCCGCCCGCAGCTCCTCCGCCGCGTCGGCCAGGGCGGGCTGGTGCACGATCAGGGCGGCGGTGGCGTCGAGGCCGCGGACGGTGGCCGGCAACTGCGCACGCACGCCCCGGCCGACCAGTACGGGATAGGGCCGTTCGGTGGCCACGTCGATCCGCACGACACTCACACGACCTGATCTTATGCCACGGCCGTCTGGCCGGTGTGCCGAAGGGGAGCCCGGGCCTCGCCCCCGGCGGTCAACTCGTACCCCTCGGCCGAGGGTGGGCCCATCGTCCCCCCGGACGACACCACCGGCCGGTACGGATCCCGCACCCGTTCGTCCCGCGCCTCACTCGTGGCGGCGCTGCGGTTCGACGCATCCTCGTTCCGAAACCACGACGCAGGTCCATCAGGGACCTGCACCGACGAGCAGAGCACTGCAGTGACCACAACCGACATCGCGCCGATCGACCAGGCGAAGCTCGAGGCATTCGTCGGACAGGCGGTCACCGACATGGGCGCGGCCATCTCCGGGCTGCTGCTGCACATCGGCGACCGGCTGGGTCTGTACAAGGCGATGGCCGGTGCCGGCCCGCTCACCTCCTCCGCGCTGGCACAACGCACCGGGACCTCCGAACGGTACGTCCGCGAGTGGCTCGGCAACCAGGCTGCCGGCGGCTACGTCGTCCACCACCGCGCGGAGCGCACCTACGAGCTGCCCGCGGAACAGGCGATGGTGGTCGCCGACGACAACAGCCCGGTCTTCCTCGCCGGGGCCTTCGAGACGATCGCCTCCTGCTACGCCGACCACGACGTGTTCGTCGACGCATTCCGCACCGGCGCCGGAATCAGCTGGCACACCCACGACGCGCGGCTGTTCTCCGGCGTCGAGAGGCTC
>JAYSXW010000003.1:0-2246 GCA_043716935.1 Pseudonocardia sp.
CGGGCCGCACTGACCCGGCTCGGCACCTGGACACCCGAAGCGGTCCACGCCCACGACTGGCTGGTGGCCCATCCGGCGATCGCGCTGGCCGAGGTGTTCGGGGTGCCGCTGGTCGTCACCGTCCACGCGACGGAGGCGGGGCGGTGGGGCGGCTGGCTGTCGTCGAGGATCAGCCGCCAGGTGCACTCGACGGAGTGGTGGCTGGCCCGGCGCGCCGACGCGGTGATCACCTGTTCGGGCGCCATGCGCGACGAGGTGTCGGAGCTCTACGACCTCGACACCGGGCCGATCGCCGTGCTGCACAACGGAATCTCGCCTCGGCGCTGGCGGGTGCCGCGGGACCGGGTGACGGCCGCCAGGGCCCGGTTCGCGCGAGGGGACGACAGGCTGCTGATGTTCTTCGGGCGGTTGGAGTACGAGAAGGGCTGCCAGGACCTGATCGCCGCGCTGCCCCGCATCCGGCACGCGTATCCGGGCACGCGCCTGCTCGTCGCCGGCACCGGTACGGCCGCGGACCTGCTCGTCGACGCCGCGCGGCGCCACCGCGTCGCCCGCAGCGTCCGCTTCCTCGGCCACCTGCCCGACGACGGCCTGGCCGCGCTGCTCGCCGCCGTCGACATGGTGGTGCTGCCGAGCCGGTACGAGCCGTTCGGGATCGTCGCGCTGGAGGCGGCCGCGGCCGGTGCGCCACTGGCGGCGTCGACGGCCGGGGGTCTGGGCGAGGTGGTCGTCGACGGCGTCACCGGGGTGTCGTTCGCGCCCGGCGACATCGCGGGTCTCGCCCGAGCGGTCGATGCCGTGCTGGCCGATCCGGAGGCCGCCGCCGGGCGGGCCCGGACGGCACGGGCGCGGCTGCGCACCGACTTCGACTGGGCTCGCATCGCCTCGGCCACCGCCGACGTCTACGCCCGCGCGACGACGGGCGGCCCGCAGCCGATGGGCCGCCCCAAGATCCCCACCGGCAACGTCTTCAGCCGCTCCTGACGCCGCCGATTCGGGCGGCGTCGGATTCGGGCGGCGTCGGATTCGGGCGGCGTCGCGCAGGATCTCGGCGGCGGCGTCGGGGTACTCGGCGACCAGTTCGCGCACCAGGTCGTCGCGGTCCTCCTCGACGGCGGCGTTGACGGCGGCGGTGTACTCCTCGCCGAGGGCGTGCAGGCGGGCGGTCACATCCGTTTCCACACGTGCTTCAGCGTGCCGCACCGTGTACGTTACCGATGTTGCCGCAGCTCATATCGATTCAGAACGCGCGAGGCGGTCCTGCACGGCCGCGGCGGTCTTGCGGGCGATGTCGGCGAGCGCCGCGCGTCGGCTCGCCGCCGCGGCGTAGTCGGCGCGCCGGTCGCGCACCACCCGCGCCGGGATCCCGACCGCCACCGAGTACTCGGGGATGTCGCCGCGCACCACCGCGTGCGCGCCGAGCACCGATCCCCGCCCGACCCGCGTGCCGCGCAGCACCGACACCTTCGTGCCGACCCAGCAGTCGGGGCCGATCCGAACCGGCGTCTTCACGATTCCCTGGTCCTTGATCGGGCGCTGCACGTCGTCGATCCGGTGGTCGAAGTCGGTCACGTACACCCCGTCGGCGACGATCGAGGCCGCCCCGATCTCGACGTCGAGGTAGCAGTTGACGGTGTTGTCCTTGCCGAACACGACCTTGTCGCCGATGCGCAGCGAGCCCTCGTGGCAGCGCAGCGAGTTGCCGTCGCCGATGTGCACCCAGCGCCCGATCTCCAGCCGCCCGTAGCCGGGCCGGGCGTGCAACTCCACCCGCTTGCCCAGGAACACCATCCCGCGCAGCACGATGTGCGGGTTGGCCAGCCGGAACCGCAGCAGCCGGGCGTAGCGCACCAGGTACCAGGGCGTGAACGCGCGATGGCGCACCACCCAGCGCAGCGACGCGGGGGTGAGGAACCGGGCCTGCCGCGGGTCGCGGCGCCCGCCGGTCGTGTCGAGCAGGCTCCACCGGTCGCGCAGCGGCGACCCCCACATGCTGGTCACGTCCCCACCCTAGGTGTGCGGCCGAGGTTGTCGGGAAGCCCCGCCGATGGACAACGGCCCGACGGACAACCGCATCGAGGGCGACCGCGTCATCGGCCGGCAGGTGGAGCACGATATCCATGCCACGGATGCCGACGAGCGGGCCTACCGCGCCGCCAATCCGCTCCCCGACTCCGGCGGCCCCTCCCGCAACGTGTCCGGGCACAGCGACGGCGACGGCGATGGCGATGGCGATGGCGATGGCG
>JAYSXW010000021.1:0-2170 GCA_043716935.1 Pseudonocardia sp.
CCTGAACAACACCGGGGCGCGGTTGTTGTTCGGGGGCACCACCGACCGTGACGATCTGGACTTCTGGTCGAAGCTGTCCGGGGACCGTGACGAACCGACCCTGACCACCGACATGCACGGCCGTGTCGCGTCCCGCACCACCTACCGGGTGCCGGTGCTGGCCGCGGCGCAGCTGGCGAACCTGAACGGGCGGGTCGTGGTGTTCCGCCGCGGGATGGCCCCGGTGATCGGGCGGGCGGAGATGGCGTACCGGCGCCGCGACGTCCGCGAGCTGGCGCTGGACCCGAACCGGTTCACCGCCCGCACCCGCGCCGCCCTCCGTACGAGCTGGGGCCGGGTGTGGGCGTGGCGTCCCGACCGGGCCACCACGCAGGTCCCCGTTACGCACGCTCCGGCGTCGGCTGGGGTCGAGGTCACCGGGTTGGCCGTAGACACCGACGTCGCGGTAGCGGGGCTGCGTTTGGTCCCGACCGGCCCCGACGTCGCGCCGCCTGCCGTGACCCCGGACGTCGACGACACCGCACCCGACACCGCACCCGACTCCGCACCCGACTCGGCACCCGACTCGGCGCCCGACGTCGGGTCCGGCACTGCGACCGGCACGGACGACGACCGGGATGGGTGGTCGTGATGGCCCGCCCGACCGGGCGCCGCCGCGCCGAGCGCACCGAGGCCGCTGACCGGGAGTTGGCGGTGCTGGTGGACGGGCCGTGGGCGCCGCGCTGGTACTGGCGCGACGAGTTGGAGGCCATGCAGGCGACCAGCCGGCGGATGGGCTACCCCGACCAGCACCCGGCCGCTGTCCTGCGCGGCTACCGCCCGACCGGCGAGCGGGTGGCGCACCCGCACAACCCCGACCGCGACGGCCGGGCTTGGCGCCACCACCCACCCGGTCCCGCCACCGACAACGACACCGCCGAGCCGGCCGCGGCGCCGCGGGTCGCCCAGGCCCACCACGCCGTCCAGGCCGCCATCGCCGCGCAGATACCGGCCCCACGTCGGGCCTTGGACGACGAGACCACTCAGCGCGAGCACCTGCACCGCATCCATCACGACCTGCGGCAGCAGGCCGAGACCGCCCAGGACGGGTACGAGCGTGAAGGAGTCCTCTGGTGACCCACACCCTGACCGATCTGTTCTGCGGTGCTGGTGGCTCCGGGCTCGGCGCCGACGCCGTCCCGGGCGTGGAGCTGGTGATGGCGGCCAACCATTGGCAGGTCGCGATCGACACCCACCAGTCCAACTTCCCGGGCGTGGATCACGACTGCGCCGACATCTCCCAGGTCGACCCGCGCCGCTACCCGGCCACGGACCTGCTGTGGGCCTCACCGGAGTGCACCAACCACTCGGTGGCCAAGGGTCGGCGCCGCCCGGCCGCGCAGCCGGGCCTGTTCGGTGACGTGCCGGGAGATCCGGGGGCGGAGCGGTCGCGGGCGACGATGTGGGACGTCCCGCGGTTCGCCGAGCACCACCGCTACCGCGCGGTCGTGGTGGAGAACGTGGTCGAGGCCGCGCGGTGGGTGATGTGGCCGGCGTGGTTGCACGCCATGACGTGCCTGGGCTACCGGCACCGGGTCGTGTACCTCAACTCGATGCACGCCCCGGCCCTGGCCACTCCGCGGGCGCCGCAGTCCCGTGACCGGCTCTACGTGGTGTTCTGGCGGGTCGGGCAGCGCGCGCCCGACCTCGACGTCGACCCGGCGGCGTGGTGCGGCGGGTGCGGGGTGGACGTCGCCGCGGTCCAGGCGTGGAAGCGCCCCGACCGGCCACGGTGGGGGCGTTACCGCGCCCAGTATGTCTACCGCTGCCCGAACACCGACTGCCGCAACTCGGTGGTCGAGCCCTACACCGCGCCCGCCGCGTCGGTCATCAACTGGGCGCTACCCGGGGTGCGGATCGGGGACCGGACCCGCCCGTTGTCGGGCAACACTGTGGCCCGCATCCGCGCCGGCCTGACCCGCTACGCCGTCCACGGCCCGGCCGGGGCTCTGGCCGCTACCCGGGCGACGGCCGCGCCGGCGGGGACCGGGCTGCTCGTCCCTGCGGGCGGCACGTGGAACGAGGCCGCGGTGAGCACGGCGGAGCCGTTCCGGGCTCGGACCACCCGGGAGGCCGAAGCGCTGGTGGTCCCGTACTACGGGACCGGGGTCGCGCACGGCAGCGGGGAGCC
>JAYSXW010000201.1:0-14496 GCA_043716935.1 Pseudonocardia sp.
CGGCCCTCGGGCTTGCCCGCGGGGTTGACCGGGTGGCGACCACCGGAGGTCTTGCCCTCACCACCACCGTGCGGGTGGTCCACCGGGTTCATGGCCACCCCGCGGACGGTCGGGCGCCTGCCCTTCCACCGCATCCGGCCGGCCTTGCCCCAGTTGATATTGGAGTGGTCACCGTTGCCAACCTCGCCGATCGTGGCCCGGCACCGGACGTCGACGTTGCGGATCTCGCCCGACGGCAGCCGGAGCTGCGCGTACGGACCGTCCTTCGCGACCAACTGGACCTTCGCGCCCGCGGACCGCGCCATCTTCGCGCCGCCGCCGGGGCGGAGCTCGATCGCGTGGATCACGGTGCCGGTCGGGATGTTGCGCATCGGCAGGTTGTTGCCGATCTTGATGTCGGCCCGGGGGCCGGCCTCGACCTTGTCGCCCTGCTTCAACTTCTCCGGCGCGATGATGTATCGCTTCTCGCCGTCGGCGTAGTGCAGCAGCGCGATCCGCGACGTGCGGTTCGGGTCGTACTCGATGTGCGCGACCGTGGCCGGCACGCCGTCCTTGTCGTCCCGGCGAAAGTCGATCAGCCGGTACGCACGCTTGTGGCCACCGCCCTGGTGCCGGGTGGTGATGCGCCCGTGCGCGTTGCGACCACCCTTGTTGTGCAGCGGGCGGACCAGCGACTTCTCGGGCGTCGACCGTGTGATCTCGGCGAAGTCGGACACGCTGGAGCCGCGACGGCCCGGCGTCGTCGGCTTGTACTTGCGGATACCCATCTCTTACTCAGCCCCTCAGCTCGCCGGCCCACCGAACACGTCGATCGTCCGGCTCTCCTGCGAGAGCGTGACGATCGCGCGCTTGGTGTCCTTGCGCTTGCCGTATCCGGTGCGGGACCGCTTGCGCTTCCCGTTCCGGTTCAGGGTGTTCACGCTGAGCACCTTGACCCCGAACACCTTCTCGACAGCGATCTTGATCTGTGTCTTGTTGGCGTCCGGTCGGACGACGAACGTGTACTGGCGCTCCTCGAGGAGCCCGTAGCTCTTCTCCGACACCACCGGCGCCAGCAGGATGTCGCGCGGATCGGGGATCACTTGTCCTCCTTGGGCGTGGCGGGGGCGGTGCCGCTGGTTCCGACCTCGCCGGTCTCCCGCTGGTCGACATCCCCACGCTGTGACGGCGGCAGCCGGAAACCGGCCGCCTCGGCCGCGTCGGCCGTGGTGAACCAGACCTCCGCCACGGTGCGGGCGTAGAACGAGCTGCCCGGCACGTGGTAGAGCATCGAGTCGGCATTGCCCTTGACGGGGAAGCCAACAGGCTGCGAGCCGTCGGCCGGCGGGGCGTGGCTGGTGGCACCGAAGGGCGCGCCGTCCCCGTCCGCAACGGCCGGCTCGACGTCGGCCAGCTCACTCTCACGGGCTGTCGCGCGCGCCGCCGACGCCCGGGTGGGCGTGGCGATCGGGCCGGCCATGAACGCGTCGAACGCGTCCTGGGTGAACACCACGACGTCGTTGACGAGCACGTCATAGGTGTTGAGCTGGTCGGGCGCGATGAGGTGTGCCATGGGCAGGTTGCGCAGCGACAGCCACGCGATCTCGTCCTGGCGGGTGAGGACGACCAGGGCGCGGGTGGCAGCGTCACCGGCGATGTCGGCCAGCGCGACGCGCGCGGACTTCGTCGACGGGGTGTCCCCCGTGAAGACCACCGGCACGACGTGCACGAGGCCGGCGCGTGCGCGGTCGGACAGCGCCCCGCGCAGGGCCGCGGCCTTCATCTTCTTGGGGGTCTTCTGGGTGTAGTCACGGGGTGTGGGGCCATGCGAGACGCCACCACCGGCGAACTGCGGCGACCGGATCGAGCCCTGACGGGCGCGACCGGTGCCCTTCTGCCGGTAGGGCTTCCGGCCGCCACCGCTGACCTCGCCCCGGGTCTTCGTGTCGTGTGTGCCCTGGCGGGCGGCGGCCAACTGGGCCGTCACCACCTGGTGCATGAGGGGCACGTTCACGGGCACGTCGAAGACGTGTGCGGGGAGCTGCACTGTCGTCGTCATACCTTCTTCCCACCCTTAGCGGCGCTCTTGACCACCAGCAGGCCGCCGCGGGGGCCGGGAACGGCACCCTTGATCAGCAGCAGGCCGCGGTCGATGTCGACGCGGTAGACCGTGAGGTTCTGCGTGGTCACCCGCGCGACGCCCATCCGGCCGGCCATGCGCATGCCCTTGAAGACCCGGCCCGGGGTGGCACAGCCACCGATGGAGCCGGGTGAACGGTGCTTGCGCTGCACGCCGTGGCCGGCACCGAGGCCGTGGAAGCCGTGGCGCTTCATGACGCCCGCGGTGCCCTTGCCCTTGCTGGTGCCGACGACGTCGACCAGCGTGCCGGCCTCGAACACGTCGGCGGTGATCTCCTGGCCGACCGTGTAGTCACCGGCGTCGGTGGTGCGCAGCTCGACCAGGTGCCGTCGCGGCGTGGTGCCCGCCTTGGCGAAGTGGCCGGTGGCCGGCTTGTTGGCCTTGCGGGGGTCGATCGCCCCGAAGGCCAGCTGCACGGCGGTGTAGCCGTCCTTCTCCGGGGTGCGGACCTGCGTCACCACGTTCGGTCCGGCCTGGACGACGGTGACCGGGACGATCCGGTTGTTCTCGTCGAAGACCTGGGTCATCCCGAGCTTCGTGCCCAGGATCCCGGTGACACGTCGCAGCGGCGACGAAGTCGGCGTCATTGATGCAGTCATGAGATCGTCAGCCCTACTGGATGTTCACGTCGACGCTGGCCGGCAGGTCGATACGCATGAGCGCGTCGACCGTCTTGGGCGTCGGGTCGAGGATGTCGATCAGCCGCTTGTGCGTGCGCATCTCGAAGTGCTCGCGCGAGTCCTTGTACTTGTGCGGCGAACGAATGACGCAGTAGATGTTCTTCTCCGTCGGCAGCGGCACCGGCCCGACGACCCGAGCGCCCGTGCGCGTGACCGTCTCGACGATCTTGCGCGCGGAAGCGTCGATGGCCTCGTGGTCATAGGCCTTCAGCCTGATGCGGATCTTTTGTCCCGCCATGGTCGTCGGTCGTCCTGCCTTCCTGCCGCTCATGTGTACGCGTGCTCCGGGGCGGCGCACACGACCGAGCCCGGCTGGGCTCTTTCGTGGTAGCTCCGGTCCACGAGGTCGGGCGTGTCGCGCTCGATCCTCAGACCTGTCCCCAGGTCACCCGCGCCCCCAGGGGGGTCACTGTCACCGTCTTCGGGGGGCCGACGCCGGGCGTGGCGTGCACGGGAGATCCACACACGCCACGCCGACGCGCGGTCGGCTAAGGATGCCACACGGATCTGCGGCATCCCCGACCGGGGGGTGCTACTTGTTGATCTTCGTGACCTGCCCGGCACCGACGGTCCGGCCACCCTCGCGGATGGCGAACTGCAGGCCCTCCTCCATGGCGATCGGCTGGATCAGCGCGACGCTCATGCGGGTGTTGTCGCCGGGCATGACCATCTCCGTGCCGCTGGGCAGCGTCACGACGCCGGTCACGTCCGTGGTGCGGAAGTAGAACTGCGGCCGGTAGTTGTTGAAGAAGGGCGTGTGCCGGCCACCCTCGTCCTTCGACAGGATGTAGACCTGGCCCTCGAACTCCGTGTGGGGAGTGATCGAGCCGGGCTTGCACACGACCTGGCCGCGCTCGACGTCCTCACGCTTGATGCCACGCAGCAGGAGGCCGACGTTCTCGCCCGCACGACCCTCGTCGAGCAACTTGCGAAACATCTCGACACCGGTGACGGTGGTCGTGGTGTTCTTCTCGCGGATACCGACGATCTCGACGGTCTCGTTGACCTTGACAACCCCGCGCTCGATGCGACCGGTGACCACCGTGCCACGACCGGTGATGGTGAAGACATCCTCGACGGGCATGAGGAACGCCTTGTCCATGTCGCGCTCCGGCTCCGGGATGGACTCGTCGACCGCGTCCATCAGGGCGAGGAGCTTCTCGGACCACACCGGGTCGCCCTCGAGCGCCTTGAGAGCCGAGACCTGTACCACGGGCAGGTCGTCACCGGGGTAGTTCTGCGAGCTGAGCAGATCCCGGACCTCCAGCTCGACGAGCTCCATGATCTCCTCGTCGTCGACCATGTCGGCCTTGTTCAGTGCGACGACGATGTAGGGCACGCCCACCTGACGAGCGAGCAGCACGTGCTCGCGGGTCTGGGGCATTGGGCCGTCGGTGGCCGCGACCACCAGGATGGCACCGTCCATCTGCGCCGCACCGGTGATCATGTTCTTGATGTAGTCGGCGTGCCCGGGGCAGTCGACGTGCGCGTAGTGGCGCTTCTCGGTCTGGTACTCGACGTGCGCGATCGAGATCGTGATGCCGCGCTGCCGCTCCTCGGGAGCCTTGTCGATCTGGTCGAACGCCGAAGCCTCGTTGAGGGTCGGGTACTTGTCGTGCAGGACCTTCGTGATGGCCGCCGTCAGCGTGGTCTTACCGTGGTCGATGTGACCGATGGTGCCGATGTTGACGTGCGGCTTGGTCCGCTCGAACTTCGCCTTCGCCACTGGGGAATCCTCCTGGACTGAGTGACTTCATCCGCCGTGCTGACGGGGGTCTGGGTCGTGCCGGGTCCGGGGGGCCCGCGAGGGCCCGCCCGGGATGGTGCTATTCGCCCGTCGCCTTCGCGATGATCTCCTTGGCCACGTTGGTCGGGACCTCCGAATAGGAGTCGAAGACCATGGTGTAGCTCGCCCGGCCCTGGGTCCGCGACCGGAGGTCGCCGACGTAGCCGAACATCTCGGACAGCGGGACGAGCGCCTTGACGACGCGCGAGCCCGCCCGCTCCTCCATGGCCTGGATCTGGCCACGGCGGGAGTTGAGGTCGCCGATCACGTCACCCATGTAGTCCTCGGGCGTCGTGACCTCGACGGCCATCATCGGCTCCAGCAGAGCCGGGCTCGCCAGGCGCGCCGCTTCCTTGAGGGCGATCGAGCCGGCGACCTTGAAGGCCATCTCGGACGAGTCGACCTCGTGGTAGGAGCCGTCGACCAGGGTCAGCTTGATCCCGACGAGCGGGTAGCCGGCGAGGATGCCGTACTGCATGGCGTCCTGCGCCCCGGCGTCGACCGACGGGATGTACTCCCGTGGGATGCGACCACCGCTGACCTTGTTGTCGAACTCGTACAGCGCACCGTCGTGCGTGTCCAGCGGCTCCAGGGTGATGATCACCTTGGCGAACTGGCCCGAGCCGCCGGTCTGCTTCTTGTGCGTGTAGCTGTACTTCTCGACCGTCTTGCGGATCGTCTCCCGGTACGCGACCTGAGGCTTGCCGATGTTGGCCTCGACCTTGTAGTCGGTCTTCATCCGGTTGACGAGCACCTCGAGGTGCAGCTCACCCATGCCGGCCAGGATCGTCTGGCCACTCTCGTCGTCCTGGGTGACCTGGAAGGTCGGATCCTCCTCGGCGAGCTTCTGGATCGCGATGCCCAACTTCTCCTGGTCGGCCTTCGTCTTGGGCTCGACCGCAACCTGGATCACCGGGTCCGGAAAGCTCATCGACTCGAGCACAATCGGGTTCTGCGGGTCCGACAGCGTTTCGCCCGTGGTCGTGTCCTTCAGACCCGTGACCGCGTAGATGTGGCCGGCCAGGGCCTCGTCGACCGGGTTCTCCTTGTTGGCATGCATCTGGAAGAACTTCCCGATGCGCTCCTTGCGGTCCTTGGTCGAGTTGATGACCTGCGCGCCTGTGCCGACCCGACCCGAGTACACCCGGATGTAGGTCAGCTTGCCGAAGAACGGGTGGGCGGCGATCTTGAACGCCAGGGCGGAGAAGGGCTCGTCGGTCTGCGGCTTCCGGAACGCCGGCGTCTCGCCGTCGGTCAGGGTGCCCTCGACCGGCGGGACGTCGACCGGGGACGGCAGGTAGTCGATCACCGCGTCGAGCATCGGCTGGATGCCCTTGTTCTTGTACGCGGAGCCGCACAGCACCGGGTAGGCGAGACGATCGTTGACGATCTTCCGGACGCCGTGCTTGATCTGCTCGACGGTGAACTCCTCGCCGCCGAGGTAGGCCTCCATCAGGTCGTCGTCGGTCTCGGCCACGGCCTCGATCAGGGCCAGCCGGTACTCGGCAGCCTTCTCGACCAGTTCGGCCGGGATCTCCTCGACCGTGTAGTCCTCACCGATCTTGACCTCGCCGCGCCACGTCAGCGCGCGCATCCCGACCAGGTCGACGACCCCGATGAACTCGCTTTCCGAGCCGATCGGCAGCTGCAACGGCAGCGGCTTGGCGCCGAGCCGTTCCTGGATGGTGCGCACGGTGAAGTAGAAGTCGGCGCCGAGCTTGTCCATCTTGTTGACGAAACAGATGCGCGGGACGTCGTACTTCGTGGCCTGCCGCCAGACCTGCTCGGACTGGGGCTCGACGCCCTCCTTGCCGTCGAAGACCGCGACGGCGCCATCGAGCACCCGTAGGGACCGCTCCACCTCGACGGTGAAGTCGACGTGCCCCGGGGTGTCGATGATGTTGACCTGGTGGTCCTTCCAGAAGCAGGTGATCGCCGCGGACGTGATCGTGATGCCGCGCTTCTGCTCCTCCTCCATCCAGTCCATCGTCGCCGCGCCGTCGTGCACCTCACCGATCTTGTAGTTGATCCCGGTGTAGAACAGGATCCGCTCGGTGGTGGTGGTCTTGCCGGCGTCGATGTGGGCCATGATGCCGATGTTGCGGACCTTGGTGAGGTCCGTCAGCACGTCCCGTGCCACTGTCAGCTCTCTTCCCGCTCAGAGGTTGGCGCGGACTGTCGGCCCGTCACCAGCGGTAGTGGGCGAAGGCCTTGTTCGACTCCGCCATCTTGTGCATGTCCTCGCGCCGCTTGACCGCGGCACCTAGACCGTTGCTCGCGTCGAGCAGCTCGTTCATGAGCCGGTCGACCATCGTCTTCTCACGGCGCTGCCCGGCGTAGGACACCAGCCAGCGCAGGCCCAGTGTGGTCTGCCGGATGGCGCGGACCTCGATCGGCACCTGGTAGGTGGCGCCACCTACCCGGCGGCTGCGCACCTCCAGGGCCGGCTTCACGTTGTCCAGCGCGCGCTTGAGCGTGACCACGGGATCGGTGCCGGTCTTCTCGCGCGTGCCCTCGAGGGCTGCGTAGACGATGCGCTCGGCGAGTGAGCGCTTGCCGTCCTGGAGGACCTTGTTCACGAGCTGGGTGACCAGCGGCGCGCCGTACACCGGGTCGTTGACCAACGGTCGCTTCGGCGCGGGACCCTTGCGAGGCATGTCAGCTCTTCTCCTTCTTCGCGCCGTAACGGCTGCGGGACTGCTTGCGGTTGCGGACGCCCTGGGTGTCCAGCGAACCGCGAATAATCTTGTAGCGCACACCGGGAAGGTCCTTCACCCGGCCACCGCGGACCAGGACGATGGAGTGCTCCTGGAGGTTGTGACCCTCACCCGGGATGTAGGCAGTGACCTCGATCTCGCTGCTGAGCCGGACGCGCGCGACCTTGCGCAGCGCGGAGTTCGGCTTCTTCGGCGTGGTGGTGTACACGCGGGTGCACACCCCCCGGCGCTGGGGGCTGCCCTTCAGCGCTGCGGTCTTGGTCTTGCTGATCTTGTCCTGACGGCCCTTGCGGACCAGCTGCTGGATCGTGGGCATGAACCGTCTACTTCTTCCCGTCGGTGTGCTCTGGTTCTTCTCGCTGCTCGTCGGGAAGCCAGTGGTGCCGGCCGCCCCCCGAGGTCGGGCGTGTCGCAGCCTCCGGCACCACGCAAGAGATCGAGATCTCGTGGAGGGCAGAGGCCCCACGGGCCCGGTCGGCTCATCGGCGCACCGCGGGTGCGGGATCGACGGCTGCAGGGCACGCGGATCGGCTCGACCGAAGTCGAGCGCAAGACCATAGAGTACCCGCGCCCGCCGAAGGGGGTCAAAACGGGTCCCGGAAGACACTCGGCCGGTACGAGCAGGGTGCCCGACGCGCGGGCCGTACGCAAGGGGACGCGCCCGCTCGTCGCTCGACAGACCCCACTCACCGTGGCCGAGCGACCCGACAATGACGAACGGGGCCGGGCACCGCCACGGGGGGCGGTACCCGGCCCCGTTCGGGACCTTCAGAGCCCGGGTGGCCCGCCGTCGCGGACCGCCCGGACCGATCAACCTAGCGGTAGTCGCGGCCGAAGTCGTAGTCATCCAGCGGCACCGCGGCACCGGTGCCGGTGCCGAACACGTCGGGGCTGTAGTAGCCGTCGTCGTAGCTCGGCAGCGCGTAGGCGGCCGCACGGGCCTCCTCCGTGGGCTGGACCTGGATGTTGCGGTAGCGGTTGATGCCCGTTCCGGCCGGGATCAGTTTGCCGATGATCACGTTCTCCTTGAGCCCGACGAGCTTGTCGCGCTTTCCGTTGATCGCGGCATCGGTGAGGATCCGGGTGGTCTCCTGGAACGAGGCCGCGGACAGCCACGACTCGGTGGCCAGCGAGGCCTTCGTGATCCCCATCAGCACCGGGCGACCCGACGCCGGCTCGCCACCCTCGGCCACGACGCGACGGTTCTGCGTCTCGAAGTCGGCCCGCTCGGCGAGTGCGCCGGGCAGGAACTCGGTGGCTCCGGAGTCGATGATCGTGACCCGACGCAGCATCTGCCGGATGATCACCTCGATGTGCTTGTCGTGGATGTCCACGCTCTGCGTGCGGTACACCTTCTGCACCTCACGCACCAGGTGCAGCTGCACCTCGCGCGGACCCATGACCCGCAGCACCTCGTGCGGGTCGGCCGTGCCCTCCAGCAACAGCTGGCCGACGTGCACGTGGTCGCCGTCGGCCAGCGGGCGCTCGCTCCCGTCGACCGTGGTCATCGCGAGCCACTGCCGCTTCGACAGCTTCTCGTAGACGATCTCCTCGCCGCCGTCGTCGGGCGTGAGGGTGATCTTCCAGAAGCGGTCGCCGTCGTCGATCGCGATGCGACCGTCGACGTCGGCGATCGGCGCCTTGCCCTTCGGGACCCGGGCCTCGAACAGCTCCTGCACCCGGGGCAGACCGTTGGTGATGTCGTCCCCGGCCACACCACCGGTGTGGAACGTGCGCATCGTGAGCTGGGTGCCGGGCTCGCCGATCGACTGCGCCGCGACGATGCCGACGGCCTCGCCGACATCCACCAGCTTGCCGGTGGCCATCGAGCGGCCGTAGCACATGCCGCAGATGCCCGTGGCCGACGTGCAGGTCAGCGGGCTGCGCACCTTGATCTGCTTGACGCCCGCCGCGACCAGCGCATCGAGCGCCGGGTCACCGAGGTCACCGCCCTTGGCGACGATCACCTCGCCGTCGGCGCCGCGGACCTCCTCCGCGGAGCACCGGGCGTAGATGCTGGTGCGGATGTAGCGGTGCGCGATGGTGCGACCGTCGGAGATCTCCTCCGTGACGGGCATGGTGATGCTGCGCTCGGTGCCGCAGTCGACCTCACGGACGATGACGTCCTGCGACACGTCCACCAGACGACGGGTCAGGTAGCCCGAGTCGGCGGTGCGCATCGCGGTGTCGGCGAGGCCCTTGCGGGTGCCGTGCGTGGAGATGAAGTACTCCAGCACCGACAGGCCCTCACGGAAGTTGGACTTGATCGGCCGTGGAATGTACTCGCCCTTGGGGTTGGCCACCAGACCACGCATGCCGGCCAGCTGCCGGACCTGGGTCATGTTGCCCGCCGCGCCCGACTTGACGATCGTCGGGATCGGGTTGTCCTCGGGGAAGTTGTCCTCCATCGCCTTGGTCACCTCTTCGGTGGCCTGGCTCCAGATCTTGACCATCTCGTCGTTGCGCTCCTGGTGGGACAGGGCGCCCCGCTGGTAGCGCTTGTTGACCTGGTCGGCCTTCACCTCGTAGCCGTCGAGGATCAGCTGCTTGTTGGGCGGCACGACCACGTCGGAGATGGCGAGGGTGACCCCCGAGCGCGTGGCCCAGTAGAAGCCCGCGTCCTTGAGCCGGTCGAGGCACTGCGCGACCTCGGTCATCGAGTATCGCTCGGCCAGCTCGTTGATGATCATAGCCTGGCGCTTCTTGGGCAGCGCCTCGTTGACGAACGGGTAGTCCGCCGGCAGGAGCTCGTTGAACAGGACCCGCCCGAGCGTGGTCGAGGCCAGCCAGGGGTTGCCCTCGGTCCAGCCGATCTCCTCGACGACCGCCGTGGGCGGCACGACGTCGTGGAGCCGGATCCGGATCGGCGCCTGCAGGTGGAGCACCTTGCGGTCGTAGGCCATGATCGCCTCGGCCAGCGACGAGTACACGTGGCCCTCGCCCATGGCTCCCGCGCGCTCGCGCGAGAGGTGGTAGAGGCCCGTGACCATGTCCAGGCGCGGCATGGCCAGCGGCCGACCCGACGCGGGCGAGAGGATGTTGTTGCTCGACAGCATCAGGACACGCGCCTCGGACTGCGCCTCGGCCGACAGCGGCAGGTGCACCGCCATCTGGTCACCGTCGAAGTCGGCGTTGAACGCCTCGCAGACCAGCGGGTGCAGCTGGATGGCCTTGCCCTCCACCAGCTGCGGCTCGAAGGCCTGGATACCCAGGCGGTGCAGCGTCGGTGCGCGGTTGAGCAGCACCGGGTGCTCCGAGATGACCTCCTCGAGCACGTCCCACACCTGCGAGCGGCCGCGCTCGACCATGCGCTTCGCCGACTTGATGTTCTGCGCGTGGTTGAGGTCGACCAGCCGCTTCATGACGAACGGCTTGAACAGCTCCAGCGCCATCTGCTTGGGCAGCCCGCACTGGTGCAGCTTGAGCTGCGGGCCGACGACGATGACCGATCGGCCGGAGTAGTCGACGCGCTTGCCGAGCAGGTTCTGACGGAACCGGCCCTGCTTGCCCTTGAGCAGGTCGGACAGCGACTTGAGCGGCCGGTTGCCCGGACCCGTGACCGGACGGCCACGGCGGCCGTTGTCGAACAGGGCGTCGACAGCCTCCTGCAGCATCCGCTTCTCGTTGTTGACGATGATCTCGGGCGCACCGAGGTCGATCAGCCGCTTGAGACGGTTGTTGCGGTTGATCACACGGCGGTACAGGTCGTTCAGGTCGGACGTGGCGAAGCGGCCGCCGTCGAGCTGCACCATCGGGCGCAGGTCCGGCGGGATGACCGGGACGCAGTCGAGCACCATGCCCATCGGTGAGTTGCCGGTGGTCTGGAACGCGGCCACGACCTTGAGGCGCTTGAGGGCGCGGAGCTTCTTCTGCCCCTTGCCGCTGCGGATGGTCTCCCGCAGGTTCTCGGCCTCGGCCGGGATGTCGAAGTTCTGCAGCAGCGTCTGGATCGCCTCGGCGCCCATGGCGCCGGTGAAATAGTCCCCGTACCGGTCGTAGAGCTCGCGGTAGATGCCCTCGTCCGGCTCCAGCTGCTGCACGTCGAGCTTGACGAACTTGGTCCAGATCTCGTCGAGCCGGTCCAGCTCGCGCTGGGCCCGGTCCCGGAGCTGGCGCATCTCACGCTCGCCACCCTCCTTGACCTTGCGGCGCACGTCGCTCTTCGCGCCCTCGGCCTCGAGCTCGGCGACGTCGGCCTCGAGCTTCTGGGCCCGCGCCTCCAGGTCGGTGTCGCGCCGGTTCTCGACCCGCTTGCGCTCCACGTTCATCTCGTTCTCGAGCGTGGACAGGTCGGTGTGGCGGAGCTCCTTGTTCACCGACGTGATGACGTAGGCCGCGAAGTAGATGATCTTTTCGAGATCCTTCGGCGCCAGGTCGAGCAGGTACCCCAGCCGGCTGGGCACACCCTTGAAGTACCAGATGTGCGTGACCGGGGCAGCCAGCTCGATGTGGCCCATCCGCTCACGGCGCACCTTGGCGCGCGTGACCTCCACGCCGCAGCGTTCGCAGATGATGCCCTTGAACCGGACGCGCTTGTACTTGCCGCAGTAGCACTCCCAGTCCCGGGTCGGGCCGAAGATCTTCTCGCAGAAGAGCCCGTCCTTCTCCGGCTTGAGGGTGCGGTAGTTGATGGTCTCGGGTTTCTTCACCTCGCCGTGGGACCACTGGCGGATGTCCTCCGCAGTGGCGAGACCGATACGCAGTTCGTCGAAGAAGTTGACGTCGAGCACTATTCGTCCTCTGTCCTTCGTGTTTTCGGCTTCGGGCGGGATCAGTTGACGACGTCGTCGACGGTCATCGAGTCGGCACCGGGGCGGCTGGACAGGTTGATGCCCAGGTTCGCCGCGGCCCGCTCGAGGTCCTCGTCGTCGGTGTCGCGCATCTCGATCGCCGCACCGTCGCTGGAGAGCACCTCGACGTTCAGACACAGGGACTGCAGTTCCTTCAGCAGCACCTTGAACGACTCCGGGATACCCGGCTCGGGGATGTTCTCGCCCTTGACGATCGCCTCGTAGACCTTGACCCGGCCCACGACGTCGTCGGACTTGATCGTCAGCAGTTCCTGCAGCGTGTACGCCGCGCCGTAGGCCTGCATCGCCCAACACTCCATCTCGCCGAACCGCTGGCCGCCGAACTGGGCCTTGCCGCCCAGGGGCTGCTGCGTGATCATCGAGTACGGACCGGTGGACCGTGCGTGGATCTTGTCGTCCACGAGGTGCGCCAGCTTCAGGATGTACATGTAGCCCACGGCCACGGGGAACGGGAAGGGCTCGCCGGAACGGCCGTCGAACAGCTGGGCCTTCCCGTCGGCCTTGACCATCCGCTCGCCATCGCGGTTGGGCAACGTCGAACCGAGGAGCCCGGTGATCTCGTTCTCCTTGGCGCCGTCGAACACCGGGGTGGCGGTGTTCGTGCCGGGAGGCACGGAGTACAGCTCGTCGGGCATCTTCGACGCCCAGTCCGGGCGCCCCTCAATCTCCCAGCCGGTCTTGGCGATCCACCCGAGGTGGGTCTCGAGCACCTGGCCGATGTTCATCCGGCGCGGCACACCGTGGGTGTTGAGGATGATGTCGATCGGGGTGCCGTCGGGCAGGAAGGGCATGTCCTCGGCGGGGAGGATCTTGCCGATGACGCCCTTGTTGCCGTGCCGGCCGGCGAGCTTGTCGCCGTCCTGGATCTTGCGCTTCTGGGCCACGTAGACCCGGACCAGCTCGTTGACGCCCGGCGCCAGCTCGTCCTCGTCGTCGCGGGAGAAGACCCGGATGCCGATGACCTTGCCGTTCTCGCCGTGCGGCACCTTCAGCGAGGTGTCGCGCACCTCGCGCGCCTTCTCGCCGAAGATCGCCCTCAAGAGCCGCTCCTCCGGCGTCAGCTCCGTCTCGCCCTTGGGCGTGACCTTGCCGACCAGGATGTCGCCCGGCTGCACCTCGGCACCGATGCGGATGATGCCGCGCTCGTCGAGGTCGGCGAGCACCTCCTCGGAGACGTTCGGGATGTCCCGAGTGATCTCCTCGGCGCCCAGCTTGGTGTCACGGGCGTCGATCTCGTGCTCCTCGATGTGGATCGACGTGAGCACGTCGTCCTGCACGAGGCGCTGCGAGAGGATGATCGCGTCCTCGTAGTTGTGGCCCTCCCAGGGCATGAAGGCCACGAGCAGGTTCTTTCCGAGCGCCATCTCGGCGAGCTCGGTGCACGGTCCGTCGGCGATGACCTGGCCCTGCTCGACGCGGTCGCCCTCGGACACGATGGGCTTCTGGTTGATGCAGGTGCCCTGGTTGCTGCGGCGGAACTTCGACAGGCGGTACGTGCGCCGCGTGCCGTCGTCGGCCATCACCGTGATGTAGTCGGCGGAGAGCTCCTCCACCACACCGGCCTGCTCGGCGAGGATGACGTCGCCGGCGTCGACGGCCGCGCGGTGCTCCATGCCGGTACCGACCAGCGGTGCCTCGGAGCGCAGCAGCGGGACGGCCTGGCGCATCATCTTCGACCCCATGAGCGCGCGGTTGGCGTCGTCGTGCTCCAGGAACGGGATCATCGCGGTCGCGACCGAGCAGATCTGGCGCGGGCTGACGTCGATGTAGTCGACGGCGGACGGGTCGAGGTAGTCGACCTCGCCGCCCTTCTTGCGCACCAGGACCTTGGCGGCCGCGAACGCGCCGGAGGCGTCGAGCGCGTTCGCCTGGGCGATGACGTGCTTGTCCTCCTCGTCGGCGGTGAGGTAGTCGACCTGGTCGGTGACCTCACCGTCGGTGACCTTGCGGTACGGCGTCTCGACGAAGCCGAACGCGTTGACGCGCCCGAAGGTCGCCAGCGAGCCGATCAGGCCGATGTTCGGGCCCTCCGGGGTCTCGATCGGGCACATGCGGCCGTAGTGGCTGGGGTGCACGTCGCGCACCTCGAAGCCGGCGCGCTCGCGGGACAGGCCACCGGGGCCCAGCGCCGACAGGCGGCGCTTGTGGGTCAGGCCCGACAGCGGGTTGGTCTGGTCCATGAACTGGCTCAGCTTGGAGGTCCCGAAGAACTCCTTGATGCTGGCCACGACGGGCCGGATGTTGATCAGGGTCTGCGGCGTGATCGCCTCGACGTCCTGGGTCGTCATCCGCTCGCGGACCACGCGCTCCATGCGGGCCAGGCCGGTGCGGAGCTGGTTTTGGATCAACTCGCCGACCGTGCGCATGCGGCGGTTGCCGAAGT
>JAYSXW010000202.1:0-4745 GCA_043716935.1 Pseudonocardia sp.
GCCGGAGTCAAGTAGTAGAACATCTGCGGCACCCACACCAGGGCATCGACGAGCATCCAGGCCAGGAGCAGGCGCCAGCGCGGCAGCGCGAGCACCGCGAGCGGCACCAGCCACAGCGAGTACTGAGGGCTCCACGCCTTGTTCACAAGCAGGAACGCCGCGACGACGAGGAACGCGAGTGGCGCGAGACGGGGGGTACGCGGGGCCCGCCAGGCCAGCACCCCGATCCCGGCGCAGCACAGCACGAACAGCGCGACCGAGACCACGTTGAGCACCAGCGGCACGGCGTCGTCGCCCGTAGGACCGTCGAAGCCTGCCCAACCCGTGAAGTACGTGACGACGTAGTACAGCGAATCGGGATCGGCGGGGCGAGTCTGGTTGAGCCGGAAGAACTCCACCCAGCCCGTCGGATGGGCGAGCGCGACCGGCAGGTTGAACGCGCTCCAGGAGACGGCGGTCGCCAGCACCGTCCGCACCGCGAGGCCGGGGTCGCGGCGGCGCAGCGCGATCAGCACGACCGGCAGCAGGATCAGCAACGGGTAGAACTTGAGCGCCCCGCCGACGCCCAGCAGCACCCCGCCCACTAGCGGGCGGCGACGGGCCAGGGCCAGCAGCGCGGCGGTGGAGGCGGCGACGGCGAGGGCGTCGAAGTTGGTGAACAGGTGCACCGCCGCCAGCGGCGAGAGCGCCACCAGCGCGGCGTCCCACGGGCGGGAGCGCCGCAGCCCGTGCACGGCCCACACCGTCACCAGCCACGCGACCGCAAGACCGAGTGCGGTGATGTCGAAGTAGACGACGACCGGCAGCGCCACCGGCACCCCCGGTACGGCCTGCGCGAACGCCAGCCAGACTTCGGTCGCGCGCGCGTTGAGGTACTGGAAGTACCCGGTGAGCACCGGGTACTCCATGTAGCGCACCTTTTCCTGCGGCGTGCCGGGGTCGTCCACCCAGGAGTCTCGGTAGGGCAGCGCCCCGGTGGCGAGCTTCTCGATCCCGTAGAGCGGGACGGTGTCGGAGTAGCACAGCGACACGTACTGACGGCTGTTGCGCCAGTCCAGCTGCAGCGAGCCGTCGGCACCGCGGTACTGCTGCAGGCACGGTGCCTTGCCCAGCCACCCGCACGCCATCACCACGACGGTCATCAGCAGCACCGCGCGCAGCGGCGTCCAGAACGCGCTGCGCCCGACGAGCGCGTGGCGGCCCAGGGGTCCTCCGACGACACGGCTGGCGGCGGCGGCGAGCGGCTCGGTCCACGTCGGGACAACACGTGCGGCCGGAACGGGTGACCCGACGACCGGCGCGGGGGGATCCGCGAGCACCGGGGCGTGGTCCGTCACGCCGGGTCAGTTGTCGGAGGGCGGCGGAGTGGCCTTGCCGTCGTTGCCGCTGCCTGCTTTCCCGCCGGGATCGGGTTGGATCGGGATGGTGCCGGTGTCGAACTGGCCACCGAAGCCGAAGGGGTTGTCAGTCCCGATGTTCCCGTTGTTCGCGTTGCCGTTGTTCGCGTTGCCGTTGTTCTGGTCGTCGCGGTTGCGACGGTCGCGCTGGCGGTTCTGCTGGTCGTTCTGCGAGTTGTTCCCGTCCTGGGACGGCCCGTCCTGGGACGACCCGTTCTGGGACGACCCGTTCTGGGACGGCCCGCCCGGCGCGGCGGCCGGGACGCTGCCGGGGTCGGCGGTCGGCGGCTTGCCCATCGCCACGAACTTCGAGAACTGCTCCTTCGGGCTGCCGGCCAGGGCCGCGTCCATGTAGGCCTTCCAGATCGGGCCGGGCAGCGTGCGCCCGAAGATCGACTTGCCCGTCTTGTCCTTGATCGGGTCGCTCTTGTCGGTGCCCACCCACACGGCTGTGGCGATCGACGGGGTGTAGCCGACCGTCCAGGCGTCCTTGTTCTGGCCCGCGACCAGGAAGTTCTGCACGGTGCCGGTCTTGGCGGCCGCCACCCGCCCGCCGGCCAGCGCGAACTTCGACGAGCTGGGGACATCGAGCATCGACTCGGTGACGTTGCGCGCCACCTTCTGATCGAGCCCCGGACCCTTGTTCTCCACCGGTTGGGTGGCGCGGTCGAGCAGCACCAGCCCGTCGGCCCGCACGACCTTCGACACGAAGTAGGGATCGTGGCGCTGACCGTCCGCGGCGAACGTGCCGTACCCCGCGGCCATGTCGATCACGTGCAGGGGCTGGTCGCCGAGCGACACCCCGCCCCGCACCTCGGTGAACTCGCCGGCCGGAATGCCGGCGTCGTGGGCTGTCCCGATGACCCTGTCGATACCCGCGTCGAGGCCCAACCGATAGAAGATGGTGTTGATCGATTTGGTCATCGCGGTCTTGATCGTGCAGGCATCGCAGTCGAAACCCTCGGAGTTGTTGACCGGCTTCGGGTTGCCCTCGAAGAGCTGGCCCGACGAGCCGTCGTAGATGGATCCGAGCCCGATGCCCTTACCGCTGCCCAGTGCCGCCGCCAGCACGAACGGTTTGAACGACGAGCCCGGCTCGCGTTCCGCCGTACCGGCGTAGTCGAACTTCGCATCCGCGCCGCCGTAGTAGGCGAGGATTGCTCCCGTCCTCGGGTCGATCGAGACCAGCGAGCTGCGCAGGTTCTCGGGCTGGCCCTTCATCACCTTGTTGATCGCGTCGACGGCGTTGGCCTGCTTGGTCTTGTCGATCGTGGTGGTGATCGTCAGTCCCTGGGTCTCGATCATGTCCCGGGTGATCCCTATGCCGTCGAGTTCGGCGACGGCGCGAGCGTAGATGAGCTGCCGATCGTCCGCTGGGACGCCGAGGTCCTCCTCCGGCGTCTGCACGAACGTTTCGGGGAAGGTCGCCGCGGCCCGGTCGGCCGGGGTGATGAACTTCTTGTCGGCCATCTGGTCCATGACGAAGGTCCAGCGCTTCTGGGCACGGTCGCGCTCGGCGGCCTGGTCCGGCAGAGCGCTGGGCGCCTGGATGCGGCCGGCGAGCACGGCCCCCTCCGACGCCGTCAGGTCCTGCACGTCCTTGCCGAAAAAGGCCTGGCCCGCAGCCTGGATGCCGTAGGCGTTGCGGCCGAAGTAGATGGTGTTGAGGTAGTTCTCCAGAATCTGGTTCTTCGACTGCTCCCGGGAGACCTTGACCGCGAGCACGACCTCCTTGTACTTGCGGAACAGCGTCGGGTCCTTCTGGTTGCTCGTCACCTTGATGTACTGCTGGGTGATGGTCGACCCGCCCCCGATGCCGCCGGTGAGCTGGTTGTAGACGGCCCGACCGATACCGCTGATGTCGAAACCCGGGTTCGAGTAGAACGTGGCGTCCTCGGCGGCGAGCACGGCCTTGCGGACGGGATCGGGCACCCGGTCGAGCGGCACGATCGTGCGGTCCACCCCCTTGGTGCGCAGGACGGCCAGATCGCTGCCGTCCGACCAGCTGAAGGTGGCGGCCTGCAGGGCCTTGACGTCCGTGCCGGGTACCGGGAAGACGAGCCAGCCGACGACGAACGCCAGCAGCGGCGCGACCGCGAGCACAGCCAACGACCAGTAGAGGATCTTGCGGACCCGGCGCCACGGCGAGCGTGCTGCACCGCCCGCTTGCGGAGAACGGGCCGCGTCCGCCCGCGATGGGGGTCTCGGCCCACTCGGGCGTGACGTCGGGGGACGTCCGGTGACTCCGGTGCGGGCGTCGGCCGCGGCCCGAGCCACGGCAGCGCTGCGGGTATCGGCGGTGGAGCGAGTGGCCGCGGTCCCGGTGTCCCCGGGAGTGCCCGGCCGTGCAGCGGAGCTGGTACCACGCTCGACGGCGGTGCGGGGTGCGGCGGCGCGGGCTCCGGCCGTCACCCGGGCGACGGCAGCGGCGCCCGTCTCGTCGTGGGTGAGCAGCGGCATGTCACCCGAGCGGTACGGGGCCCGTTTCGACGGGTCCGGCGCCGGCCCGGATCGCTGCGATTGCGCGCGTTCGGTCGGCTGCGGTCCTGGGCGCTCGGTCGGCTGCGATGCCGCGTGCTCGGTCGGCTGCGGTCCCGGGCGCCGAGGCGTCGCGCTCCGCGGAGCCGGCGGAACCGCGCCACGCTCCTGACGCCCGACCGGTCGACCGGTCGATCCCGCACCGCTCAGGTCCGGTCCGGTCCGGTCCGGTCCGCTCGGCGCTGCGGGCTTTCGAGCCGCCGGCTTCCGGACCGCACCGGGCGGTGTCGACCGGTGGGGAGCGGCGCCGGTCGGGGCAGGGCGATTCGGGCCGGCGTAGTTCGGGTTGGCGCCGTTGGGGGGGCGCCCGGCCACGTCGAACCGGGTCTCACGCTGATCGGTCACCGGACTCCTTGCTCCGCCGGCTGGGGCCCGGCGTGCTCTCGTTCACTCGGCGGCGGTCCTGCGCTGCCGACGGCCCGGAGCGTCCCCGGTACCCATGACGTAGGACAGGACCAGATGGTTCCAGCTGCAGGTGCGGCAGACCTCCACCACGTACACGGAGAAATCGGTGTGGGAGTTCGCCAGCTGCTCGATCTCCGCCGGGGTGCGCGCCGACCCGGCGGCGTGCCGCAGCTCGTCGCCGAAGATCCACGACACCTGTGTCAGCCGTTCCTTGCGGCACATCGGACACGTCTGATCGCTCGGCTCGCCGTGGAAGCGGGCAGCGCGCAGAAGGTACGGGCCGGCGTCGCAGACGGCGGTGACATCGCCCCGCCCGGAGTGGACGCCCGCGAGCAGCGCACGGCGCTGTAGGGCGTAGTCCACCACCTGTCGCTGGGTCCGCACCCGCGTCAGCGTACGCGGAGG
>JAYSXW010000203.1:0-1608 GCA_043716935.1 Pseudonocardia sp.
AAGCGGAGCGTAGCGACGTCGCTCCGATCGGACCCATCGGTGGGGTCGTCGCCCGTCCGGTGAACTCGCCCGCGCGTCGGTCGGGGTGGGAGGTGCGGGCGGGCCCGCGCACTAAGCTTGATGCGGTGACTTCCAGGACGCGTCCCGTAGTGGTGCTCGTCGGTCCACCGGGGGCCGGGAAGACCACGGTGGGCAAGGTGCTGGCGCGCCGGCTCGGCGCGGAGTTCGTCGACGTGGACGTACTGATCAGGGAGCGCGCCGGGAAGTCGGTCGCCGACATGTTCCTGCAGGACGGCGAGCCCGCGTTCCGGGCGCTGGAGGCCGAGGCCGTCGCGGAGGCCCTCGGCTCGGTGGTCGGGGTGCTGGCGCTGGGTGGCGGCGCGATCATGGACGGGCGGACTCGCACGCTGCTGAGCGGGCACCGGGTGGTGCACCTCGCCGTCGGGCTGGCCGACGGGCTGCGGCGCACCGGCATGTCCACCGCCCGGCCCCTGCTCGCCGGTGTGAACCCCCGTGCCACGTTCAAGGCCCTGCTCGACGCCCGGACGCCGCTGTACCGGGAGGTGGCGACCGTCGAGATCGACACCATTCGGCGCAGCGCCAACCAGGTGGCCCGCGCGGTGTTGGAGGCGATCGGGGCGGTGCCGCTCGGGACGCCACCCGACCCGGTGGACCCGGACGATCCCCTCGACATGCCCACCCCGGCCTCGGGGGCGCTGCTGCCGTCCCCGACGCTCGGTGGCCCGCCGGACAGCGCGCCCTGACAGCCCGGATCGGTCGCTCAGAACGCGCTGTCTCCCACCAGGGAGCCGTCCAGCTGTCCATCGATGATCGTGTCGTGGCTCGCGGCCGGTCGGGCCACGGTCACAGGCGCGCCGGGTGAACGCTGATCTTGATCCGATCGGCGCCCGGCGTCCCACTCACGAGGTCGGCTACCGGACCACCGGGAGGACCCCTCGTCGAGGACTCCCTCGTCCGGGGCTCCCTCGTCTAGGGCCTGGCCTCCAGGATCATGTTGAACGGGGTCTCGATGGCCCGGCGCACGTGCGTGAACCCCGCCTCGCGCAGCACCTCGGCCAGCTGCCGTTCGCCGGCCTGTGCGCCGAGTCCCAGCCCGACCTCCTGCGCGAGCGAACCGGGCGTGCAGACGACGGTCGACAGGCCGTAGTAGGTCCGCCCGACCGAGTTGAGGTTATGTTCGACGGCGTCTCCGACGTTGGGCTCGACCAGTAGCAGCGTGCCGTCGGGAGCGAGGGCGTGGCGGATGTGGCGGGCGGCACCGACCGGGTCGCCCATGTCGTGCAGGGCTTCGAACAGGCACACGAGGTCGTAGCCCCCGCCGGGAAGGTCCTTCGCCGCAGCGGCGCCGAAGGTCGCCCGCTGCGTCACCCCGGCCTGCGCGGCGGCCTTGCGGGCGGCCTCGATCGACGGCTCGTGGATGTCGAAGCCCGCGAAGGTCGACTGCTCGAACGCCTGCGCCATGATGATCGTGGAGGAGTCGAGTCCGCATCCCACGTCGGCGACGCTTGCTCCGGCCCGCAGCTTCTCGACCACTCCGTCCAGGGTCGGCAGCCATCCTTCGACGAGGTGGGCGGCGTAGCTGGGACG
>JAYSXW010000204.1:0-1605 GCA_043716935.1 Pseudonocardia sp.
CACACGTTCGCGTTGCCCGCTCGCGCCGTGGCCCCGGTCGTCGACGCCGTTCCGACCCGTCCCTTGGAAGGAGCCCGGTGAACGGGCCTGCGAGCGAACCATCGACACAGTGCTCCGCGATGGGCGCGACCGACCGCAGCGAGGGAGTGCAGTGAGTATCGCGCCGGCGCCGGCGCTGGCGAGCCCGGCGACGGAGCCGACGCACGGGGCGGGGCCCGAGCGGGGGCGCCGGGGACGCACCGGGTACCTGCTGCTGCTCCCCGGGATGGCATACCTGGCGCTGTTCTTCGTCGCACCGGTGGGTGTGTTGCTGCTCACGTCGCTCTACGAGCGGGTGCCGGGCGGCGCGGTCGGGGCCACCCGGCCGGCGTTGCGGTTCGCCAACTACACCGACGCGATCGTGGCCTACGGCCCGCAGTTCGGGCGCTCGTTCCTCTACGCGCTGATCGCGAGCGTGCTGGCGCTGGCGATCGGCTACCCGCTGGCCTACGTCATCGGGGTGCGCTGCCGGACGCGCCCGCTGCTGGCCGGGCTGCTGCTGGTGATGGTGATCGCGCCGTTCTTCACCAGCCTCATCCTGCGCACCATCGCGTGGAAGCAGATCCTCGCCGACCAGAGCGTCGTGGTGGCGGTCCTGAAGGCGGTGTCGCTGCTGCCCGGGGACGCGCGGCTCACGGCCACGCCGGTCGCCGTGGTCGCCGGGCTGACCTACAACTTCCTGCCGTTCATGACGCTCCCGATCTACGCGAGCCTGGAGCGGCTGGACCTGCGGCTGCTGGAGGCCGGCGGCGACCTCTACGCGGGCGCCGCGTCGACATTCCGGCACGTGACGCTGCCGCTGTCGATGCCGGGGATCGTCGCGGGGTCGTTGCTGACGTTCATCCCGGCTGCCGGCGACTACGTCAACGCCGCCCTGCTGGGTAACGCGAGCACGTCCATGGTCGGCAACGTCATCGACTCGCGCTTCTTCCGGGTCGTCGACTACCGGACCGCGGCGGCGCTGTCGGTGCTGCTGATGGTGGCGATCCTGGTGCCCGTCGCGTTCTACGTGCGCCGGTCGGGGACCGAGGAGCTGTTGTGAGGCGCTGGTCGCTCGGCTCGGCGCTGCTCCCCGTCTACGCCGCCCTCGCGGTGCTGTACCTGCTGACCCCGATCATCTACACGTTCGTCTTCAGCTTCAACGACGCCGGCAAGTCCAATCTGGTCTGGCGCGGATTCACGTTCGACAACTGGAGCGACCCGTGCGGCGCGCCCGCCGTCTGTGAATCGGTGCTCAACAGCCTGCAGATCGGGCTGCTTGCCACGCTGGTGTCCACGGTGTTGGGTACGATGGTCGCGATAGCGCTGGTGCGCCACCGGTTCCGGTTCCGGGGCACGGCGAACCTGCTGCTGTTCCTGCCGATGGCCACCCCCGAGGTGGTGCTCGGTGCGGCACTGCTCGCGCAGTTCCTCAACCTGGGCGTCAACCCCGGCTTTCCGACGATCGTGATCGCGCACGTCATGTTCTGCATCAGTTTCGTGGTGGTGACGGTCAAGGCCCGCGTCGCCGGGCTCGACCCGCGGCTGGAGGAGGCGGCAGCCGACCTCTACGCCTCGCCGGCGGCG
>JAYSXW010000205.1:0-14433 GCA_043716935.1 Pseudonocardia sp.
CGATCCGCTGCACACCGCGGCCGTGGCGCCGAGTTCGGCAGTGCTCGCGGCCGCGATGACACTGCCGGTGCCCGCCATGGGCGCGCCGGTTGTGGTGGAGCTCGGGCCGGGGACAGGCGCGTTCACCGGCGCGATCCAGGCACGCACGGGCGGGCGCGGCCGCCATTTGGCGATCGAGCTGCACCCCGGCTGGGCGCGGCTGCTGCGGGACCGGTTCCCGGGCGTCGACGTGGCGGTGGCCGACGCCCGGTCGCTGCCGGCGCTGCTGGCGGAGCGCGGCATCACCGGGGTCGACGCCGTGGTCAGCGGCCTGCCCTGGATCGCCTACGCCCCCGGCCCCGACGGCCGCGGCCTGCACTCCCTGATCACCGACGCCCTCGCCCCGACCGGTGTGTTCACCCAGTTCGCCTACAGCGCGACACGGTGGGCCCCGCCCGCCCGGCGCCAGCTCGCCGACCTGCGGGCGCATTTCGCGGAGGTGGTCACCAGCCGCACGATCTGGCGCAACCTCCCCCCGGCCGTGGTCCACCAGGCCCGCCAACCCCGCCCCTGACCGTGTACCCACCCATCGCGCCACGGGCACAGCCTGCTCGCGCTGGACCGCTTGGCCGGGAGCTGACCTCTGCACACGCCCGGGGAGGCCGATGACCCGGCCCCCCCTCGATCGGGAAGGTGGGGCGGCTGAGAGTGTGGAGCCGGTGCGACTCGTGTTCGGCCCCGACGACCCGGACGGGTACGCGTCCGTTCGCGACCGGTTGCGTCTACACATCGTAGCCTGGGCCCGGCGCCGCGGGATCGAGGTGGAGCCGTCGCTGGTGGCGGCGGCACTGGATCACAAGCACGGCGTCGACGGCCGGCTCGCGCACTGGACCCGGGCGCACGTCGCCGACGCGCTGGCCGTCTGGTTCCCGCGCACCCTGGCGCTGCTCGAGGAGGACCGGAACGCCGTCCCGACCGCGCTGCACGTCGTGATCGGTTTCCTCGCCGACCGCGACTGGCTCGACTCCCGCTCCGCGTCACCCGCCGACCTGCACGCGCAGATCGCCGATTCCACGCCCGCCCTGCACGACGCCCTCGCCGACGAGCGCAACCACGACCTCGGCACGTTCTGGGCCGTGCAGATGCTGCGCCACGGTGTGCCGACAGCAGATCCGACGGCGGTCGCGCGGTTCCTGCGCCGGGTGCAGGCGGGCGAGCTGGCGGTCGACCGCGCCGCCCTGGCCGAGATCACCCGGCGCCAGCAGTCGGAACCCGCCGAACCCGCCCCGCTTCCACTCCCCCCGGTCCTGCTGCCCGGCGCGGCGCAGCTACTGGCCGCGGCGGACTCGTCGGTGGCGCTGGCCCGGCTGCGCGCGTTCACCCGCTGGGTGCGGGCCGGGCGCGCGGTCACCCGCGAGGGCCGGCTGGTGCTCGGCGACGCCCGCGCCGTCGCGCAGGCCCTGGACCTCGACCACTTCTCCCGCGCCCGCGCGCGCGCCGCCGACGACCTCCCCGAGATCACCCTGCTGATGGCGTGGGCGCGCCAGGCCCGGCTCGTCCGGGTCGTCAAGGGACGGTTGGTGCAGGTCCGGAGCGCGGCACCGCTGCTGTCGCGGCCGATCGAGCTGTGGCGTCGAGCCTTCGAGGCCGTCGGCGACATCGGGGAGTCGTTCGGCGGATCGAACGTGTTCGGCGCGCCGTCGCTGTTCGGGATGAGCCTCGGCGAGGCCTTCCCGATGCTGCTCCGCCAGCTCTACACCGCGGGCGGCGAGCCGATCCCGGTCGAACGGTTCCACCGGTTCGTCCGCGATCGGATCAACGAGCGGATGGGATGTGTCGTCGACGACCTCGCCGGTGACGTCGAGCAGCGGCTCTGGCGCCGCGACGTCACCGCGCTGCTCGACGCCCTGGAGCTGCTCGGCGCGGTGCACCTGGAGGAGACCCACGACGGGTACGACGAGCTGGTGCAGCTGGCCGGTCGCGACGATCCCGACCCGACGCTCGTCGCGCTCACCCCGCTCGGGATGTGGGCGGTGCAGGAGATGCTCACCGAGCAGGGAGTGCACGCGCCGCTGGTCGGCGAGCTCGCCGGCGAGGACATCGAGTTCGTCTGCGTGCGCGTGGCCCCGCTGCGCCGCGACGTCGCCGACGCCGAGCTGACGGCCTGGGTACGCGCTCGCAGCGGCCGTGTCGCGGCGCACGAGGTGATGCGCTACCTGCAGCGCGTCGAGGATCCCCGCCACCGCGAACTGGCGCTGCTCGCTCTGGCCTGTACCGGCGCCCCGGCGCCGCAACGGACCCGTCCGGGCGCCATGCTGCGGGGTGCGTCGGGAGCGACGCCCCGGGTGGAGTGCGACGCCCGCGCCCGTCGTCCCTGAATCACGCGCCCAGCGCTGCCTCGACGATCTGTTGCGCCTCCTCCTGAATGTGCGCGAGGTGCTCGCCGCCACGGAAGCTCTCGGCGTAGACCTTGTAGACGTCCTCCGTGCCCGACGGGCGTGCGGCGAACCACCCGCCCTCGGTGACGACCTTGAGCCCGCCCAGAGCCGCCCCGTTGCCCGGGGCCTCGGTCAGCCGCTCGGTGATCTTCTCCCCGGCCAGCTCCGAGGTGGTGACGTCGGCGGCGGAGAGCTTCGCGAGCTTCGCCTTCGCCTCGGGCGTGGTCGCCACGTCGATGCGCGCGTAGGACGGCGCCCCGAACCGCTCGGTGAGCGCCGTGTAGCGCTGCGAGGGCGTGTCTCCCGTCACCGCGAGGATCTCCGACGCGAGCAGCGCGAGGATGATGCCGTCCTTGTCGGTGGTCCACACCCCGCCGTCGCGGCGCAGGAACGACGCGCCCGCGCTCTCCTCGCCGCCGAAGCCCAGCGAGCCGTCGATGAGCCCGGGCACGAACCACTTGAAACCGACGGGGGTTTCGACGAGCGTGCGGCCGAGGTCGGCGGCCACCCGGTCGATCATCGACGAGCTGACGGCCGTCTTGCCCACGCCGGCGCCCGCGGGCCAGCCCGGCCGATGGGCGTAGAGGTGCTCGACCGCGACGGCAAGGAAGTGGTTGGGGTTCATCAGGCCGTCGGCGGTGACGATGCCGTGCCGGTCGGCGTCGGCGTCGTTTCCCGTGGAGATCGCGAAGCGGTCCCGCGCGGCCACCAGCGACGCCATCGCGTACGGCGACGAACAGTCCATCCTGATCTTGCCGTCCCAGTCCAGGGTCATGAACCCGAACCGTGGGTCGACGTCGGGGTTGACCACGGTCAGGTCGATCTTGTGCCGCTCGGCGATCGCGGCCCAGTAGGCGACGCTGGCGCCCCCGAGCGGGTCGGCGCCGATGTGGACTCCCGCGGCGCGGATGGAGTCGAGGTCCACGACGTTGGGGAGGTCGGCGACGTACTCGCCGAGGAAGTCGTAGCGGCCCAGTCGGTCACGGTTCGGGGCGCCGCGGTCCAGGGACCGGCGACGAATGCCGCTGCCGTCGGCCAGCAGCTCGTTGGCCCGGTCGGCGATCCACCGGGTGACGTCGGTGTCGGCCGGCCCGCCGTGGGGCGGGTTGTACTTGAACCCGCCGTCGGCCGGGGGGTTGTGCGAGGGCGTGACGACGACCCCGTCGGCGCGACCGCTCATCCCGGCCCGATTGTGCGCCAGGATCGCGTGCGACACCGCAGGCGTCGGGGTGAAGCCGTCATCGGCGTCGACGAGGACGTGCACGTCGTTGGCGGTGAACACCTCCAGCGCCGTGACCCACGCCGGCTCCGAGAGCGCGTGGGTGTCGCGGCCGACGAACAGCGGTCCGTCGGTGCCCTGCGCTGCACGGTACTCACAGATCGCCTGGCTGGTGGCGGCGATGTGGTCGTCGTTGAAGGTCGTCGAGAACGACGAACCCCGGTGCCCGGACGTGCCGAAGGCCACCCGCTGCGCGGCGACGGACGGGTCGGGGTGCCGGTCGTGGTAGGCCGCGAGCAGGGCGTCGACGTCGACGAGGTCCGCAGGGAGGGCGCGGGTGCCGGCGCGGGGATCGATCGACATCGGTGGGCTCCTTGGTCCGGCTGACGGGTGACGGGTGACGGGTGACGGCCAGCCTGTCACGTCCCGTCAGTCCCGTCGGCCTGCCATCTCGGAGTGCGCGGACAGGACCTGGAGCGCTGTCTCGGGGTTGCACCAGAGGTGGGCGTCCCAGCCGTGGTCGCGCGCGGCGGCGACGTTGTCGGCGCGGTCGTCGAAGAAGACGACATCGCCGGGCACGGTGCCGAACGCGGCGTCCGCGCTCACGTAGACAGCCGGATCGGGCTTCATGACGCCGATCTCGGCGGAGAACAGCAGACGCTCCATCAGGTCGCTCCACGCCGCGGCCCGGACCGCGACGGCCAACGGCGCGGGGGCATTGGACAGGACGGTGAGCCGCTCCCCGTCGTCCCGTAGCTGATCGAGCAGTGCGACGCTCTCGGGCGGCAGGGTCGACCACTTGTCGGAGTCGGTCTGCTCCAGGCCGCGCAGGAGGTCGGGCTCGGCGTCGCGACCCAACGCGGTGACGACGACGCCCCAGTACTCCGACGCGCTGCCGCCCAGGTCGTAGGCCTGCCGGGGCGGCCAATAGGCGGCGGCGAACTCCGCTTCCGTGACCCCGAGGTCGGCGGCGAGCAGGGGCACGACCCGACTGGACGGCACGAGCACGCCGCCGAGATCGAAGACGACGGTGCGCACACACGCACCGTAGCGGCAGGAGGGGCCGAACCGCGCCGCGGCACTGCGGGATGAGCATTATCGACCGCGGTGGGTGACCTCATATGTGGACAACCGAGCGGGCCCGGTCCGGCGTTGTCGGGGTGACGCCCTAGCTTGACCGCCATGACCACAGCCGGGCTCCACGTCCACCGGGCGGAGCGGGCCGATGCGCTCGCCGCCGCCCTGGGCGGGCTGCTCGCCGCCGCGCCGCCCGACCCGTTCGTCACCGAGATCGTCGCCGTACCCGCGAAGGGCGTGGAGCGGTGGCTGGCGCAGCGGCTGTCGCACCGGCTCGGCGTCGGCTCGCAGGGAGCCGACGGCGTGTGCGCGGGAGTGGCGTTCCCGTCGCCCGGCGCGGTGGTCGCGGGCGTGGTCGGAGCCGCCACGGGCGTGGATCCCGCCGACGACCCATGGGCGTCGGCCCGGCTGGTGTGGCCGCTGCTGGAGGTGCTCGACGCCAGCGCGGGGCACGCCTGGGCGGCGCCGCTCGCCACCCACCTCGGCCTGCGCCGCCACGCCACGGCCCGGCGGCTGGCCGAGCTGTTCGTGGGCTACGCCGTGCACCGGCCGGAGCTGCTCCGCGGGTGGCGGGCCGGGCTCACCCCCGAGGGCGATCTCGGGTGGCAGGCGCAGCTGTGGCGCCTGGTGCGGGAGCGGATCGACTCCCCCGGGCCGTCGGAACGGCTGGTCACGGCGTGTACTGCACTGCGGGACCAGCCCGAGCGGGCGGGGCTGCCGCCACGGCTGTCGCTGTTCGGGCCCACCCGCTTGCCGGCCGAGCACCTCGCGGTGCTCGCCGCGCTGGCGCAGCACCGCGAGGTGCACCTGTGGCTGCCCCACCCCTCCCCCGTGCTGTGGAGCGCAGTCGCCCGGGTCGCCACGGACGACGTCCCCCGGCGCCGCAACGACCCGACGGCCGCCACGGCCCGACATCCGCTGCTGTCGTCGATGGGGCGTGACGTGCGGGAGCTCCAGGTCCGGTTGAGCGCCGCGGCACCGGGGGCGGTCGGGCACCACCACGCGGGTGTCGAGCCGCCCCCCACCCTGCTCGGGCGGCTGCAACGCGAGCTGCGCGAGGACGCCCCGCCCGCCGCCCAGGTGCCGCTGGCACCGGGGGACCGCAGCGTCCAGGTGCACTCCTGTCACGGCCCGGACCGGCAGGTCGAGGTGCTCCGCGAGATCGTGCTGGGCCTGCTCGACGCCGACCCCACCCTCCAGCCACGCGACGTGCTCGTCATGTGCCCGGACATCGAGACGTTCGCACCCCTGGTGTCGGCGTCGTTCGGGCTGGGCGCCGAGAACGGGGCCGCCCATCCCGGGCACCGGCTGCCGGTGCGGCTCGCCGACCGGGCGTTGCGGCAGGTCAATCCGCTGCTCGACACCGTTGCGCAGCTGCTGGAGCTCGCCGATGCCCGGCTCACCGCCGCGCAGGCGCTCGATCTGCTGGCGTCCGGCCCGGTCCGGCTGCGCTTCCGACTGGACGAGGACGATCTCGACCGGCTGCGCGAGCTCGTCGTGCGGGCCGGCGTGCGGTGGGGTCTCGACGGCGAGCACCGGGGCACCTACCGGTTGGAGGCGTTCCGGCAGAACACCTGGGCCGCGGGTCTCGACCGCCTGCTGCTGGGCGTCACCACCGCCGACGAGGGGTCCCACCTGGGCACGGCGCTGCCGCTCGCCGAGCTCGACTCCGGTGACACGGTCCGCATCGGGCGCCTCGCGGAGTTCGTCCACCGCCTGGGCGAGGTTCTCGGGCGCCTGCGGGGGGCCCACCCGTTGACGACCTGGATCTCCGCCCTGACCGACGGGCTCGACCTGCTCACCGACACCACCGCCGCCGACGGCTGGCAGGCCGCGCAGGCCCGCGCCGAGCTGGCCGACGCGGCCCGGTCAGCGGGGCCGCACGCCGCGGTGGTGCCGCTCGGCCTGGCCGACGTCTGCGGGCTGCTCGCGGAGCGGCTGCGCGGGCGCCCGACCCGGGCCGGGTTCCGCACCGGCCTGCTCACCGTCGCCACGCTGGTACCGATGCGCTCGGTGCCCCACCGCGTGATCTGCCTGCTGGGCCTGGACGACGGCGTGTTCCCCCGCGCCGGCGTGCCCGACGGCGACGACGTGCTGGCCCGCGACCCGCTCGTGGGGGAGCGCGATCCCCGCAGTGAGGACCGTCAGCTCCTGCTCGACGCGGTGTGCGCCGCCACGGAGGCACTGGTGGTCGTGCACTCGGGGGCCGACGAGCGGTCCGGGGCACGGCGCCCACCCGCGGTGCCGCTGGGCGAGCTGCTCGACGCCGTCGAGGCCACCGCCGGGCGGGCCGGGCGCGAGCAGGTGCACATCCGTCATCCCCTGCAGCCGTTCGACGCCCGCAACTTCACCGCCGGTGCGCTGGTGCCGGGGCGGGCGTTCAGCTTCGACCGGGCCGAGCTGGCCGGTGCCGTCGCCGCCACCGGCCCGAAGGCGTCTCCCCTGTCGTTCGTCGCCGTACCGTTGGAGCCGCTCGACCCGTCGGTCGTGCGGCTCGACGATCTGGTGACGTTCCTGGAGCATCCCGTGAAGGGGTTCCTGCGCCAGCGCGTCGGGCTCTCGTCGTGGGCCGGCGACAACGATCCGGCCGACGCCCTGCCCGTGGATCTCGACGGGCTGGCGACCTGGGCGATCGGCGATCGGCTGCTGCACGACCGGCTCGCCGGCCACGACCTCGACCGCTGCCGGCAGGCCGAGTGGCGCCGGGGCGACCTGCCCCCCGGCGCACTGGGCACGGCCGCGCTGATGCACGTGCTCGACGACGTCGAACCCCTCGTCGCCGCTTCCCGAGCGCTCGTCGGCGACCGGCCGCACGATCTCGACGTCGACGTCGAGCTGCCCGACGGCACACGGGTCGTCGGCACGCTGGGTGGGTTGCACAACGCCGCGGCCGGCCCGGGCCGGCTGGTGCGTATCGAGTACTCACGGATCAGGCCGAAACAGCGGATCCGGGCCTGGGCCCGGTTGCTCGCCCTCACCGCCCAGACCGGCGACGGGTGGCAGGCGGTCACCCTCGGTCGTGGCGAGCGTCACGGTCTGGCCCGCGTGACCGTCGGCCCACTGCCCGTCGAGCGGGCCCGCGATCTGCTCGTCGACCTGGTCGCGTTGCGCCGCGACGGGCTGTGCGAGCCGCTGCCGGTGCCGATGCTGAGCGCCCACACCTACGCGCGGGTCCGGCGCGGAGGCGGCAGCGCCGAGGAGGCGATCGCCGAGTCCCGGCGCACGTGGACCGCCGGAGCGGGCGCGGAACGCGACGACGACGCCCACGCGCTGGTCTGGAGCGCCGCGGACGAAGTGCTCACCGGCCCGCCCGGATCGCCGGGAGGCGAACCCACCCGGTTCGGGCAGCTCGCGATGCGGGTGTGGATGCCGTTGCTCGACGTCGAGCAGGTGACCAGACCATGACCGGGCACGTCCTCGCTCCCGCCGCCTTCGACGTGTGCGGCGAGCTCCCCACCGGCACCACCGTGCTGGAGGCCAGTGCCGGGACCGGCAAGACCTTCACGATCGCATCGCTCGCCACCCGCTACGTCGCCGAGGGCATCGCGGGTCTGGAGCAGCTGATGCTGGTGACGTTCGGCCGGGAGGCCACCCAGGAGCTGCGCGAACGTGTGCGCGACCGGATGGTGTCGGCCGAGCGCGGGCTGGCCGACCCGGCTCGCGTCGACCCCACCGACGACGTCCTGCGCCTGCTCGCCGCCGCTCCGGACGCGGAGGTGGCGCTGCGGCGGGCTCGGCTCACCCGCGCGCTCGCCCAGTTCGACGCGGCCACGATCGCCACCACCCACCAGTTCTGCCGACAGATGCTCGCCGGGCTGGGCGTCGCCGGCGATGCCGATCCGGACGCGGTCTTCGTCGAGTCGATCGACGACCTGCTCACCGAGGTGGTCGACGACTTCTACGTCCGCAAATACGGTGCCCGCGGCGCGGGCACGCCCGCGTTCACCCGAGGCGAGGCGCTGGCCCTGGCCCGCAGCGCGGTGCAGGACGGGCAGGCCCGGCTGGAGCCGGCCGACGCCGAGTCGGGTGGCACCGCCCAGGTTCGGCACCGGTTCGCCGAGGCGACCCGGGCCGAGGTGGCTCGCCGCAAGCGGGCCCGCGGGATCTACACCTACGACGACATGCTCACCCGGCTCGACGACGCGCTGGCCGACCCGACCCGCGGGGCCGCGCAGCGGCTGCGTTCCGGCTACGAGGTGGTGCTGGTCGACGAGTTCCAGGACACCGATCCCGTGCAGTGGCGGATCCTGCGAAGGGCATTCGTCGGGCACACCACGCTCGTGCTGATCGGCGACCCCAAGCAGGCCATCTACGCGTTCCGCGGCGCTGACGTCGTCAGCTATCTCGACGCCACGAGCTCCGCCGATGCGCACGCCACCCTGTCGCGCAACTGGCGCAGCGACGCCGCGCTGCTCCGCGCCCTCGACACCGTGTTCGCCGGTGCGGCGCTGGGCGACCGGCGCATCACGGTGCACCCGGTGGAGTCGGCGCACCCCGGTCGCCGGCTGAGCGGTGCGCCGGTCGACACCCCGGTGCGCGTGCGGGTGGTGTCCCGCACGTCGCTGCCCCGCGCTCCCCGGCGCGACCTGGCCGTCGTCGGCCCGGCACGTGAGCTCGTCGCACACGACACCGCCGCCGACATCGCCACGCTCCTGGCGGGCGACGCGCAGGTGGAGGGCCGCCTGGTACGGCCCGGCGACGTCGCGGTGCTGGTGCGCACCAACGCCCAGGGCACGATGGTGCGCGGCGCGCTCGCCGCGGCCGGGGTACCGGCGGTGCTCTCCGGCACGGCCAGCGTGTTCGGCACCCCGATCGCCCACGAGTGGCTCACCCTGCTCGAGGCCATCGAGCAGCCCCGCGCGACGCGGTTGCGGGCCGCGGCGCTGACCTGCTTCCTCGGCCATACCGTGGCGCAGCTGTGCGGGCCGGGATCCGACGCCGTGCTCGACGCCCTGGGCGGCACCGTCCGGGGCTGGGCCGTGGTGGCGCGGGAGCGCGGTGTCGCTGCGCTGCTGGAGGCCGTCACCACCACCACGGCCCTGCCGCGCCGGCTGCTGAGCACCGCAGACGGCGAGCGGCGCCTCACCGACCTGCGGCACGTCGGGCAGTCGCTGCACGCGGCGGCGGTCGCCGGCCACCTGGGTCCGGCGGCGCTCGTCGACTGGCTGCGGCACCGTATCGCGGAGGCGGGCGTCGATGTCGGGACCGAGCGGAGCAGACGCCTGGAGTCCGACGCCGCGGCTGTACAGATCATCACCATCCACCGCAGCAAGGGCCTGGAGTTCCCGGTCGTGTACGTGCCGTACGCGTGGGACCGCTTCGTGCCCGACCCGACGGTTCCCCTGCTGCACGACGAGCACGGGGCGCGGGTGCTCGACGTCGGCGGCGAGGGCGGCGAGGGCTGGAAGGAGCGCTGCGCCATCCACCGCGCCGAGGAGGCCGGGGAGGACCTCCGCCTGCTCTACGTGGCTCTGACCAGGGCAAAATGCCAGCTCGTCGTCCACTGGGCGCCGGCCACCACCACGGCCGGCTCGCCACTGCACCGGCTGCTGATCGGCCGGCCCTCCCCGGGCGAGCAGCCGGCCGAGTCCTACCGCATCCCACCGGACGACGCCGTCCTCGCGTCCCTCAGGACGCTCGCCGGACCCGATCTGGCTGTAGAGGAGGTGGCGGTCGCGGGGCTTCCGGCACCGGTCACCACCGGAGCCACCGCACCGCCGACGCAGCACCCGCTCGACGCCGCCCGGTTCACCCGGGTGCTCGACGAGAGGTGGCGCCGCACGTCCTACTCGGCGCTCACCGCCGGCGCCGCCCACCACGCCCCGCCAGGGGTCGGTGCCGAACCCGAGCAACCCGGCACCGTCGACGAGCCCGACCCACCACCGGACAGCGACGCGGACGGCGGTTCGTTCGGACCGTCGAGCAGCGGGACGCCCGGCTGGACAGTCGGCGGGTCCGCTGACGATGCCGGCCCACTCGACTTGCCGTCCCCAATGGCGGACCTGCCACTGGGCACGGGGTTCGGAACGCTGGTCCACGCCGTGCTCGAGGTCGCCGACCTCACCGCACCGGACCTGTTGGCCGAGCTCACCGCCCACTGCGAGACGCAGCTCGCCCGGCACCCCACACCGGGCCTCGCGACGCCACCGGTTCGACCGCCCACCGGCGGGGCAGACGCGACACCCGACGGGCCGTCCCGTACAGGCGCGGCCGACATCGGCGCAGCGCTCATTCACCCAGCGCTCATTCACCCAGCGGACATTCACCCAGCGGACATCGGCGCAGCGGACATCGGCGCAGCTGGCGCCCGTAGGGCCGGCGCAGGCGCAGCCAGTACCCACGCGGCGCGCCTCACCGATGCGGCCGCCCTCGCCGCCGCCCTGCTGCCGGCCGCGCTCACCCCGCTCGGCCCGCTGGCCGGCGGCCTCCGGCTGGCCGACATCGCCCCGGACGACCGGTTGGCCGAGCTCGAGTTCGAGCTCCCCCTGGCCGGGGGGGATGCGGCCGACGAGCCCGGGCGCGCCACGCCGACCCTCGCAGACGTCGCCGCGCTACTGCGGCGCCACCTCCCGACCGGTGATCCACTGCACCGCTACCCCGACGCCCTCGACTCCCCCGCGCTGGCCGGACAGCCCCTGCGCGGCTACCTCACCGGCAGCATCGACGCCGTGCTGCGGCTCCCCGACGGCCGCTTCGTGGTGGCCGACTACAAGACCAACTGGCTCGGCCCCTTCGGGGCAGCCGGTCGCGAACCGCTGACCGCCGCCCACTACACGCCGGCGTTGCTGGCCGAGGCGATGATCGGCTCCCACTACCCGTTGCAGGCGCTGCTCTATGGAGCGGCGCTGCACCGTTACCTCCGCTGGCGGCTGCCGACCTACCGCCCGGACCGGCATCTGGGCGGAATGCTCTACCTGTTCGTACGGGGCATGTGCGGCCCCGACACCCCGACGGTCGACGGCGAGCCGTGCGGTGTCTTCGGCTGGTCACCGCCGTCCGAGGTGATCGTCGAGCTGTCCCGGCTCCTCGACGAGGGGGTCCGGTGAGGGAGCCTGCCAGCGAACCACTGCCACGGCGCCCCGCGCAGCGCTCGACCGACTGTCTCGAGGGAGCGCGATGATCACGCCGTGGGGAGATCCCCGCCTCGCGGTGGGCGCGACCGGGCTGTTGGCGACGTTCAACGCCGCCGGTGTGCTCGACGCCGCCGACGTGCACGTCGCCACCCGCGTCGCGGGCCTGACCGACGAGCCGGCCGAGGAGCCGCGGCTGGCGCTCGCGCTCGCGGTGCGGGCAGTGCGGCTGGGGTCGGTCTGCGTCGACCTCACGCAGGTCAGCCGGTCGGTGCTCGGCGAGGCCGACGAGGTGCTCGACGTGTCGGAGCTGCCCTGGCCCGACCCGGACGCCTGGCTGGCCGCACTCCGGGCCGGACCCCTGGTCGCCGAGGGGGCCGACGCACCGGGCCGCCCGCTGCGACTGGTCGACGGCCTGCTCTACCTGGAGCGGTACTGGCGCGAGGAGGAGCTCGTCCGCGGGTCGCTGCGGGAGCGGTCGGCCGTCGCGCCTCCCGAAGTCGACCTGCCGACGCTGCGGGCGTCGCTCGACCGGCTATTCGTCGGACCCCTCGCCGTCCGCCAGCGGCAGGCCGCGGCCGTCGGCGCGCTGCGGCGGGTCACGGTGCTCGCGGGCGGTCCGGGTACCGGCAAGACCACCACGGTGGCGAAGCTCCTGGAGCTGCTGCACGACCAGCCGGGACCCGCCCCGCGGGTGGCGCTGGCCGCGCCGACCGGCAAGGCGGCGGCCCGGCTGCAGGAGGCCGTCACCGCGGGGCTTCCCGCACCCCTGCGCGACGAGGTGCCGGAGGCGTCCACGCTGCACCGGCTGCTGGGCTGGCAGCGGGGCGGCCGCTTCCGCCACGACCGCCACGAGCGGCTGCCGTTCGACGTCGTGATCGTCGACGAGACGTCGATGGTCTCGCTCACGATGATGGCGCGTCTGCTCGACGCGGTCCGCCCGCACGCACGGCTGGTGCTCGTCGGCGATCCCGATCAGCTCGCCTCCGTGGAGGCGGGCGCCGTGCTCGGCGACCTCGCCCGCGCGGCCGGGCCGCCGGAACCCGACCTCGACGCCGCCCTGGCCGAGGTCGGTCTGCCCGGCGGCGTCGTCAATGGGGTCGTCACCCTCGACCACGTCTGGCGGTTCGGCGGCGCCATCGCCGCCTTCGCCCGCGCGGTGCAGGCCGGTGACGCCGACGCGGCCGTCGCACTGCTCCGTGCCGGTCATCCCGAGCTGGCATTCGCGGAGACAGACCCCGACGGCACAGCCGGCCCACCGGGCCGAACCGGGCCACCGGGCCAGACCGACTCACCGGGCCGAAGCGACCCGCCCGGCCGGACCGACGAGGTCCGCGGCGACGTCGTCGACGCCGCCGCCGCCCTGACCACCGCTGCCCGGGGCGGTGATGCCGTTGGCGCGCTGGCCGCACTGGAGCGGCACCGGGTGCTCTGTGCGCACCGCCGCGGACCGTACGGGGTGACCCGCTGGACCGCCGAGATCGAGCGCTGGCTGCGCGACTCACCCTGGGCCGCCGGCACCGACGGCCCCTGGTACCCCGGCCGACCGGTGCTGGTGACCACGAACGACTACGACGCCGGGCTGTTCAACGGTGACACGGGGGTGGTCGTGACCGGGCCCGACGGCCTCCGGGTCGCGTTCGCGCGCGGGGGCAACCCGACCTTCCACACACCGTCGCGGCTCGCGGAGGTGGCTACGGTCCACGCGATGACGGTCCACCGCGGGCAGGGCAGCCAGTTCCGCCGCGTCACCGTGGTGCTACCGGCGGCCGAGTCGCCGTTGCTCACCCGGGAGCTGCTCTACACGGCGGTGACCCGGGCCCGGGAGTTCGTGCGGGTGGTGGGCTCGGAGGACGCCGTACGGTCCGCGGTCCTGCGGCCGGTCGCTCGGGCCAGCGGGCTGCGCCATCGACTGAGCGGATGAAGGTCCCCCGGAACGCCTCCGGACAGACGCCCGAAGGATCAGCGACCCGAAGGACCGGGCCCTCAGGACCGGCGCCACCCGACGCTGCGGGAGGCGTTCCATTCCCCCGGATCGGGACGCCGGTGCGGGGCCGTCCGTGGTGCCGCGCACGTGCCGGTGTGCACATAGCTGTGGCGCCACTGGACATCGCCGTCGGCACGGGCGTGAGCGATGTGGGCCAGACGCAGCACCGGCTCGTCGTTACCGCCGGGGCCATAGCACCGCTCGCAGATTATGATCATGAGAGTCCTCCAGCCGGCCATGGAACGACGGGCCGTCGGCGGTCGGCGTCGACATCCACGATCCCTGGTCAGACAGCGGTGTCGTGCCCCGAATGGTATCTCGAGCATGCGACGAGCCAGCACCCCTGAAGGGGTACGGGCTCGTCGCCGTGCGAATGAATCAGATGACGCGGACGCCGGTGGCCTGGGGGCCCTTGGCGCCCTGACCGACCTCGAACTCCACGCGCTGACCTTCGTCGAGGCTACGGAAGCCCGATGCGTCGATCTCGGAGTAGTGCACGAAGACGTCAGCGCCGCCTCCGTCGACGGAGATGAATCCGAAACCCTTTTCCCCGTTGAACCACTTCACAGTTCCCTGCGCCATGCGATGTGCTCCTAGCAGCTGGTGGTGGGTGCCGCACTGCGCGGAACCCGGCCGACCCCAATGACCAAGGTCGGCTTCAAC
>JAYSXW010000206.1:0-4707 GCA_043716935.1 Pseudonocardia sp.
CGGATCGTGGCGCAGCGGTTCGGCGCCACCGAGGTCGACGCCCGAATCCGTAACGAGAGCTGGTTGGTCGACGCGCTGCTCGACGCCGAACCGACCGGCGGCTGGCGGCGCGGCGGCGCGGTGCTCACCCGCGACATCGCCGTTCAGGCGCTGCTCGACGCCCGGCTGGGGCTCGGCGAGGAACCGCCCGACGCAGGATCGCTGCTGGACTGGTCACAGGGGCGTGCGGGCCCGGCCCGGTTCATCGAACGTCCCGAGGCGGAGCAGGACGGCGTGACCGCATGGCTCGCCGAGCGCGTCGGTGGGGTCGCCGTCGTTCTGATGAGCCTGGTGAGGCACGGCAGGGCCGCCGACGCGATGGCGCTCGGCGTGATCGCGGGCGTCCTCGACCAGCCCGGAACGTCCGCGGAGGCGGCTGTTGCCGTCGGCGGGTTGTTGGGTGCCACCCGGGCCAGGCCCGCGGAGCGGCGTGCGTTCGTCGACGCGGTGGAGGGCACGCTGGAACGCTGGGTGTCCGCGGCCGAGTCCGGTAGCGCGGCGGGTGAGGTGGCCCGGCGGCGCGTGCTCGACCTCGTCGAGCACGCCGACGCCCTCGCCGCGCAGGCCGGGCTGACCGACGAGCTCGACACCAACCCGTTCCTGCCCTCGGCGTTCCGTGCCCTGCTGCGCGTCCTGGCCGCGACGTTGTCAGCGGAGCCGGACGCCGACTCCGTGGCTGCGGCCGCCAGGGCGCTCGATGCGGTGCGGGAGCACCGCCTCGCCCGGCTGTTCCCGGAGCGGTGTGCCGCCGCGGAGATGGCCGTGCGGCTGCTGCGCTGGCTGACCATGGCGCCGGTGTCAGCGGGCTCCGTGGCGGATGCGGTGTCCGGGCACATCCGCTCCGGTGGATGGGTCGAACGGGCGCTGAACGCGGTCTGGGCCGGGGAGCCCGACTCGGACGCTGTCGTCGGACGGGCCTACCAGACGGTGTTCGACGCGGCGCAGCGCCGCCGCGACCGGGAGGACCAGGACTTCGCGGCCCGGCTCGTGCCGTGGACGCTGCACGCGTCCGCGCAGGGCGCGGGAGGTGCGCTGCTGATCGAGCAGGTCCTCGACGACATCGTCGTGCCCCTACTGTCGATCGGCCCCCCGCTGGTGGTGGTCATCGACGGCATGAGCGCTGCCGTCGCCGCGGAACTGGGGGAGCAGCTCGGCGAGCGGTCGTGGACCGAGGTGTCGCGTGAGGCCGGCCACCGGGTGGCCGCGATCGCGACCGTCCCGTCGGTCACCCGGGCCAGCCGCGCGAGCCTGCTCACCGCCGCTGCGTGCACGGGCGACCCCGGCGTGGAGTCGAAGGGTTTCGCCGCGTTCTGGCGTCGCCACCGCCGGGATGCCCTGCTGGTGCACAAGGCCGGTGTCGGTGGCGCGGCCGGGCACCGGCTCGCGGAGCCGCTGGTCGAGGCCCTCGCCGGTGACGGCGTGGTGGGTGTCGTGCTCAACACCGTCGATGACGCGCTGGACCACGGCCGGGAGGGCGACCGCACCAGCTGGTGCCTCGCCGACATCACGTACCTGCCCCAGCTGCTCGACGCGGCACGCAGCTACGCCCGCCCGGTGGTGCTCGTGGCCGACCACGGCCACGTGCTGGAGCGATCGGCGAGCCCCGACGGCATGACCGCCGCGGACGGGGTGGAGTCCGCGCGCTGGCGCACCGGCGAGCCGGGCGCCGGTGAGATCGCGCTCGCGGGCCCGCGCGTGCTCTACGGCGAGGGCCGGGTGGTGGTGCCGTGGCGGGCCGACATCCGCTACACGCGCCGCCGCTCCGGCTACCACGGCGGTGCCACGCTCGCGGAGATGACCGCACCGGTTCTCGTCCTCCTCCCGTCCCCGGACCAGGTGACGATGGGCTGGTCGATGCTCTCGCCCGAATCCACCGAGCCAGAATGGTGGAACCCGCGGCGTACTGCGGTGGCCCCGCCGGTGCCCCGGGCGCCGAAGAAGCCGTCCCGCAAGCCGCGTTCCGACCCGGAGGGCGAAGGGTTGTTCGCGGTCCCCGAGCCCGCGGTGGCCCCGTCCGCGATGGCGCCGTCGGCGCCGGCGACACTGGGCGCTCGCGTCGTCGCGTCGACGGGGTACGAGGCCCAGCGCAAGTTCGTGCCGAAGCCGCCGGATCGGACGGCGGTGGCCGCCGTCATCGACGCGCTCGCCGCCGCGGACGGCCGGCTGTCGGCCACCGCCACCGCCGCCGCCGTCGGACGGGCCGGGCGGGACCCCGACTTCGTGGTCGCCACCCTGCAGCGGCTGCTCAACGTCGAGGGCTATCCGGTGCTGTCGGTGGACGCCGGCCGGACGGTGCGCCTCGACGTCGAGCTCCTCGTTCTGCAGTTCGGGCTGGATCCGAGATGACCGCCGACGTGCTCGCTCCCGCGGAGGCGACGACGTGACCGCGTCGGTGAGCGAGGCTCGCCGCCGCGCCGTGATCGACGCGCTGCGCCGTGGCACGGTCCCGGCCGCGGGGCTGGACCTGCTCGCCGTCGGCCTGGAACGGTTCGCGGCCGCCATGGACGACGACCTCGCCACGGTGTCGCGGGGCGGCGCGGCGTTCCACGCCGTGCGCGGCGAGTACGGGTCGGGCAAGACGTTCTTCGCGCGCTGGCTCGCCGAGCGCGCCAAGCGGGCCGGCCTGGCCACGGCCGAGATCCAGGTTTCGGAGACCGAGACGCCGCTGCACCGGCTGGAGACGGTCTACCGCAGGCTCACCGAGCGCCTGACGACGGCGACGCACCAGCCCAGCGCGTTGCGACCGGTGATCGACTCATGGCTCTACACGCTCGAGGAGGAGGTGCTCGACGCCGGCGAGGTCGACACGGACGATCCCGCAGCCCTCGCGGTGGCCGTCGATGGACTGATGGAGGACCGGCTCGCCGTCGTCGCCCGCACCACGCCGGCGTTCTCGGCCGCCCTGCGCGGCTACCGGCGGGCCCGCCTCGACGGCGACGCAGCGGCCGCGGAGGCGCTCATCGCCTGGATCGGTGGACAGCGCTCGGTGGCGGCCTCCGCCCGTCGATCGGCCGGGGTGCGCGGCGAGCTCGACCACTTCGGGGCGCTGGGCTTCCTCCAGGGACTGCTCACGGTGCTACGCGACTGCGGGCATCCCGGACTGCTGCTCGTCCTCGACGAGATCGAGACCCTGCAACGGGTCCGGGGTGACGTGCGGGAGAAGGGCCTCAACGCCCTGCGCCAGCTGCTCGACGAGCTCGACGCCGGGCGATTCCCCGGCCTCTTCCTGGTGATCACCGGAACACCGGCCTTCTTCGACGGCCAGCAGGGCGTGCAACGGCTGCCGCCGCTCGCCCAGCGGCTCGCCACCGACCTGTCGACGGACCCGCGGTTCGACTCCCCCCGGGCGGTGCAGCTGCGGCTCCCCGGCTTCGACCTGGCCCGCCTCGGTGAGCTCGGCCGGGCCGTGCGCGACCTCTACTCCGGCGTGGCCCACCATCCCGACCGCGTCCGCGATCGTGTCGACGACGGGTACGTCGACGAGCTCGCGCGGGCGCTGACCGGTGAGCTGGGCGGGAAGGTGGGCGTCGCGCCCCGGCTGTTCCTGCGCAAGCTGGTGCAGGACGTTCTGGACCGCGTCGACGAGCACCCCGACTTCGACCCCCGCACGCACTACGCGCTCACGCTGTCCACCAGCGAGCTGACCGACGTCGAGCGCAACGCATCCGCACCGTCGAACGCGGGCGAGATCGAGCTCGATCTGCCGTGACCGCCGACGTGCTTCCTCCCGCGGAGGCGGCATCATGACCGTCGACCGGCTGCACCCGGTGCTCGGCCACCACATCGTCAACAGTCTCGGGTGGCGGTCGTTGCGCCCCCTGCAGCGGGACGCGATCGAGCCGCTCCTGGCCGGCAGCGACGCCGTGCTGCTCGCCCCGACCGCGGGTGGCAAGACCGAGGCGGCGATGTTCCCGCTGCTCACCGCCATGGAGGAGCAGCACTGGACGAGCCTGTCGCTGCTCTACGTCTGCCCGCTGAAGGCCCTGCTGAACAACCTGGGGCCTCGCCTCGAGGGGTACTCGTCGTGGGTCGGACGGCGGGTCGGCGTGTGGCACGGCGACGTCGGCGCCTCGGCCCGGCAGCGGATCCTGCGCGATCCACCCGACATCCTGCTCACCACACCGGAGTCGCTCGAAGCGATGCTGGTCAGCGTCAAGGTCGAGCAGCGACAGCTCTTCGCCGGCCTGCGGGCGGTGGTGGTCGACGAGGTGCACGCCTTCGCCGGCGACGACCGGGGATGGCACCTGCTCGCGGTCCTCGAACGGCTGAGCAGGGTGTGCGGGCGCCCGCTGCAACGCATCGGGCTGTCGGCCACCATCGGCAATCCCGACGAGCTCCTGACCTGGCTGCAGGGATCCGGTCGGGGCAGCCGTCCCGCCGTCGTCGTCGCGCCCGACGCAGGAGCGACCGCCACGGCCGTCGACATCGAGCTCGACTACGTCGGGTCCGTGGACAACGCCGCCACCGTGCTCGCCGCCCTGCACCGGGGCGAGAAGCGGCTGGTCTTCTGCGACAGCCGGGCGCTGGTGGAGAAGCTCGGCTCCGCTCTGCGCGAGCGGGGCATCACCACCTTCTTGTCGCACGCCTCCTTGTCCACCGACGAGCGCCGTCGCGCCGAGACCGCATTCGCCGAGGCCCGGGACTGCGTGATCGTGTCGACGTCCACCC
>JAYSXW010000207.1:0-4705 GCA_043716935.1 Pseudonocardia sp.
ACCTCGGTGAGCCGGGCCCATCTCGAGCCCTCCGCCGCGGTGGCCGTGCACGCCGCTCTCGGCCTGCCCCCCAGTTGCCTCAACTTCGACCTGGCGAACGCCTGCCTGGGGTTCCTCAACGGGATGCAGCTCGCGGCCGTGATGATCGACGCGGGCCGCATCTCCTACGCGCTCGTCGTCGACGGCGAAGGTGCGCGGCACACCCAGGAGGTCACCCTCGACCGGCTGTCCCGCCCCGACGCCACCCGGGACGAGGTGCTGTCGCAGTTCGCCACCCTCACCCTGGGTTCCGGGGCCGCGGCGATGGTCCTGGGCCGCCGGGACGCGCACCCCGAGGGCCACCGCTTCGTCGGAGGCATCACGCGGGCGGCCACCGAGCACCACGAGCTGTGCATCGGTGACCTGGAGTCCATGCGGACCGACGCCAAGGGCCTGCTCGACGCCGGGATCGCGCTGTCGGCAACGGCCTGGGAGGCGGCGAAGGCCGAGTTCGACTGGTCGGACATGGACCGCTACATCGCCCACCAGGTGTCTCGGGTGCACACCGACGCCATGTGCCGGACGCTGCAGATCGATCCCGCCCGCGTCCCGCTGACGTTCCCCACCCGGGGGAACATGGGTCCCGCGGCGGTGCCCTTCACCCTGGCGACCCAGGTCGACTCGCTGCAGCCCGGGCACCGCGTGCTCCTGATGGGTGTCGGTTCGGGCCTGAACGCCTGCTGCGCCGAGGTGGTGTGGTGAGTGGCGGTGCGCCCGCCGGGCTGCCTCCCACCCTTCCCGGGCTGGACCCCACCTGGTCGCGCCTGGTCACGGCGCCGGACGCGGAGGGTGTCCGTCGCACCTGGCACGTGCTCGACAACGGCGTCGAACCCGCGGCGGGCACGATGTTGTGCGTCCACGGCAACCCGACCTGGTCCTACCTGTGGCGACGGTTCCTGTCCGAGGCCCCCGTGGGCTGGCGGGTCGTCGCCGTCGACCAGCTCGGCATGGGCTTCTCCGAGCGCACCGTGACACCGCGCACGCTCGCCCAACGGGTGGCCGACCTCGACACCGTGGCAGCCGCGCTGGAGGTCACCGGACCCGTCGTCACGGTCGGGCACGACTGGGGCGGGCCGATCTCACTGGGCTGGGCAGTGGCGCACCCCGATCAGCTGGTCGGCGTCGTGCTGGCCAACACCGCGGTGCACCAGCCCACCGGGTCGGCCGCGCCGTCGCTGATCCGTCTCGCCCGAAACCCCGTTCTGCGTTACACCGTCTGCGCCGCGACCCCGACGTTCGTCCGGGCGACGACGGCCCTGTCCCGCCCACCACTGGCCGAGAGCGTGCGGCGCGCGTTCGCGGCGCCCTACCGCACTGCTGCGCGCCGCCGCGGCGTCGCCGACTTCGTCGCCGACATCCCACTCGAGCCCGGGCACCCGAGCAGCGCCACGCTCGACGGGGTCGTCACGGGCCTCGTCGGGTTGCACGTGCCGGTCCTGCTGCTCTGGGGGCCGCGCGACCCGGTGTTCTCCGACCGGTACCTCCGCGACCTGCTCAGGCGCCTCCCGCACGCGCAGGTGCATCGCTACGAGGGCGCATCCCATCTCGTGACCGAGGACGCGACGCGGTCCGCCGCGGACACCTGGCGCTGGATCGACGCCGAGGTCACCGGAGCGGACGCCCCGCCCGTGGAGCGGCCGCCGGTGACGGCCCGGCGTCCGCTGTGGGCGGCGTTGGCGGACCGCGCCGACGATTCGGCGCCCGCCGTGGTCGAGCTCGGCGGCCGGGGGCGCCGCATCTCGTTCGCGCTGCTGGAGCGGCGGGTGCGCGAGCTCGCGGCCGGGCTCGCCGCGCACGGCGTGCGGCCGGGACACCGGGTCGCGCTGCTCGTTCCCCCCGGTGCCGATCTCACTGCTGCGGTGTACGCCTGCTGGCGGGCGGGCGCCGTCATCGTGGTCGCCGACGCCGGGCTCGGGGCCGTCGGCCTGGCGCGGGCATTGCGCGGAGCCGGACCCGATCACGTCATCGGCGTACCCCGGGGGCTCGCGCTGGCCCGGGCCCTGCACGTGCCGGGACACCGGATCACCGCCGGTCCTGTCAGCTCTGCCGTGCGTGCGCTGCTCGGGGCGCCGCTGGGGCTGGCCGACCTCGCGCGCCTGGGTCGTGACCACGAACTCCCTCCGGAGCCGTGCGCGGACGCCGAGTGCGCCGTCGTGTTCACCTCCGGCGCCACCGGTCCGGCCAAGGGCGTGGTCTACCGCCACGGCCAGATCCAGGCGCAGGTCGACGCCCTTCGCACGGCGTTCGACCTCACCGCGGACGACCGGCTGGTGGCCGCCTTTCCCCCGTTCGCGCTGTACGGGCCCGCCCTGGGCCTCGCTTCGGCGACCCCGGCCGCCCCGGGCCCCGGCCGCCTCACGGCCCCGGCCCTCGCCGCGGCCGCGGCCGCTGTCGACGCCACGGTGGTCTTCGCCTCCCCGGCCGCGCTGCGAAACGTCGTGGCCACCGGGGGAAGACTGGACGACCGCGATCGCGCCGCCCTCGGGCGCATCCGCCTCGTCGTCTCCGCTGGTGCGCCCGTCCCGGCGGAGCTGCTGCACGCGGTCCGCGGGGTGCTGCCGGCCGCCGTGGCCCACACCCCCTACGGCATGACCGAGGCGCTGCCCGTCACCGACATCACGCTGGCCGAGATCGACGACGCCGGCCAGGGAAACGGGGTGTGTGTGGGGCGCCCGCTCGCCGGGGTGCAGGTGTGGGTGAGCCCGCTGTCCCACGAGGGGTCGGCGGACGGCCCGCTCACCCGGGACACCGGGGTGACCGGCGAGGTCTGCGTCCGGGCCGCCTACGTCAAGGACCGCTACGACCGGCTGTGGGCCACGGAGCACGACAGCTCACGCAACCCGGGATGGCACCGCACCGGCGACGTCGGACACCTCGACGGCGAGGGCCGGCTGTGGATCGAGGGCCGCCTGCGGGATGTCGTCCGTACCCCGGACGGGCCGGTCACCCCGGTGGGGATCGAGCACCGGGTGCAGGCGCTCTCGGCCGTCCGGACCGCCGCCGTGGTCGGCGTTGGGCCACCCGGTACCCAGCAGGTCGTGGTGGTCATCGTCCGCACCGTCGGCCTCCCCGCCATCGACTGGGCCGCACCGCTGGCGCGGCACGCGGTGCTGGCACCGCCGCCGCTCGCCGCGGCCGTCCGGGCGGTCGCGGGCGCGGACCTCGCCGCGGTGCTGACGACGACCGCGCTGCCGGTCGACATCCGCCACGCCTCAAAGATCGACCGCGCGCGGGTGGCCCGCTGGGCGGACGGGGTGCTCGCCGGCGGGCGTGCCGGACGGCGACCGTGAGGGTGCTGCTCACCGGGGCCAGCGGCATGCTGGGCGCGGCGGTGGCCGAGGCACTCGCCGCGCGCGGCGACCGGATCACCCTCCTGCAGCGCAGGCCGTCCGGGCTCGCTCACCCCGAGGTGCTCGCCGACGTCGCCGACCCCGCCTCGGTCGGCGCGGCCGTCGCGGGACACGACGCTGTCGTACATCTGGCCGCGAAGGTCAGCATCACCGGCCGGTGGCGGGACCACGTGCACACCAACATCATCGGCACCCGCAGCGTGCTCGCCGCGTGCCGGGCCGCCGGCGTCCCCCGGCTGGTGCACGTGTCCTCCCCCTCGGTGGCCCATGCCGGCTCCGCGCTGGTGGGTGCCGGCGCCGGACCGGCCGACCCGGGCCGTGCACGGGGTCACTACGCGCGGAGCAAGGCCGTCGCCGAGCAGATTGCCCTGGGCCGCACGGTCGGTGGCCCGGACGTGGTCGCGGTGCGTCCGCACCTTGTCTGGGGACCCGGCGACACGCAGCTCGTCGGCCCGGTCGTGGATCGGGCCCGCACAGGCCGGCTGGCGGTCATCGGCTCCGGAGCTTCCCTGATCGACACGACGTACGTGACGAACGCCGCCGACGCGCTGGTCGCGGCGCTGGACCGGTGCGACCGGCTCGACGGCCGGGCACTGGTGGTGTCCAACGGCGAGCCCCGACCGATCGGCGAGCTGCTGGCGTCGATCTGCGCGGCGGCGGGAGTCGCGCCCCCGCGACGCTCCGTGCCCACGGGCGTGGCGTGGGCGGCCGGGGCGGTCGTCGAGACGCTGTGGGCCGCACCGATACTGGCCCGAACCGGTGAGCCGCCGATGACCCGCTTCCTCGCCGAGCAGCTCTCGACAGCGCACTGGTTCGACCAGCGGGCCACCCGTGCCGCCCTGGGCTGGACGCCCCGGATCGGTCTGGAGGCGGGGTTCGCGGCCCTGGCCCGGAGCTACGTGGTTCGGTGATCCGACATTCCCACACCCGGCATGGTGGACGCGGCGCCGGACCTTCGGAGCTACGGCGTCGGGTGGGTGATCAGGTGCGACAGCAGACCGGTGATCGCACAGACCAGGAACGCCGCCCCGAGCGCGAGCCCGGGGATCGCGGCGGTGCGTTCGTGGTGCACGGGGGAGGTGGAACGTCCGGGTGCGGACAGGCGGCACGGGTTCCTCCGGGTGCGCGGGCAGGGCCGTGGTGACGGCGGCACCGGTGCGGCTCGGTGCCGGAGCTCGCGGACGGCGTCGTCCCGGCGAAGGTGGACCAGCCGGAACCCTAGGCCGGGTCCGCCGCGACCGCCAGAGCCGCCCTGACCCGGAGCACCCCGGGCCGCTCCGGCGGCCCACCCCGCCCCGGCCCCGGGCCCGTCACCG
>JAYSXW010000208.1:0-14318 GCA_043716935.1 Pseudonocardia sp.
GGGAGGTCTCCTGGCTGGACTTCAACGCCAGGGTGCTGGCGCTGGCGCACGAGCCAGGCGCGCCCCTGCTCGAGCGGGCCAAGTTCCTGGCCATCTTCGCCAGCAACCTCGACGAGTTCTTCATGGTCCGCGTCGCCGGCCTCAAGCGGCGCCAGAGCACGGGCCTGTCCATCCGCACCACGGACGGCCTGAGCCCCCGACGGCACCTGCTGCGGATGACCGAGCGGGCGCGCGAGCTCGCGAGCACGCACGCGCGGTGCTTCCTGGAGGAGGTCCGGCCGGCGCTCGCCGAGCAGGGCATCCGGATCGTGCTGTGGCGCGACCTGCCCGACGAGCAGCGCGTCCCGCTGCACGACTACTTCCGCGCCCAGGTCTTCCCGGTCCTGACTCCGCTGGCCGTCGACCCGGCGCACCCCTTCCCGTACATCAGCGGGCTCTCGCTCAACCTCGCCGTCCTGGTGCGCGATCCCGTCGCCGGCACCGAGCACTTCGCCCGGGTCAAGGTCCCCAACAACGTCAAGCGGTACGTGCTGGTCAGCACGGCGGACAACGACACGACCTACCTGCCGCTCGAGGAGCTGATCGGGGCGCACCTGCAGCAGCTGTTCCCCGGGCTCTAGGTGACCGCCCACCACCCGTTCCGGGTCACCCGCAACGCCGACGTCGAGGTCGAGGAGGACCGCGACGAGGACCTGCTGCAGTCGCTGGAACGCGAGCTGGCGCGGCGCCGGTTCGGGCCGCCGGTGCGCCTGGAGATCACCGAGACGATGAGCCCGCACATGCTGGAGCTGCTGCTGCGCGAGCTGGACGTCGACCCCGCCGACGTCGTCACGGTGCCCGGCCTGCTGGACCTCACCGCCCTGTGGGCCGTGCACGCCGTCGATCGGCCCGATCTCAAGGACGACGCCTTCGTCCCCGCCACCCACCCCGCGTTCGCCGACCGGGAGACCCCGCGCAGCATCTTCGCGACGCTGCGCGAGGGCGACGTGCTCGTCCACCATCCCTACGACTCGTTCTCCACGAGCGTGCAGCGGTTCGTCGAGCAGGCCGCGTCGGACCCGAACGTGCTGGCAATCAAGCAGACCCTCTACCGCACGTCGGGCGACTCCCCGATCGTCGACGCCCTGATCGACGCGGCGGCGGCCGGCAAGCAGGTCGTCGCGCTGGTGGAGATCAAGGCGCGGTTCGACGAGCAGGCCAACATCCGGTGGGCGCGCGAGCTGGAGAAGGCGGGCGTCCACGTCGTCTACGGGCTGGTCGGCCTGAAGACGCACTGCAAGACGTCGCTGGTGGTGCGCCAGGAGGGGACGACGATCCGGCGCTACTGCCACATCGGCACGGGCAACTACAACCCCAAGACCGCGCGGCTCTACGAGGACCTCGGCGTGCTCACCGCCGATCCGACCATCGGCGCCGACCTCACCGACCTGTTCAACTCCCTCACCGGCTACTCGCGCCAGACCTCCTACCGCAGCCTGCTCGTCGCGCCCTACGGCGTGCGGCGCGGGATCGTGGCGCGGATCGAGGACGAGATCGACGCCCACCGTGGCGGCGACCCGACGGCGCGCATCCGGGTCAAGGTCAACTCGATCGTCGACGAGCAGGTAATCGACGCGCTGTACCGGGCGTCGCATGCGGGCTTGGCGGTGGAGGTCGTGGTGCGCGGGATCTGCGCGATCCGGCCCGGCCGCGAGGGGCTCTCGGAGAACATCGTGGTGCGCTCAATCCTGGGCCGGTTCCTGGAGCACAGCCGGGTGTTCCACTTCGGCTCGGCCGACGAGTACTGGATCGGCAGTGCCGACATGATGCACCGCAACCTCGACCGCCGCGTCGAGGTGCTGCTGCGGGTGGCCGACCCGGCGCTGGCCGGCAAGCTCGGCGCGATGCTCGACTCGTGCATGGACCGCGCCACCCGCTGCTGGACGCTGCACGCCGACGGCTCGTGGGAACCCTCGCCGCCACCGGGAATCTCGCCGGTGCGCGACCACCAGACCGAGATGATGCTTGCCCACGCCCTCACCGGCGTCACCGACAGCCAGTGACCGGCATCAACCAGCCCGTCGCGGTCGCCGGCTCGGATCCCGGGCACGCGGACGTTCTCGCCGCCGGGGCGGTGATGTGGCGGCCGACCGTCGCCGGGGTCGAGGTGGCGCTGGTGCACCGCCCGAGCTACGACGACTGGTCGTTCCCAAAGGGCAAGCTCGAACCCGGCGAGTCGATGCCGTTCGCCGCCGTCCGGGAGGTCGCAGAAGAGACCGGCGGCCGGATACGGCTCGGGGCCCTGCTCGGCGACATCCGCTACGAGGTGTCCGGCAGCCGCAAGCTCGTGCGCTACTGGTCCGCGCAGCTGCGCGATGGGGAGTTCGTCGCCAACAAGGAGACCGACGAGCTGCGCTGGCTCGACCCCGCGGCCGCCGCCAAGCTGCTGACCTACCGCCACGACATCGAGCTGGTAGGACTGTTCGCCACCCTCGGCCCCGCGACGTCCACGGTCCTGCTGGTGCGTCACGCCAAGGCGGGCAGCCGCAACCAGTGGGACGGCGACGACGATCTCCGCCCGCTCTCGGGCACCGGCCGCGAGCAGGCCGCGCACGTCTCGCGCCTGCTCGAGCTGTTCGGCCCGGACCGTCTCCTCTCCGCGCCCCCGGTGCGTTGCCGCGACACCATCGCCTCTCTGGCCGACGCTCTCGGCCTCCCGATCGGCGAGGAGGTGCTGCTCGGGGAGCAGGGTTACTGGAAGGACCCGGCCGCCGGACTCGCCCGCCTGCGCGAGCTGGCCGCCGAGCCGGGCGTGACGGTGATCAGCAGCCAGGGCGGCGTCGTCCCCGACGTCATGAGCACACTGATGACACAGCTGCCCGGCCGCGACCCCGACGACGTGGCTTGCCGTAAGGCCAGTATCTGGGTCCTGACGTTCACCGGCCGCACCCTTCGCGCCGCCGACCACTACCCCCGCCCGACCGACTGACGCCGCTCGCCGCCGATGGTTGGTACGCGGGATGCGCTCCTCCTCATGGCCCCGCAGTCATCCTCGAAGTGCAACAGTGCGGACGGGGAGCCGAACGACCGGGGCCATCATTACGTGACCCAGGTCGGCCAGGTCTCCAGGTCCGTTTGCCGGCTGCGCCGCGTGGACGACGGTCGAGAAGGTCAACGAGACCAGCTGAAGCGGGGCAGCACACTGCTCACCGCAGGCTCCATGGATCGGTGATCGAGCAAACCCCGGCCCGGCCTCGTGGGCCGGACCGGGGTCCTGGGAGCTCAGTGCGTCAGCGGTGGGTTACTTGCTGCCCGCGGTGTTGGTGTTCTGGTTGTACGGCAGCACGACGTACGGGAACGACGTCCCGAACGGCTTCGGGCTGGCGTCCACGCCGTCACCCTTGGCCAGGGCGTCGACGAGCTTGCCGGACTGTGCGGCACCTTCGAGGGCCTGGAGTTCGATGTCGACGACGTCGTCGGCGAGACGGCGGCCGTTCGGGAAGCCCTGGAAGTCGTTCGCGAGCACGCCCAGCCGGTTCGGGTTCGCCGCGACCGGGACACCCATGTTGAGCCGGATCATCTCCGAAGGCTTGAACTTCTTCGCGTCGGCGTCCTTGTTGAGGATCTGCGAGTTCAGGTCGGCCTGGATCGGCGCCTTCGAGCCGTCGAGGGTCGGGGCGTCCTTCGCGATACCCGTCAGGAAGATCTCAACGAGGTCATTGCGTGGGGTGGGCGGCGCCTTGATCTTGTAGATCGCCTCGATGAGCGCCGGGACCTCGGGCTTGAGGACCCGGTTGACGAGTGCGGCGTTGCCCGCGTCCTGCGACGGGGTGGAGCCGTTGAAGCCGTCCTTGAGCGAGGACGATGAGACGAGCTCGTTGACCAGTGGATTGCCCAGGCGGGAGACCTGTACCTGCGGGCCGGCCGTCAGCTTCTTGCCCGGGACCAGCACCGAGGCGGACTGCCGCTCGGTGTCGCTCCACACGCCGATGACCGGGTTGCGGGTCGCGTCGTTGTTGAGCGCCAGGTAGCTCCTCGGCACCTGGATGCCCAGGGTGTTGATGTTGTAGCCGTTGAGCGTGTTCTGCCCGGTCTCGGAGAGGTTGCCGCCGTAGAGCAGGTCGAACACGCGCAGGTCGAGGAAGAACGAGTCGGCGGCCTGGCCGGCGAAGGCTTTCGTGTCCTTGTCCACCGAGTAGATGGCCTGGTCGCGGAGCGCGCCGTAGTTGGGCATCGACGCCGGACCGGTATTCGACGGCGCCACCGGGACATTGCGGGCGAGGGTCTTCTCGTGGCCGTTGCGGATCTCGGTGAGGTCGTAGGTCTGACGGAACAGCAGGTTCTCGTCGGTCAGGCTGGTGACGGGCCCGTTGTCGTACAGGAAGGTCTTGCCGTCGCGCAGGTCCTGCGTCTTGAACTTCCACCGGAAGGTCACGTCCGGCTTGGCATCGCCGTCGCTGTCGACGTTGATGTCGTAGTTGGCCTTCTCGGCCCACGGGTAGAAGTTCGGACCGCCGTTGGGCTCCTGGAAGGGGTACCAGTTGGCCAGCAGCGTGACGGTGTCCTGCTTGTCCTTGTCCGGGCTGACGAAGGCGTACACATCGGTGTTGTCGACCGGGGGGTCGGCCGCGATCAGGGGGGCCTCGCGGTGCGAGGACGCCGACGCGACGCCGGGCAGGAGCCCGACGAGTGTCGCGCTGAGAGCCGTGACGCTGACGGCAGCCAGCGAAACGACGATCCGCCGGCGGCGATGCCGGGGAGCGACGGTGGGAGAACTCATGCTGGGTCCTCTCGTGTTCGGCCGAACGGTTCGGCCGAATCAGGGGCGGGAGAAAAATAGTGTGGTACTCGGTAGTCGTTCGCAAACGTCGAGAGGTATGGAGTCCACCCCAACCATTGCGACGAACGGTGATCAGTAGGCGCTCAACGGTCGAACCACGATCGACGTTGGTCCGCTCAGCTCAAGCTTCGGACCCCGGCGCTATTGCCAGTGTATTGCACATAAAGCCGGGCCCAGGTCCGGTCGATCTCGGTTGCGCCCGCCCCGTCACAGAACGTGGCGTTGCCGACCGCGGTGTAGTACCCGAGCATCGTCAGCACGGCGTCGGTCCGCTCGTCCGGGCCCGGCGTGTAAAGACCGTTCGGCGGAGCGGTCTGGTGCATCAGGCACGGCGGGGCGACGCCACCGGGCCGGAAGTCGGGCTGGGTCACGAACACCGCAGGCGGCCCGCTCGACGGCGGCGCGGGCTCCGGCCCCGCACAGGCGACGAGGGCCAGCAGCCCGAGGACGACGGGAGCGCAGGCTCGGGCGCGGGACATGGGTCAGACCGATCCGCTCAGGGCGCGCGCCACGAGGCCCGCGCCGACGACGATGACGAGCACGGCGGTCAGGACCGGCAGCACCGCGACCACACGGGTCAGCCGCTGCGTCCCGGGCCGCCGGACCAGCCGTGCGAGGCGGCCACGCAGCCGGACGAGCAGCACGCCGGCCACCGACAGCGCGGTGGCCATGCCGAGGCCGTAGGCCAGCACCAGGACGATGCCGAACGCCGTGCGCCCGAGCTGGACCGCGGCGGCAAGGACCAGCAGCGCTGACGGGCTGGGCACGAGCCCGCCCGCCACCCCGAGGCCGATCAGCCCGCCCCGGCCGAACCCGTGGCCATGTCCATGGCCATGTCCGTGGCCGTGGCCATGGCCATGGCCATGACCGTGGCTTGTCGCGGGAGTATCTGCCGCACCGGTGCCGGCAATCGAGTCTGAGCGATCCAAGGCGTCGGAAGGTGACGGAGCGACGAGCGCCCGATCGCCTCGAACCATCTCGGTATGCGGCCGCACGCCGGGAAGGATCGGCTCCTGCTGTGCCGCAAGCCCGCCGGTGGCCGTGGCGTGGTGGGCTGAGTGCCGAAAGGGGATCTCCTCGGCGTCGGTAGAGACCGCATCCTGCGCAATGAGCGCAGCCAACGCCGAGTCCGTGGTGCCTTGCCTTGTCCTCCGCCAGGCCGATACGAGCAGCCCGACGCCTACCCCGACAACTATCAGTCCGGAGAGCACCGCCAGCCACTGCACGACGACGGTCGGCGCGATCAACGTTGTTGCTGCCAGCGCCAGCCCGACGAGCAGCACACCGGCCGTATGGGAGACCGTGACCGTTACGCCGATTGTCACCACGTCGCGCAGCCGTCCCTGTCGGTTGACCAGGTAGGCGGCCATGATCGTCTTGCCGTGCCCGGGCAAGAACGCGTGCCCGGCGCCGAGCAGCATCGCCAGCCCCACCGCCAGCAGGCCCACCCCGATGGTGAGGTTGCGGGACGTAGCCAAACCGTTCCACGTGCTGGTCACCCCGGCCAGGGCCCGGGTGACGACGTCCGCGCCCGGGATCACCGCAGCCGGCCGGTAGGTGGACGTCCCCGCCCCTGGCGCGGTGGTGATCGTCGCGCGGCGCACGTCCAGCGGCGAGGACAGCAGCTCCTCGGGATAGCGGCGCAGCTCGTCGGTCGTGCTGGCCGGGGGCACCGGGGAGTCCGTCAGCGTGACGCCTGCACCGCGCGCGGTGATCTCGTGCCAGCCACCGATGCCCGCCGAGTCCCACTCGTCGACGATCGCGACATTCGCGGGCCGGTGCAGGTCGGCGGCCCGGGTCAGCTCGCACACCAGGCGCCCGACGGTCAGCCCGGCGGTGCCCGCCAGCTCCTCGTAGGAACTCGACGCCACGGTGAGCGGCAGGCGGGTGCCGTCGACGCTGATCGCCACCGCCGCGGCCAAACCCGCGCACTGCCCCGTGGCGTAGCCGGCGGTCTCGGCCGGGGAGAGCGCGCCGTCGCCGTCGACGTCGATCGTCGGACGGCGTTGCAACGTGGGGATCTCGGCCGTGTCGACGACCGCGGTGTCGGTGATCCGGTCGGGTGCCAGCACCAGGCCGTCGTAGTGGTTGACCGTGACGTTGCCGAGCGGGTGGGCCTGCGCGGCGGGAGCGACGGCGATCCCGAGGACCGCCACGAGCAGTCCGACGACCAGTGGCCGCCACCTCACGAGGCACCCAGAAATCCCGCGAGTGTCGCCACCATCACCAATGTCGGCTCGGTGATGACCACGGCGAGGCCTTCAGGCCGGCACCGACCTGAGCTGCTCCGGCCGTCGGGGCGCACCTGAAGCGCTGCTGAGGCTCGACCGCCACTGTCCGATACGAGCAGCAGCAGCCGCCTCACGAGCCACCCCCGACCCGGGTCAGGAGCTGCCGCGCGACCGGCACCTGCCGGGGGCTGAAGTACGGGTTGATCTCCAGTGCGGTGGTCAGGTCGACGCGGGCCTGCGCGTCGCGGCCCAGCGCCGCCAGGATCGCGCCGCGGTGAAAGAAGAACAGGGCGTTCCGCATGCCTGTGGACGCGGCCTTGTCGGCCCACGTCAGCGCCTCGGCGTCGCGACCGGCGGCGTGCAGCGCCCACGCGTAGGCGTCCTGCATCTCGACGAACGGGCGGATCGCGATGCCGGCCTCGCCGTAGCGCAATGCCTTCGTCGGGTCGCCGTGGTCGGCGTAGAACAGCGTGGGGTCGGTGTCGAGCAGCACGCCGTTCGCCTCGAACAGTGCGTTCTCGGCGTCGAAGAGCCGGTAGTTCTGTTGCGCCTCCGGACCGCGTCCGACCGACTCCAGGTACTCGCCGGCCTCGATGAGATAGTTCGGCTGCGGCACGGTCACCACGAGCTGGGCGTAGGCGGCCACGGCCTCGCCGGTGCGCCCGAGCGCGGCGAGCGACTTCGCGCGGCCCTCCAGCAGGTCCGGCGACATCGGGTCGGCGACCAGACCACGCTCGACGCCCGTCAGCGCGCCGGTCGGATCACCGCTGGTGAACGCCAGCTCGGCGAGGTAGTACTCGCAGAACGCCCGGTCGGCGGGGTTCGACGCGGCGCCGAGGGCCTGCGCCATGAACTCCCGCGCCTGGTCGAGGTCCCCGCGCAGCTCGGCGACGTACTCGGCGCGGGTGAACGCGGGCGTGCCCGGGCGCAGGTCCAGCATCCGCTGCACGGCCTGCGCGGCGTCGTCGTAGCGCCCGAGCTGGGTGAACGCGTCGGCCTGGATACCGTAGATCTCGGAGTTGGCGGGGTCGATCGCGGTCGCCCGGGTGGCCAGGTCCAGCGCGTCGGCGAAGCGGTGCTGCGCGGCCCGCAGCGCGGCCGTACCGGCCAGGGCCACGGCGTTGCCGTCGGGCTGCAGCTCCAGCGACGTCGCGAGCGCCCCCTCCGCCTTCGGGTAGTACGACGGGTTGACGGTGTTGCGCGCCTCCTGCACGTACGCGAGCCCCAGGGTGCCCCAGCCCTCCGCGTTGTCCGGCACCGCCGTGAGCTGCGTCTGCAGGGCCGCGATCCGGGCGGCGAGCGGGTCGGCCGGGTTCTGCGGCGCCGCGGCCGGTTCCTGCCGCGCCCCCGGAGCGGCCGGCGAACGGCCCGCGGTGACGATCACCCCGACGACGAGCGCGAGTACTGCCACCAGAGCGACGCCCAGAACCAGAAGGACCGGGCGACGCCGACGCGCACGGCCGGCGGGTGTGGCGGTCGCTGTCGGTGGCGCGGGTGCACTCATGAGGGTCCCGGCCGTGGCCGGAGGCGGCCAGACGGGGGCCGCGGCTCGGTCAGGCTCCGCCGGTGCACGCGTCAGAGTATGCCGGCTCCCCCGTTCGTCGGGTTCGCGGCGGGCTACTTCTTCGCCTTCGTCTTCGGCTTCTTCCGCGAGTCAGCGGAGCCCTCCCCCGACTCGGCGGCCTTCGGGTTGTTCCCCGACTTGACACCCTTCGAGGATCGGGCCCCCGGCGCAGCCTTCACCACCTCCTCCGCGCTGCTGGTGGGCGACGCCTTCTCGGCCTTCTCGGCCTTCTCGGCCTTCGCCGCCTTCGCCGAATCCGCCCCCTTCGCCGAACCCGCCGCCGTTGCCGCTCCTGCGGCCTTCTTCGACGGCGCCGCGCCGTTCGCGGAGCCGGACGGCGCCGCCTCGTTCGCAGAGCCCGACGATGCAGAGCCCGACGATGCAGAGCCCGACGCTGTGACATCGCGGCGGGCCGGCGTACCGCGGGGAGCCGGCCCGCCACCACCACCGACCGCGGTGCGGAACCGCGCACCCGGCCGGAAGGTGGGCACGGTGGCGGCCGGGACGTCGACGACCTCGCCGGTGCGGAGGTTGCGCCCCACGCGGGGAGCGCGGGCGCGGGCCTCGAACACGCCGAACCCGGTCAGCGACACAGCCTCCCCCACGCGGACGGCGTCGACGATGGTTTCGATCAGGCCGTCCACCGCGGTGGTGGCGGTGCGCCGGTCGCCGAGGCGGGCCGCCAGCGCGTCAATGAGCTGGGTCTTGTTCATGGGCGCGACCGTATGTCCTGGTCAGGCCACTGCGCCAGCGCGGATCCGGTGCAGGGCAGGGGATTCGCCCGACAGAGTCACGACGTGACGGGCAACCGTGACGGTCGGGCGGCCTCGAAGGCGGTGATGTCGGCCTCGTGGCGCAGGGTGAGCCCGATGTCGTCCAGGCCTTCGAGCAGCCGCCAGCGGGTGTAGTCGTCGATGTGGAACGGAACCGTCAGGTCGCTCGCCTGCACCGTCCGCCGGACGAGGTCGACGATCACCTCGGTGCCCGGCTCGTTCTCCAGCAGCTTCCACAGCAGCTCGACGTCGGGTTGTGCCACCTGAGCGGCGAGCAGCCCGGACTTGGCGGAGTTCCCGCGGAAGATGTCGGCGAAGCGCGAGGAGATCACGACGCGGAAGCCGTAGTTCATCAGCGCCCACACGGCGTGCTCGCGGGAGCTGCCGGTGCCGAAGTCCGAGCCCGCCACCAGCACCGATCCGCGGGAGAACGGCTCGATGTTGAGGATGAACGACGGGTCGGCGCGCCAAGTGGAGAACAGCCCGTCCTCGAAACCGGTGCGCGTGACGCGCTTGAGGTAGGCGGCCGGGATGATCTGGTCGGTGTCCACGTTGGACCGTCGCAGCGGCACGCCGATGCCCGTATGGGTGGTGAACGCGTCCATTATGATCCTTTCTGGCTAGGCCAGGTCCTCCGGTGAGCTCAGGGTCCCGCGCACGGCCGTCGCGGCGGCAACCAGCGGCGAGACCAGGTGGGTGCGACCGCCCTTGCCCTGACGGCCCTCGAAGTTGCGGTTGGACGTCGATGCGCTGCGCTCGCCGGGCGCGAGCTGGTCGGGGTTCATGCCCAGGCACATGGAGCAGCCCGCGGACCGCCACTCGGCGCCGGCCGTGGTGAACACCCGGTCCAGGCCCTCGTCCTCGGCCTGGAACCGGACGCGCATCGAGCCCGGCACCACGAGCATGCGGACGCCGTCGGCCACCGTGCGTCCCTCGATCACGGCCGCGGCGGCCCGCAGGTCCTCGATGCGGCCGTTGGTGCAGGAGCCGACGAACACCGTGTCGACGGCGATCTCACGCAGCGGCATCCCGGCCGTCAGGCCCATGTAGTCGAGCGCCTTCTGCGCCGACACCCGCTCGTTCTCGTCGACGATCAGGGCCGGGTCGGGGACGCTCGCGTCGAGCGGGAGACCCTGGCCCGGGTTCGTGCCCCAGGTGACGAACGGGGTGAGCGCGTCGGCGTCGATGTGGACCTCCGCGTCGAACACGGCGTCGTCGTCGGTGCGCAGCTCGTGCCACTGCGCGAGTGCGTCGTCCCAGTCGGCGCCCTGTGGGGCCCGGTCGCGACCCTTCAGGTAGGCGAAGGTCGTCTCGTCGGGGGCGATCATGCCCGCGCGGGCACCCGCCTCGATCGACATGTTGCAGATCGTCATCCGGGCCTCCATCGAAAGGTTCTCGACGACGTTGCCCCGGTACTCGAGGACGTAGCCCTGGCCGCCACCGGTGCCGATCTGCGCGATGATGGCGAGCACCACGTCCTTGCTGGTGACGCCCTCCCGCAGGCGCCCGTCCGCCGACGTCACGGTGATCGACATGGTCCGGAACGGGGTGAGCGGCAGCGTCTGGGTGGCCAGCACGTGCTCCACCTCCGAAGTGCCGATGCCGAACGCCATCGCGCCGAACGCGCCGTGGGTGGAGGTGTGGCTGTCGCCGCAGACGACGGTCGTCCCGGGCTGGGTGAGCCCGAGCTGCGGGCCGACGACATGCACAATGCCCTGCTCGGGGTGGTTCATCGGGTAGAGCGGCACTGCGAACTCGGCGCAGTTGCGGCGCAGTGTCTCGACCTGGGTGCGCGACACCTCGTCGGCGATCGGGGCGAGGACGTCGAGGGTGGGGACGTTGTGGTCCTCCGTTGCGAGCGTCAGGTCGGGACGCCGGACCGGGCGCCCGGCCAGGCGCAGCCCGTCGAACGCCTGCGGGCTCGTGACCTCGTGCACCAGGTGCAGGTCGATGTAGAGCAGGTCGGGCTCGCCCGGCTCACCCCGGCGGACAAGACGGCTGTCCCAGACCTTCTCGGCCAGCGTGCGTCCCACGCCCACCACCTCCGTCATTGCTTCTCAGATAATGGGAAGTTAGTATCGCAACGTGAGACAGCATAGCGGGATCGGCGTCCTGGACAAGGCCGTGGGGGTGCTCCGGGCGGCCGCCGCCGAGCCGTGCGGTCTGGCCGAGCTGTGCCAGCGCACCGGCCTGCCGCGCGCCACCGCGCACCGGCTCGCCGTGGGACTCGAGGTGCACGGGCTGCTGCACCGCGGCGCCGACGGCCGGTGGCGGCCCGGTCCCACCCTCGCCGAGCTCGCCGTCGGCGGTGTGGACCCGTTGCTCGAGGCCGCGGGCGCGGTCCTGCCGCGGCTGCGCGACATCACCGGGGAGAGCGTGCAGCTCTACCGTCGCGACGGCGGCCAGCGCGTCTGCGTGGCCACGGCCGAGCCGGCCAGCGGGCTGCGCGACACGGTCCCGATCGGCGCCCGACTGCCGATGACGGCCGGATCGGGCGCCAAGGTGCTGGCCGCCTGGGCCGAGCCCGCGGTGCAGCGGGCCGTCCTGGCCGAGGCACGGTTCTCCGAGCGGGTGCTGCTCGACGTCCGGCGTCGCGGATGGGCCCAGAGCGTCGCCGAACGGGAGTCCGGGGTGGCGAGCGTGTCGGCTCCGGTGCGGGACGCCGCCGGCGTCGTCGTGGCGGCCGTGTCGGTGTCGGGACCCGTCGATCGGATCGGTCGACGGCCGGGTGTGCGCTGGGCGGCCGACCTGCTCGCCGCCGCCGAGGCGCTGCAGCACCGTCTCTGACCGCTCGGCGCGTGCCGATGCCGTGTCACCTGGGCGATCTCCGCAGCCACGAAAGCCGCACGTCCGTCACGCTAACGTGATTCGCGCTCGACCCGATGAACAACCAGGGTCGGCGAGGACGAAGACGGGTGATGATGAGTTATCTGCTCGGCATCGATGTGGGCACCACCCGCACCGCAGCCGCGATCGCTCGGCCGAACGGGGGCGAGGTCGAGGTCGTCAGTCTCGGCGATCGGTCGAGTTCCGTGCCGTCGGTGCTCTATCTGGGCGACGACGGCGTGGTCCAGGTCGGGGAGGCGGCCGAACGTCGGGCGATGAGCAGCCCGGATCACATCGTGCGCGAGTTCAAGCGGCGCATCGGCGACCCGACGCCGGTCGTCGTCGGCGGTAGGCCGTGGGCGCCGGAGGAACTGTCGGCCATCCTCGTGCGCTGGGTCATCGACCACGTCAGCAAGCGCGAGGGGACGCCGCCCACCCGCGTGGCCGTGACCCATCCGGCGTCGTGGGGCGCGCACAAGAAGGAGCGGTTCGGCACGGCCCTCGCCTCGCACGGCATGCCCGTCGCCTTCCTCGCGGAGCCGCAGGCCGCCGCGCTGCACTACGCGGCCGGGGAGCGCGTGGAGCCCGGCTCGACAATCGCCGTCTACGACTTCGGCGGGGGCACGTTCGACTCGGCGGTCGTCCACAAGGACACGCTGGGCTTCGGGCTGGTCGGGCGGCCGGAGGGCCTGGAACGCCTCGGCGGCGTCGACTTCGACGAGATTGTGTTCGAGCATGTCGTCGCCGGTCTCCCGGCGGCCTTCCGGGGACTCGACGACACCGACCCGGCCGTCCTGTCGGCCGTCGCGACGGTGCGTAGGGAGTGTGCGGAGGCAAAGGAGGCCCTCTCCAGCGACACCGAGGTGTCGATCCCGGTGCTGACGCCCGCTGGGCAGGGATCGGTGCGGCTGCACCGCAGCGAGTTCGAGGCGATGATCCGCCCCGCGGTGGACGAGACGGTCGGCGCGCTTCGCCGGGCGGTCTCCTCGGCCGGCCTGACGCCCGGCCAGCTCTCGGCGATCCTGCTCGTCGGCGGCTCGTCCCGGATCCCGCTGGTCGGGCAACTCGTGTCCGAGCAGCTCGGCAGGCCCGTCGCCGTCGACGCCGACCCGAAGAACGCCATCGCGATGGGCGCCGCCCTGTCGTTGAGCCCCGTCCGGGTGTCGATGACGGATGCCCGGGCACCGCGCGTGCCGGCTCCACTCGGACCCTCCTACGACGCGATCGCGACGCCTCCGGTGGGTGTGGCCATGACCGCGGCCCCCGGGGCCGCAGTCGCGGGCGGGATGGCTGCAAACGGGATGGGCGGGGGCGGGATGACCCCCAGCGGTGCCTACCGTGGCGACGGCGGACACCCGACCCAGTGGATGTCCGGCACCGGCGGTCATCCGCGCCTGCCCCCACCACCGCCGCCGCGCGTCGCGCTGCCGGATCGTCCGTCGGTGAACCTCGACGGCGTGTCGTTCACCACTCCCGAGGAGCGCAGGGCCAGCAACCCGAGCCCGGCCCTGCTCGTCACCCTGGGTGGGGCGTTGGCCGCCGTCGTCGTACTGGCGACGGTGCTGCTGCTGCCCCGTCAGCCGGCCGTCAACGCGGGACAGACGATCCCGGACCCGGTCACGATCGTCCAGACGCCGAGCGCGACGCCGGACGTCTCGGCCACGGAGACCCGGAGCCCCGAATCCGGGGTGACCGAGACCCCGTCGACCGGCGGTGAAGGCGGGAAGGCGACGCCCACGCCGAAGCCGATCACGACGCCGCCGAAGGCCACGACGACCCCGGCCGTCGCGCCGACCCCGCGACCGCCTAAGCCGACCCCGGCACCGCCGACCGCCACTCCGGCACCGCCGACACCCACGCCGTCACCACCGCCCACCACACCGCCACCCACCACACTGCCACCGCCCTCGACGCTGCCCACCTGAGCGAGCGGGGCCGGGCGTGGGCGGATGCGCCACGCCGACGAACGGGACGGTCACCCGGGCGGGCGAAGCTGTGCCGTCGGACCACACGCACGGTTCGCCGCGTGAGCGGACGGGACGTTGACGCGGTTGGACGACGGCGGCGGCCGGTCATCCCGTTCGGTCAGTTTCCTCATCACGCAC
>JAYSXW010000209.1:0-14312 GCA_043716935.1 Pseudonocardia sp.
GGCTTGAGCGTGACGAACTCGAACCGCCCTGTCGCGGTGTCGGTGGCGCAGCGGCCGAAGCCGCGAAAGCCCGGGACCGTCGACGTCACCGGTCCGCGCGGGTCGTCGGCGTGGTCGAAGCGGCCATCCGGGTCGGCCTGCCAGGTCTCGACCAGCCCGTCCGTGACGGGCTCGCCTGCCCCGTCGAACAACACCCCGGAGATCGTGATCGCACCGGGCGTGTCGAGAGGAACGACGAGATGACCCCCGGGCCAGGTCAACCCGATGGACAGGAAAGGCCCCACGGTGTGAGACGGCGTCAGCTCGGTGTCCATGGTTCGACCCTGCACGCAGGTCTCACGATCGACTGCTCGACGCTGCGACCGGATCTCACTCATGCGCGTCCTCGAACGGCGTCTGCTCGCGCCCGCGCAGCACGATGTCGAACCGGAATGCGAGCGCCCAGTCGGGTCGGGTGGCGTCGAGGTCGAAGGTGCAGACCATCCGCCGCCGGGCCTTCTCGTCGGGCACCGAGTTGAAGATCGGGTCCTGGCTGAACAGCGGGTCGTCCTGGAAGTACATCTGCGTCACCAGCCGCTGTGTGAACGCGCGCCCGAACAGTGACAGGTGGATGTGCGCAGGCCGCCAGGCGTTGCGGTGGTTGCCCCACGGGTAGGCGCCGGGTTTGACCGTCGTGAACGAGTACTCCCCCGTCGACGACGTGACGACGCGCCCGCCGCCGGTGAAGTTCGGGTCGAGCGGGGCGGGCCAGTTGTCGCGGGCGTGGGTGTAGCGGCCGGCGGAGTTGGCCTGCCAGATCTCGACGAGAGTATCGGGCACGGGGCGGCCGCCCGAGTCGCGGACCTGGCCGAACACCACGATCCGCTGCCCGACCGGCTCGCCGGCGTGCTGGGCCGTCAGATCGTGGTCCGACGGGCCGATCGCGCCGGTGAGCAGTGGCCCGGTGACCTCCGTGAGCCGGTGCGGCAACACGATCAGGGCCTGCGTCGGCGCCCGCAGCGCGGTGCTGCGGTAGTCGTCGAACAGCAGCGGCGGGTGGGTGCCCTCCGGTGCCGACCGGTACGGCGCGATCACGAGCGACCTCCGTGCGGCAGGCCGACGTAGTTCTCGGCGAGACTCGTGGCGGCGGCGCGCGACGACACGGTGTAGCGCAGCTGGGAGAGCTGCAGCCGCTGCTGGAACCCGTCCTGTTCCGGGAAGTTGTGGAGCATCGAGGTCATCCACCACGAGAAGTGCTCCGCGCGCCAGACCCGGCGCAGGCAGACCTCCGAGTAGGCGTCGATACCGGTCTCGTCGCCGCCGCGCAGGAAGCCGGTGAGCGCCTCGGCGAGCACCTGGACGTCGGCGATGGCGAGGTTCATGCCCTTCGCGCCCGTGGGCGGGACGATGTGGGCGGCGTCGCCGGCGAGGAACAGCCGACCGAGGCGCATCGGTTCGGAGACGAAGCTGCGCATGCCCGTCACCCCCTTCTCGATCAGCGGTCCCTCGTTGATCGAGAAGCCGTCGGCGGCCAGCCGCAGGGCGAGCTCGTCCCAGATCTGCGCGTCGGACCAGTCGTCGGCGTCGGTGTCCGGCGGCACCTGCAGGTAGAGCCGGGTGACCTCGGGGTTGCGCATGGAGTAGAGCGCGAAGCCCTGGGGGTGGTTGGCGTAGACGAGCTCGTCGTGGGTCGGCGCGGCCTTGGCCAGGATTCCCAGCCAGGCGAAGGGGTAGACGCGGTCGAACGTCGCCGGCCCCACGGCACCGCGGCTCAGGCCGTGGAAGCCGTCGCAGCCGGCGACGACGTCGCACTCCAGCACCTGGGCGGTGCCGTCGGCGCCGGTGAAGCCGATCGACGGGGCGTCGGTGGTGAGGCCGTCGAGGGCCAGGTCGGTGACCTCGAAGCGGACGTCACCACCGTCGCGCAGCCGGGCCGCGATGAGGTCCTTGACGACCTCCTGCTGCCCGTAGACGACGATGCCCCGCCCGACCAGATCGGCGAAATCGATGCGGTGGTCGCCACCGTCGAAGCGCAGGGAGATGCCCTCGTGGGGCAGCCCCTCGCGATCGAGGCGGTCGGCCAGCCCGACCTCGCGCAACAGCTCCACCGTCGGGTGCTCCAGCACCCCGGCGCGGACCCGCTGCTCCACGTACCCGCGGCTGCGGGCCTCCAGCACCACCGACTCGATCCCCTGGCGGGCCAGCAGGTGCGACAGCAGCAACCCGGCCGGTCCCGCGCCCACGATTCCCACCTGGGTGCGCATGGCGTTCACCTTGACGTAACCGGCCCCGCCGACTCGACGCCCCTTCCGCGGAGCGGAAGGATGGCCGTCATGGGCGTCGCCGCGCGGGTGCTGGACGTGCTGGAGGCGTTCACGGCCGAGCGCCCCGAGCTGACGCTCACCGAGCTCGCGCATCGCACCGGCCTCCCGCTGACCACAGCCCACCGGCTCGTCGGGGAGCTGACCGCCCGGGGCGCACTGGAACGCGACGACGGCGGCCGGTACCGGATCGGGCTGCGCCTGTGGGAGGTCGGGGCGCTCGCGCCGCGCGGGCTGGGCCTGCGGGAATCCGCCATGCCGTTCCTGGAGGACCTCCACGAGGTGACCCGCCAGAACGTCCAGCTCGCCGTGCTCGACGGCCGCGACGCCGTGTACGTCGAGCGGCTGTCCGGGCGGGGCGCGGTCAACGTGATCACCCGCGTCGGCGGGCGGCTGCCGCTGCACGCCACGGGCGTGGGGCTGGTCCTGCTGGCCCACGCCGGTCCCGAGCTGCAGGAACAGGTGCTCGCCGCACCACTTCGGCGCTACACCGCACACACGATCGTCGACGCGGTGACGTTGCGCCGCACCCTGGCCGAGGTCCGGCGCACCGGCGTGGCGGTCAGCGACCGGCAGATCGAGCTCGTCGCCCTGTCGGTGGCGGCACCGGTGTGCGGGCGCCGCGACAACGTTGTCGCGGCCCTGTCGGTGGTGGTGCCGGCCGACTCCGACGCCCGGTCCTACGTGCCCGCCGTGCGCGCGGCGGCGCGCGGCATCTCCCGGGCGCTGTGATCACCGGTCCGGCCGGGCCCTTGCGGCGGGCAGGCCCGGCGACAACGATCACGCCGATGGACGTCATCGAGTTCCGCCCCACGCCCGACCAGTACGCGTGGACGTTCGGCGGCGCGGCCCCGACCCACCGGATCCGGCCCGGCACGATGCTGCGGCTGTGGACCGAGGACGCGTTCTCCGGGCGGCTGCAGCGCGTCACGGACCTGCCGTCGGAGAAGCTCGACATGACGCGGGTCAACCCGCAGACCGGCCCGTTCCTGGTCGAGGGGGCGGAGCCGGGCGACACGCTCGCGATCCACCTCGTCGACCTGACCCCCGCCCGCGACTGGGCCGCGTCCAGCACGATCCCGTTCTTCGGCGCGCTCACCCACCCTTCGACGCTGCACGAGCCGCTGCCCGAGCGCACCTGGATCTACCAGCTCGACCGCACCCGCGGCACGGTGCTCTACGAGGCGGCGAACCTGAGCCTGGAGCTGCCGATCGCGCCGATGCTCGGCACCGTCGGGGTGGCGCCGCCGGGCCGCGAGGTGCGCTCCAGCCTCGTGCCCGACACGTTCGGCGGGAACATGGACACCCCCGAGATGCGGGCCGGCACCACGTGCTACCTCGGCGTCAACGTTCCCGGGGCGCTGTTCTCCGTCGGTGACGGGCACTACCGGCAGGGCGAGGGCGAGAGCTGCGGCACGGCCGTCGAGGGGGCGATGGACGTGACGCTGATCGTCGAACTGATCAAGGGTTCCGCCGCCGCCCCGGCGCCGGCGTGGCCGCGGCTGGAGCACGACGACCACTACGCCGTCGTCGGCTCGGCGCGGCCGCTGGAGGACGCCTGGCGCGCGAGCCAGGTGGGGATGACCGCCTGGCTCGGCGAGCTGTACGGCCTCGACCGCCTCGACGCGTACCAGCTGCTCACCCAGATCGCGCTCTCGCCGCTGGCGAACGTCTGCGACACGAACTACAGCGCACTGACGAAGGTCGAGAAGTCGCTGCTCCCCGCCGCCGCCGCGTACGGCGGCATGCACGCCCACCTGCGCTCCCTCGGATAGGACGACCATGGACCTGCAGCTGACCGGCAAGACCGCCCTCGTCACCGGGGGAACCAAGGGCATCGGGCGCGCGGTCGTGGAGGCGCTGCTCGCCGAGGGCATGCGGGTGGCGTTCTGCGCGCGCACAGCCGCGGACGTCGAGGCCACGGAACGGGAGCTGGGCGGCGACGCCGCGGGAACTGCCGTCGACGTCGCCGACGGGGCGGCGCTCGGCGCCTGGGTGGCCGCGTCCGTGCAGCGCTTCGGAGGCGTCGACGTGGCCGTGGCGAACGTCAGCGCGCTCGCGATCGGGCCCGGCGAGGACAACTGGCGGGCCGGGTTCGAGGTCGACCTCATGCACACGGTGCGGCTCGCCGAGGCCGTGACGCCGCACATCGTGGCGTCGACGGGGTCGATCGTGGCGATCTCGTCGGTGTCCGGACGCGAGATCGACTTCGCGAAGGACGCCTACGGCACGATGAAGGCCGCGGTGATCCACTACATCGCCGGGCTGGCGCTCCAGCTCGCGCCGTCCGGCGCCCGGGCGAACTGCGTGTCGCCCGGCAACACCTACTTCCCCGGCGGGGTCTGGGCCGGCATCGAGGGCGGCAACCCGGAGCTGTTCGCCACCGCGCTCGGGCTGAACCCGACGGGCCGGATGGCCACGGCGTCGGAGGTCGCCTACGCCGTGACGATGCTCGCGAGCCCCCGCGCGTCGTTCATCACGGGCACGAACCTGCTGGTGGACGGGGCTCTGACCCGCGGGGTCCAGGTCTGATGCTGCCGTTCCGGATCGAGATCCCCGACGCCCGGCTCGACGACCTGCGCGCCCGCCTCGCGCTCACCCGCTGGCCGGAGCCGTCCACAGTGGATGGTTGGGCGCAGGGGGTGCCGCTGGACTACGCGCGTGAGCTGTGCGCCTACTGGGCCGACGACTACGACTGGCGGCGCTGCGAGGCCGAGCTCAACGCGCTGCCCCAGTTCCGCACGGGCCTCGACGGCGGCGGCGCCGACACCGTCGAGATCCACCTCCTGCACCTTCGCTCGCGGCACGAGGGCGCGCTGCCGCTGTTGCTGACCCACGGCTGGCCCGGCTCGATCGTCGAGTTCCTCGGGATCCTCGACGCGCTGACCAACCCGCCCGACCCGCGCGACGCGTTCCATCTCGTGGTGCCGACACTGCCCGGCTACGGGTTCTCCGACAAGCCGACCGTCACGGGATGGGGCGTCGAGCGGATCGCCGCCGCGTGGGCGCAGCTCATGGAGCGCCTCGGCTACGACCGCTACGGCGCCCACGGCGGCGACTGGGGCGCGTTCGTCACCTCCGCACTCGGCACCGCAGCGCCCGACCACGTCGCCGGCATCCACGTCACGATGCCGATCGCCCGGCGCCCGGCTCAGGGCGAGGTCGCGCCACCGACCCCGGCCGAGGAGACCGCGCTGGCCGACGTCGCCGACTTCGAGAGCACCCGCAGCGGTTACTCACACGAGCAGGGCACCCGGCCCCAGACCCTCGGCTACGGCCTGCTCGACTCCCCCGTCGCGCAGTGCACGTGGGTCGTCGAGAAGTTCTGGGACTGGACCGACAACGCCGGTCACCCCGAGGACGTCGTCCCGCGCGACCGGCTGCTCGACAACGTCATGTTGTACTGGCTCCCCGGCGCCGGCGCGTCGTCGGCCCGGCTGTACTGGGAGAGCTACGGGCGACGCCGACTCGACCCCGTCCCGGTGCCGACCGGCGTCACCCTGTTCCCGAAGGAGCTCTGGCGGCTCCCACGCTCGTGGATCGAGCGCCGCTACCCCGACCTGCGGTTCTGGCACGAACCCGCCGCCGGCGGCCACTTCGCGGCCCTGGAACGACCGACGATCCTGATCGATGACCTCCGCACCTTCTACCGCCCCCTCCGCTGAGGGTCCCCTCCGTCCACCACAAAACCCGCGAGTCGGGGTCTCCGCGTGCGCGAGTCGGGGTCAGGTGAAGGTCAGGAGCGAGGCGGTGAAGCCGTGGAGGTGGTTGCGGCCGCCCACCGGCCCGATCTCGCCCGCGGCGAAGAACCCCGCCACGCCCTCGGCGTGCAGTGCTGCCCGGACGACCTGCACGTCGTGGTCGGCGCTGGGGAACATGGTGGTGCCGCGGCCGTTGCAGGAGAACAGCAACGCACCCCGCGCCGGTTCGCCCCCCAGCAGCTCGGCGAGGTCCTCGCCGGCACCGGCGGCGTCGCGCACCTGGAACTGGACGGTCTGGCCGACGGACACCACGTCGCCGACGGCCACGGCACCGGTGGCCTCGTCGGCCCCGACGACGCCGCGGATGAGGAAGTCGCCGCGGCCGTGCTCGTCGGCGTACTCGTCGATCGCGACGCCCAGCTGCAGCCCGCGGGCGGCCAGCTCCTGCTCGGCGGGCGGGAGCGAGGTGACGATCTCCACCAGCCGGGCGTAGGCCGGGGTGCCGGCGAGCTCGAGCAGCAGGTTGCGCTGCGCGCGCGTCACGATCATCGACGGTCCGATCGGGCGGCAGCCCTGACTCACGACGGTGCGCACGGCGACGTCGCCGCCGAGCACGACCCCGACCCCGCCGCCGGGAACGGCCACGCCGTCGAGGAACAGGCGGTTGGCGCCAGGCCCGCCCGGCGCGCCCGCCAAGCCGCCGACCAGCGGGAACCCGGGCAGGACCGTGTTGCCGTGCTCGAGGAACCCCCCGACGGGGAACGAGTAGGGGTCCACGAGCAGCACGCCGACGTGGTCGTCGGGCTCGCGAGCGGGCAGTCCGGTGATGCGGACCCGCTCGCTGTCACCCGTGTCGGCCTCCAGGCGGAACGGCCGGATCCGGGCGCCGGGCAGCACCGCGGCCCACACCGCTACGGCCGGGCCGTGTTCCTGCCCCCGGCCGTCGCCGATGACGCCGCCGGCCGTGGCGCCGATCGCGGTGGTCGCCCCGGCCAGTTCCATCGCGCGCAGGCCGGCCGCGGCGGACTGGTCGGGGGTGTGGCCGTGGCCGGGAGCGACGAACACGCAGAGCAGATCCGGGGTGGCGCCGTCGAGTCCGGCGAGGGCCTGGGCGACAGCGACCTCGGCCGCGCCCCGGAGGTCGGGGCCGATCGCGAGGCCGTCACCGAACCGGCGGCCGTCGGGGACCCGGCGGAGCGTCACGTCGGTCGGGACGCTGACCGGCTCGTTCACGACGACCTCCTCGGCCCGCGACGTCCGGCGGCGGGCGACGTCGGCACGGCGGGTCCGTCGATGATCCCAGCCGCGGGCGGGCACGGCCACCCGGTAACCCGGGTCGTGGGTCGGAACACTGCCATCGGGACGGCATCAGCCATTCACGGCCGGCGGAGCCGCAACCCGCAGGAGCAGGTGCAGGGCGGTGTCGGTGGAGCGTTCGCGGATGTCGGAGCGGTCGCCGGGCAGGCGGGGGTCGCGGGCGAGGACCGTCCCGTCGCCGGTCGTGACGCAGAAGCATACGTAGCCGACCGGTTTCGCCTCCGTCCCGCCGCCGGGGCCGGCGACACCGGTGATGCCGACCCCGATGTCCGCGCCGAATCGGGCGCGGGCGCCGTCGGCCAGCGCTCGGGCCACCTGGGGCGACACCGCCCCGTGCTCGGCGATCATGGGCGCGGGCACGTCCAGCAGCGCCGTCTTGGCCTCGTTCGAGTAGGCCACGACCCCTCCCGCGACGTAGGCCGAGGAGCCGGCGCGGTCCACCAGCCGGGAGGCCAGCATGCCGCCCGTGCAGGACTCGCCGGTGGCCACCGTCGCGCCGCGCCGCAGCAGCGCGCGGGCCAGCAGCTCGTCGGTGGTGGTGCCGTCGTCGCTCACCAGGTGCCGGGCGTGCCGGGCGGCCAGCTCCGCATGCAGCGCCTCGGCGACGTCGGACGCCCCGGGCCGCGGCCGCAGGTCGACCTCCAGCTCCGAGCGGCGCAGGCATGTGGAGACCTCGACGGCCGAGAGATCGCGCTGGCGGCCGATCTCACGCAGCGTCGCGGCGATCTCCGACTCCGGCAACCCGAAATAGCGCAGGTGCCGTTCCTCGACGGCCGGGACACCGGCGAGCAGCTCCCGCACCGGCGCGGTGGCCAGCGCGGACGGCCACATCTCCTGGAGCTCCCGCGGCGGCCCCGGCAGCACGACGACGAGCGGCCCGCCCGGCCGTGGCACCACCAGCCCGGGGGCGGTGCCGATCGGCGGCAGCGGTACGGCCCCCCGGGGCACCATGGCCTGCTTGCGGTTCGCCTCGTCGAGAGCGTCCCCACCGAAGCCGGTGCGGGCGGCCCAGGCGGCAAGGATCGTCGCGATGTGGTCGCGCAGGTCCTCATCGAGCTCCAGCGGGACGCCCGCGAACGACGCCACGACCTGCGCGGTGAGGTCGTCGGCGGTCGGGCCGAGGCCCCCGCTGGTCACGACGAGCGACGCACCGGCGTCGGCGGCGGAGCGCAGCGCGGCGGCGAGGTCGTCGCGCCGGTCTCCGACCACGAGCAGCTGCGCCACCTCGAAGCCGAGCGCGGTCAGCTCCCGGGAGAGCCACGGGCCGTTGCGGTCGGAGATGGTTCCGGTCAGCAGCTCGCTCCCGGTGACGACGACGGCGGCGCGAGGACGATCACCGGTATCCATGGTCGACGACGTTAGCGCGTGTCGAGGTCACGCCGGGCGATCGACTTCAGCGCCGCGACGGCGGACGCGTCGCCCACCTCGACGGCCGCATCCAGCGGTCCGGCCTCGACGCACAGGGCCCCCACCCCGACCGATCGCACCGGCCCGATCGCCGCGAGATGCCCCGGCCCGCGCCCCGGGTGGGCGGCGTCGGTGACGAGCCGCAGGTCGGCGCCGTAGCGGCGGGATCCCTGCGCCACCGTGCCCAGACCGGGTACGACGCGGTCCAACGCACGCGCCCACAGCGACAGCCCGGCGTCGGCGTCGGGGTGCAGGTCGCCGGTGCCGCGGCACAGCAGCACGAGGACGTGAGTGGCGCCTCCGCGCAGGGCCCGGGCCATCGCGAGCGGCTCGGCGACCGAGCCGTCGACCCATCGCCTGCCCCCGAACTCGACCGGTGGCCCGGCCAGCAGCGGGATCGACGCGCTGGCCCGCAGCGCCCGTTCCCAGTCGGCGACGCTCGCCATCCCGGTGAGCGTGTGCGGCGTCAGGTCGGCGGCGTCGGTCGCGATTACGTGCAGCGGCGCGGCGGTGGCGCCGAGCGCCGTCCAGTCCAGGGGCTTGCGGGTGCGCAGCACATCGACGAGATGGTCGAGAACCACCACGGGACGACGGGTGCCGAGGCGTCGGATGGAGATGAAGTCGTCGGTGGCGAGATCCTCGGGGTAGCACGCGGCGCAGGCCGCTGCGGACCCGGTGAGGAACGCCGCTGCACTGAACGAACCGGACGACGCGCCGTACACCTCGTCGACGGCCGGTGTCAGCCCCTCCCGTTCCACGGCCCGCAGCATGCCGGCGACGTACGCCCCGCGCATGCCACCGCCGCCGATGACGAGCGCGACGCGGTGCGGATCGCACCGGGCGCCGGGGATGCTGCCGTCGGTGCGGCGGTCGAGCAGCACGCGCAGCACCTCGTGGTCCCCGTGTAGGAAGTCACCGGGCAGGACGTCACCGGGCCGCACGTCGCCGGGCCGAAACGCCTCCACGGCGGCAGCGTACGGCTCTCACCCATCCGTGCCGGCTGTCGTCGCCGTCGTCACTCGTCCAGCCCCTTCAGCGGGCTCACAGGCGTTCGTCCGGTCGCACGGGCCGATGGCCGCGCCGACCGGAGCATGTCGTTGCCGAGCGCTAACGTGACGTGGACAACCGCACGGTTGTACGGGCAACCAGGAGGGACACCGTTGTCGCCGACGACGCCACCACCCGTCGCCACCTGGGTGGGCCAGCTCGACCGCCACGAACCGGCGGACGACCTCGTCGTCGACTCCCGGTTCACGGCGGCCCGCCTGCTGGTGACTGCGCGCGGCACGCCGGTGGGCATCGTGGACCTCCCCCTGCGCGAAGGTCGGGCCGCCGCCGCCGAGGTCGACCGGGCGTTGGCCGAGGGGCTCGGAGATGTGCCCGACCCGGCCGATCCCCCGTGGTCGGACGAACCCCTCACCGTGGTGATCGCCACCCGCGGCCGTCCCGACAGCGTGCGACGCTGCCTGCGGGCGCTGGTCGGGGGCGACCACCGGGCGATCACCGTGCTGGTCGTCGACAACGATCCCGACGACGACGCCACGGCCGCGGTCGTGGCGAGCATCGCCGACCCGCGCGTGCAGTATGTCCGCGAGACGCGCCGCGGGGCGTCGGTCGGTCGCAACCGCGGCCTGCAGGAGGCCCGCACTGCGCTCGTCGCGTTCACCGACGACGACACCGAGCCCGACCGGCGCTGGGCCGGTCGGGTGGCGGGCGCCTTCGCCGCGGACAACGACGTCGTGTGTACCAGCGGGCCGGTGCTGGCCGCGCGACTCGAGACGCCGGAGGAGCGGGCCGCGGACAACGCCGTGGCCTGGAGCAAGGGCTTCAGTGCGCGTCGGTTCTCCCTCGACGACCCACCGGCCGACTCCGCGATCTTCCCCTTCTCCCCCGGCCTGTTCGGCATCGGCGCCAACCTGGCCGTTCGCGCGGAGGTGGCCCGGGGCGTCGGCGGGTTCGACGAGGCGCTGGGCCCGGGCTCGGCCACCCACGGCGGCGAGGACTGCGAGTTCCTCGTCCGCCTGGTGCTGGCGGGCCACGTGATCGCCTACGCGCCCGGCGCCTGGGTGTGGCACCACCACCGCCCCACCCCCGACGCGCTGCGCGCACAGCTGCGCGGCTACGCCGTCGGCCTCGGCGGCTTCCTCACCAAGGTCGCCCTCGACCCCGGCGCCCGATCCGCGGCCCTACGCCGGCTGCCGGCCGCCGTCGCCGCGCTGCGGCGCATCGCCGAGCGCGAGGCCGACGCCGGTGCCGGCCTGCCGCCCGGCGCGGCCGGGCAACGCATCCGGGGACTCGCGTCGGGGCCCTACGCCTACCTGAGAGCCCGCCGCGCCACCCGGCGCGCCGGGGGCCGGGTGCCGCCGCTGACGGTGTCGGCGCCACCGCTGCGACCCACGGACAGCGGCGGGGCAACGGGCCGCTCGGCCAAGATCGGCACGACCCCATTGCCTTCCCGGCCCGCGGTCTGACACGCCGACCGTCGCCCGTCGTCGACCCACTCTCACATCCATCTCGTGGGGCGTGAGCTGCCGCCCCACGAGTCGCGGACCCGCCGACGCCAGTGGACGAGGATGCGGACGGCCGGGTCGGGATCGGCGGGATCGGCATGGTCGTGCCGGACCAGTTCGATCAGGCGGTCGTCGGCGAGAACATCGTCGTGCCACGACGTCGACCACGGTGTGGGTACGCGGATCACGAGGCGGTCGCTGCCGCTCGCGGTCTCGTCTCGGGTGCACATACCTGGTCATCGTCACCACCCGCCGGAATACGTCACCTCGTCCGGGTGTCCGCGGACCTCGAACCGGTGATCGACAGTGACATTCCGTCACCGCCAGGGGAGCCCGGACCGATCGGGAGGGCCTGGGTCCCGAGCCGATCAGGCGTCGGACCGGCCCCGTCGTCGAAGTGGGGCGCCACCACCACCCCGGTCACACTGGTCCGAACAGGCGCCCGGGGGGTTATTGTGGGGGTCGGAGGGTGTCCGTAGGGTTCGCGACGCTGTTGAGTCCACAGCCCGCGCGGCGGGTGACGTCGATACCGGGAGCCGGTGCACATGAGCGAAGATCCACCCTTCGAGCCGGGCCACTCGGACGTGGGGGTCGACGAGATCGGCGAGGTCGTGCGCTTCGATGTCGTCGGTCACGGGGACGGCCTGCACGTCCTGCACGTCGTGGGTGAGATCGACACGCTGACCGCACCGCTGCTGCGGTCCCGCCTGGTCGAGGAACTGAAGGACGTCACGCTGCTGGTCGTCGACATGACCGACGTGACGTTCCTCGGTTCGGCCGGGCTCGCCGCGCTCGTCGCGGCCAGGGACGACGCCGCCGCCGGCAGCGTCACACTGCGCCTGGTGCCGGGGTCGCGGATCGTCACGCGGGCCCTCGAGGCCACCGGGCTGCTGTCGTTGTTCGACATCGCCGTCGGCGTGCCGCAGGCCCTGGAGATCGCCGGCTGAGACGGGCCCCGGAGGCGTCAGGGTGTCTGGTGGCCCTCCGCCCGGCGGGTCTGCCACCGCAACGCCCTGATCGGTGCTTTGGTGGGCGGATGCACACCGTGACCGGCCTCGACCTGACGGCCCTCGGCGCCGTCGAGATCGTGGCGCGCGTGCACGACGGGCGCAGCAGCGCCGTTGACGTCGCCCGTGCCCACCTGGCCCGCATCGCCGGGCGTGACGGCGTCATCGGGGCGTTCCAAGCGTGCGATCCCGCCCGGGTTCTCGCCGAGGCGGGCGGCGTCGACGCCCGCGCCGACCGTTACGCGCTGCCGCTGGCCGGTGTTCCCGTCGCGATCGCGGACGACATCACCGTCTCGGGCTACCCCACCCGCCACGGCTGTGGCGCGGGCTCCGCCGCTCCCGCCCGCCGGGACGACGAGCTGGTCAAGCGGCTGCGTGCGGCCGGCGCGGTGGTGCTGGGCAAGACCCATGTACCGGAGGTGGGCGTCCGGGGCACCCGGTCCGCGCCGGGCACGACGCGCAACCCGTCCGACGAGGCGCGGGATCCCGGTTCCTCCGGCGGCGCCGCGGCGGTGGCGGCCGGGATGGTCACGTTGGCCCTGGGCATCGACGGCGGCGGATCCATCCGCATTCCGGCCCCGTACTGCGGACTGGTGGGTCTCCTGACGGGCGCGGGCGTCGTGCCGCTGCCCGGGGGCGCCGACGAGCACCGGTGCGGGCTGGGCCCGGCGGGCCCGCTCGCCCGCACCGCGCAGGACGCGGCGCTGATGCTGGGGGTGCTCAGCGGCACGGGATCCGTCGACTTCGAACGTCCCGGTCCGGCCCGGATCGCCCTGTCGCTGCGCAACCCGTCGCCGGTCGGACGGCTGCACACCGATCATCGGGCCGCGGCGATCGGGGCCGCGGCACAGCTGCGCGCCGGGCCCGGCGGCGCCGCGGTGACCCTCGCGGAGCCGCCCTACCCCCATGGGTTGACCGCAGAATGGAGGCGGCGAGGGCGAGCAGCCCGCGATGTGTCCGCACTCGGCCTCGACCTGCGCGATCTGGACCCGGCGACCGCCGCGGTGGTGCGGGCGGGCCGCCGGGTACTGCGCTGGACGCCCCCGCGCCCGACCATCGCGGCGTCCTGGCGCGACCGCATGCTCGCCTGGCTCGACGAGGGCGACATTGATCTGCTGATCTGCCCGGCCGTGGCGGCACCCACCCCATCGGCCGGCGGGACGGGACGCCGCGGATCACTCGCCACACTGCTCGGCCCCGGCCGTCGGGCGCCGTTCACCTGGGCCTGGAACCTCGCCGGGTTGCCGGCCGTCGTGGCCCCGGTGCTCGTCGGCGGCCGACCCGTCGGGGTGCAACTGGTGGGCCGTCCCGGGTCCGAGGCGGCGCTGCTCGCCGCCGCGGCCCGCCTGGAACGCCGGCCGGTACCCGCCGCGGGAGCAGCCCCACGGCGGGCCTACGTCTGACGAGTCAGCGCTGATGCCGCCACGGGCCGGTGATGGCGAACATGTAGCCCGGCTCCTGGATGTTGGCGAAGAGGATCCTCCGGTCCGGGGAGTAGCTCGGACCGGTGAACCGCCGTAGGGCGAGATGGTGATGTTGTCGGGCCCGCCGAACGCCGGCTCGAGGTCGGGGGCGGGGTTCTTGGTGAACACCAGCTCGAGGGTGACAGTGGCGCGCCTGGGGTCGTAGAACCACACCTGGCCGTCGTGGATCTTCGACACGCCCGGATTGTCGGTCTCACGGGAGAAGCTGGAGACGACGTACGCGCCGTCCTTGTCATCCCACCAGGCGCCCTCGAACTTCCGCGAGCGCGTAATGGCGGTCTCGGCGAACTGCTTGCGGGTGGACGTCGTGCGCGCGTCGCGGTCGGGCACGGGCACGGGCACCCACTCGATCTTCAGGACCGTGCCGACGGCCTGGACGAGCGACAGGTCGGGCACGTGTGCGCCGGTGCTGTCGGTGGCCTTCCATGGCGGCGAGCACACCGTCGGTGGCACCGAGCTTGCGCAGCGCACCCTTACGGGCGCGGTAGCCCTCGGGGAGCGACCAGCGGTAGGGCAGGCCGGTGGGGCCGGCCGGTGGGGCCGGCCGCGTCCTCGGTGGGACAGACGTCGTCGCGGCGCCGGTCGA
>JAYSXW010000210.1:0-1577 GCA_043716935.1 Pseudonocardia sp.
TCGCCGGCAGCTGGCTCGCGCGCCGGGCGGTCCGCCCGATGGAGGCGGCCCTGATGCTGCAACGTCGATTCGTCGCCGACGCCAGTCACGAGCTACGCACCCCGCTGACCCTGCTCAGCACCCGCGCCCAGATGCTCCGCCGCCGCGTCCGCACCGGTCACGGCGCCGTCGAGCTGCAGACCGACATCGACGGCGTGGTGGCGGACGCCGAACGGCTGGCGGGCATCCTCGACGACCTCCTGCTCGCCGCCGACCCCCGGTCGGCGGAGCCGGACGAGATGGTCGATATCGGCGCCGTCGTCGACGAGGTCGTGGCCGCCGCCACCCCGGCCGCCACCACCGCCGGGATGACGATCACCGCGCCGCACGTCCCGGGTCCGGCGGTCGTGCGGGGATCGTCCGCCGGGCTGCGCCGCGCCCTCACCGCGCTCACCGACAACGCCGTCCGCCACGCGTGCACCGTGGTGACGGTCGACGTGTCCACGATCGGGCGATCCGTGGTGGTGGAGACCACCGACGACGGGCCCGGGATCGACGCGGCGATGCTGCCCCGCCTGTTCGACCGTTTCGCCTCCACCGGCGACGTCCACGGCGTCGGTCCGCGTCGCTACGGACTCGGGTTGGCGCTGGTCAGCGAGATCGTCCAGCGGCACGGCGGCTCCGTCGTGGCCGCCAACCCGTCCGGCGGCGGAGCCAGTTTCCGCATCGAGCTGCCCCGTGCCCGGGGGGGCCCGACGCGAACGGTCCATGGAACCTCCAAGGATCCGCCGCAACGCTGAGGCCATGCCGACGTTCATCAGCAATCTCCCCGTGCACGTGCTCGTGGTGCACGCCGTCGTGGTGCTCGTACCTCTCGCGGTGCTCGGCGCGGTCGTCGTGTCCGTGTGGCCCGCGGCCCGCCGCCGATACGGCTGGCTCGTCGTCGGGGTGGCCGTCGTGGCCACCGCCGCCATCCCCGTCGCCACCTCCAGCGGCGAGGGTCTCGAGCACCAGCTCCCCCGCACCGCGCTGCTCGAGTCCCACACCCGGCTCGGCGACGAGCTGCTCGTCTTCGTCGCGGCCATGCTCGTGTTCCTCCTCGCGTTCATGGTGATCCACCAGCGCAACGGCGTGCTAGCCCGCCGCGAGGGCCCCGGCACCATGACGGCGCCCGCCACTCCCCCGCAGCTCACCGGCCCACAGCTCACCGGCCCACTGCGCATCGTCGCCGCTGTGCTCGCCGCGCTGACGATCGTGCTCGCCGTGGTCTCGGCCGTGCAGGTCTACCGGATCGGCGACTCCGGAGCCCGCGCCGCATGGGCCGACACGCATTACGTCACGCCGTCCGTCGACGCACGCGGACCCGGTGACGAGGGTTGAGAGCCACGCCGGTCGCAGGGCACACCTCAGGACCGTGGGAGGCGGATGGTCTTGACGGTCTGCCCACGCCGCTCCCAGCTCGCGTGCTGTCCCTCGCCAACGTGCACGACATCCTGGGGTTCCTTGCGCTCGATCTGCGTTGCCCTGAGGAATGTGACGAACGGCCCTGCCACCGACGCCGGTGCGGGAGCACAGTCCCTGTCGTGCCCGTCCCCGTC
>JAYSXW010000022.1:0-19355 GCA_043716935.1 Pseudonocardia sp.
AGGTCACCGGCGCCCGGCTGCACGGCGACGAGCTGCGCATCGTGTTCACGCCGGACCCCGCCGTCTGGGTCCGATGACCGGCCCGGAGACCCACCAGCGCTGCGGCGGGCACGCGTCCCTCGGCGGGGACGTCCGCACGGTGCTCCTCGGCGCGCTCGACCGGCTCGCCCCGGTGCTCGACGGCACCACCACATTCGGCGCCACCACGTTCGGCGCCACCACCGACGGGCCCGGGACGCCCAGCTCGTGCGCGTCCTGCCCGATCTGTGCGGTGCTCGCCGCACTGCGCGGGGAACGTCCGGAGCTGTTCGTGCGGCTGGCCGAGCAGGCCACCGGGCTGATCGCCGTGCTGCGGGCGGCCCTGGAGGAGGACGCCCCGCCGGCGCCCGCCCCGGCCCCCTCGGCGCCGTCGCGGCGGGTCCAGCGCATCCCGGTGGAGCGGGTGGCGGCCTCGTGACGCCGGTGCCCGCGCCCCAACCCACCTTGCAGCAGAGCCACTTTCACGCCGCGAGGGTGCAGGAAAGTGGCTCTGCTGCAAGGTCGCGCGGCGCTACGTGCTGACCGTCGGCGTCGACGTCGGCGGTACCAGCGTGCGGGCGGGGGTGGTGGACGGCGAGGGGACCGTGCACGACTCCGCGCGGGCCCCTACCCCGAACGGTGAGGCGGCGCTGGAGGCGGCTCTCGCGGGCGTCGTGGCGGAGCTGGCGAAGCGCCACGACGTCGGCGCGGTCGGACTGGCGCTGGCCGGTTTCGTGACTCCCGACCTGCGCGGGGTCCGCTTCGCCCCGCACCTGGCGTGGCGGGACGCGCCGGTGGCCGACCGGATGGCGCAACGGATCGGCCTGCCGGTCGTCGTCGAGCACGACGCCAATGCGGCCGCCCTCGCCGAGCGGCGCTTCGGCGCGGCGGCGGGGGCGTCGACAGTGGTGTTCGTGGCGCTGGGCACCGGGATCGGCTCGGCCCTGCTGCTCGACGGCCGGCTCTACCGCGGTGCGTTCGGCGTCGCGCCGGAGCTCGGTCACCTGCGGGTGGTGCCCGACGGCCGACCGTGCTCGTGTGGGAAGCACGGCTGCTGGGAGCGGTACTGCAGCGGTACCGCGCTCGCCACCACCGCCGTCGAGCTGCTGGCCCGCGACCCCGGCCGCTCGCCGTCGCTGCGCCGGCTCGTGACGGGCGACCCCGGGCAGGTCACCGGACAGCGGGTGGCCGCAGCCGTCCGCGAGGGCGACCCCGTCGCCTGCGAGGCCATGGCCGACCTGGCCCGTTGGCTGGGGGAGGGGCTGGCCCTGGTCGCCGACGTGTTCGACCCCGAGCTGGTGGTGATCGGCGGCGGGGTGTCCGAGTCGGCGCCGCTGTTTCTCGACGAGGCCCGCGAGCACTACGCCTCCGTCGTCACCGGCGCCGGGCGCCGCCCCCTGGCCCGCATCCGCACCGCCCAGCTGGGGCCGGCCGCCGCGGTGGTGGGCGCGGCCCAGCTGGCCCGCGAGGTCGTCGCTGGGGGCGGCTAGAGGATGGCGCCGTCGTCATCGGGGGGTTCGGAATCGCTGCCGTCGGGCCACAGGCGCAGCACCAGCCAGCCCAGGCCGGAGGCGAGCACCAGCAGCCCGAGGGGGAGACCGTAGGTGGTGGACACGCCGACCCAGCGAGGCGAGAGGACCAGCACGATGCCCAGCGCCAGGAGGGCGAGCCCCACCAGCGCCGGCGGGCCGAGGCGGGGCAGCGGCGGCGGCTCGGGCGGGACGAAGTGCTCCTCCTCCAGCGGAAGCGGCGTCGAGGGCCGGTGCACGAAGGGGGGCAGGGAGTCCGGTACGGGATCGTCGAACGGCCAGACGGGCACCTGGCCGTCGCGTCGCCAGCCCGAGACGATGGAATCGAACGCGTCCGGGACGCCCGCGTCCTCCGGAGAGGGACGCTCGTCGGGATCCGGGTTCACGTCACCTCCTGCCGAGCCGGCTGCCGTGGACGGACAGGAAATCATCCTCGCACGGGATGACGCCCGTGCGTTGTCCCGCCGCGCCCACCGTCCGTAGTCTGGCGCCGTCGTGGTGGCTCGTGATCTGGAAGGAGCACGCCCGGGTGCTGTACTGGTGGTCCAAGTTCGTGCTCCTCGGTCCGCTGCTGCGCCTGTTCTGCCGGCCCACGATCGAGGGACTGGAACACGTCCCCAAGCACGGCGGGGCGATTTTGGCGAGCAACCACCTGGCCGTCGTCGACTCGTTCTTCCTGCCATTGCTCGTCCCGCGCCGCATCACGTTCCTGGCCAAGCGGGAGTACTTCACGCAGCCGGGGTTCGTCGGGCGGCTCAAGAAGACGTTCTTCTCCGGTGTCGGGCAGGTGCCGATCGACCGCTCCGGTGGCTCCGCGGCCCAGGCCGCCATGGCCACCGCGGTGCGGCTGCTGCGCGAGGACAAGCTGCTCGGCATCTATCCCGAGGGCACCCGGTCCCCGGACGGGCGCCTGTACAAGGGCAAGACCGGCGTCGCGCGGATGACGCTGGAAGCGGGCGTGCCCGTGGTGCCGGTCGCCATGATCGGCACCGACCGGGTGCACCCGATCGGTTCCCGGATGTGGCGGCCCCGCAAGGTCCACATCAAGATCGGCGAACCGATGGAGTTCACCCGCTACGCCGGCATGGCGGGTGACCGGTTCATCGAGCGCTCCATGACCGACGAGATCATGTACGCCCTCATGGAGCTGACGGGCCAGACCTATGTCGACATGTATGCCGCCTCGGTCAAGGAACGGGCCGCGCAGGAGGCCAAGGCCCGCAAGGACAGGGACGCGGCCTGACCCGGACCACCGCGCTGCGCGCCGTTCCGTCCGGCGGCGCTGGGGGAGCGGGCTATCCTGTGGCACCGTGCGCTTCTTCTACGACACCGAGTTCATCGAGGACGGGACGACGATCGACCTGGTGTCGATCGGAGTGGTCGGTGAGGACGGGCGCGAGTTCTACGCGGTCTCGACCGAGTTCGACGCCGATCGGGCCGGGCGTTGGGTGCGCTCGCACGTGCTGCCGAAACTTCCGTCGCCGGCCGACCCGGCCTGGCGGTCGCGGGAGCGCCTGCGCGCCGACCTCTTGGAGTTCGTCACCGGCGGTTCCGGTGAGGTCGAGCTGTGGGCGTGGATCGCGGCGTACGACCATGTCGCGCTGTGCCAGCTGTGGGGGGCGATGCCGGCGCTGCCCCGGGCGCTGCCCCGGTTCACCCGGGAGCTGCGGCAGCGGTGGGAGGAGGCCGGCCGCCCGCTGTTGCCGGCACCGTCGTCGGCCGCCCACCACGCCCTGGCCGACGCGCGCCTGAACCTGCGCCGGTGGGAGGCGATCGAGGCGGCGGCCGCCGCCCGCTCATGAGCGGACGGCCAGCACCGATCAGCTTCCGGGAACGGAGGTCGGGGGTCAGGTGAAGATGCTCACCCCACCCGGGCCCACGAGCAGCCCCACCACGATGAGCACGACGCCCCAGAGGAGCTGCTTGCGCAGGATCGCGAAGATGCCCGCGATGACGAGGACGACGGCCAGGATCCACAACAGGGTTGCCATGGCGACGGAGTAGCCGTAACCGTCCTGTGTCGAATCGGGCCGTTCGGGTGACAGATCGTTCGCCGCACCGGCGGTACACGGCCGATCGGGTACTCGTGCTGGGACGGACCGGACATCGGCCCGGGGTCGGGCACGGCCTAGGCTGGCCGTCGTGAACTGGACCGTCGACGCCCCGGTCGCCGTACTGCCCGAGCTGCCGCCACTGCCCACCGACCTGCGGGCCCGCCTCGACGCCGCACTGGCCAGTCCCGCGGCCCAGCAGCCGGACTGGCCCGACGCCGCCGAGGTGGCGCACGTGCGCACCGTGCTGGAGAGCGTGCCGCCGGTCACGCTGCCGCCGGAGGTGGACCGGCTCCACGAGCGGCTGGCCGCCGTCGCCCGCGGTGAGGCGTTCCTGCTGCAGGGAGGCGACTGCGCGGAGACGTTCGTCGACAACACCGAGCCGCACCTGCGCGCCACCATCCGCACGCTGCTGCAGATGGCCATCGTGCTCACCTACGGCGCGTCGATGCCGGTGGTGAAGGTCGGCCGGATCGCTGGCCAGTACGCCAAACCGCGCAGCTCACCCGTCGACGCGTTGGGGCTGCCGGCCTACCGCGGGGACATCGTGAACTCGCTGACGCCCGACCCGGTGCTGCGGATCCCGGATCCGTCGCGGATGGTGCGGGCCTACGCCAACGCCAGCGCCGCGATGAACCTCGTGCGCGCGCTCACCGCCACCGGCATGGCCGACCTGACGATGGTGCACGACTGGAACAAGGACTTCGTCCGCAACTCGCCCGCCGGAGCCCGTTTCGCGGCCATAGCGTCGGAGATCGAGCGGGCGCTGCGGTTCATGGACGCCTGCGGGGTGGACGACCACAACCTGCACAGCGTCGAGTTCTACGCCTCCCACGAGGCGCTGCTGATCGACTACGAGCGCGCGATGCTCCGGATGGACCGCACCCGCCCCGAGCCGCGGCTCTACGACCTGTCGGCCCACTTCCTGTGGATCGGCGAGCGCACCCGTCAGCTCGACGGCGCCCACATCGCGCTCGCCGAGCTGCTGTCCAACCCGATCGGGCTCAAGATCGGCCCCGGCACCACGCCCGAGCTGGCCGTCGAGTACGTCCAGCGCCTCGACCCCCATCACCGGCCGGGACGCCTCACGCTGGTCAGCCGCATGGGCAACGGCAGGGTCCGCGACGTGCTGCCGGCCATCGTGGAGAAGGTCGAGGCCTCCGGGCACAAGGTCATCTGGCAGTGCGACCCGATGCACGGCAACACCCACGAGTCCACCACCGGCTACAAGACCCGCCACTTCGACCGGATCGTCGACGAGGTGCAGGGCTTCTTCGAGGTCCACCGCAGTCTCGGTACCCATCCCGGTGGCATCCACGTCGAGGTCACCGGCGAGGACGTCACCGAGTGCCTGGGCGGAGCTCAGGAGATCTCCGATGCCGACCTCTCGGGTCGTTACGAGACGGCGTGCGACCCCCGCCTCAACACCCAGCAGTCCCTGGAGCTCGCGTTCCTGGTGGCGGAGATGCTGCGCGGCTGACCCGTCCCGCGCTCCGGGAAGGGCCTGCAGGGCTCACAGGGTGCGGCGGGGGCTCAGAAGGTGTCGAGGACGACGAGGGTGCCGGGGTCCACCATCGAGCCCGCACCGTGGTCCTGGTTCACGACCGTCCGGTGCTCGCGGCCGAAGGGGAACATGTGCTCCTCGACCTTCAGCCCGGCCTCGCCCAGGATCTCCTCGGCGCGGTCGATCTGCTCGCCGATGAGGAACGGCACACGCACCTGGGCGGGTGGGGAGGGCTTCGGGCCCGTGCTGAGCACCAGCGTGACGGGGTCGCCGGGGTCGAGCTCGGTCCCCTCGGCCGGGACGGTGTGGATCACTGCGCCGTCGGGCACGGAGTCGCTGAACTCGGCCGCCGAGGCGTCGCCGACCGGCTCCAGGCCGGCGTCGCGAACCGCCTCGTTCGCTGACGCCACCTCGGTTCCGGGCGCCACGCGCGGCACGGTCGGGCGACCCGCGGAGATCGTCAGGTGCACCGCGGTGCCCCGCAGGAGCCGGGTGTCGGCCCGCGTGTCGGTGTCCGCGACCAGACCCGTGGCGTAGTCGCCGTCGAACTCCTCGACGGCCGACGCGGCGAGGCCGGCGCCCGCGATCAGCTGCTGGGCGGAGGCCTGCTGCAGGCCCACCACGTCCGGCATCGACGTCCAGCGCCCGGTGCCCAGCCACCACGCGGTCACCCCCACGGCCAGCGCGAGCAGCGCCACCAGCGCGATCGCCACCGCGAACACCCGTCGGCCGCGGCGCCGGGCCGCGAGGTGGGGCGGCGGACGGTCGAGCACCGGGGCCATCGTCGACGTCCCTCCCGGCGGCCGGGGCTGGAGCCGGGTGCGGTTCGGGGCGACCCGGTGCGGGCCGGGCGGCACCGTGTCCTGTTCCTCCACGGGCCGCGGCGGCGGCACCGGCGCGGGCACGCGGGGGACGTCCAGCCGAGCGCCGAGGCGCCGCAGCTCGCCGAGGAACGCCGCAGCGTCGGCGGGGCGGCGGGCGGGATCGCGGCTGGTAGCGCGCCGGACCAGATCGTCCAGCTCGGGCGGCACGTCACCGGCCACTGTCGACGGGGCCGGCACGTCGGAGTTGACGTGCCGGTAGGCCACCGACAGCGCGGTGTCGCCGGTGTAGGGCGGAGTGCCGGTGAGCAGCTCATAGAGCAGCACGCCGGTGGCGTAGACGTCACTGCGCGCGTCGGCCGAGCCCGTGGCGACCTGCTCGGGGGAGAGGTACGCGACCGTCCCCATGATCATGCCCACGTGGCTCTGCCCGGCCTGGGCGGCCGCGGTGACCAGACCGAAGTCGGCGACCTTCACCTCACCGGTGCGGCTGATCAGCACGTTCTCCGGCTTGACGTCGCGGTGCACCATCCCGAGCCGGTGCGCCTGCGCGAGCCCGGCGAGCACCGGGTCCAGCACGGCGAACGCGGCCGGCACGCCGATCGAGCCACGGGCGCGCAGCACGTCGCGCAGGGTGCCGCCGTCGACCAGCTCCATGACCAGGAACAGGACGTCGCCGCCCGGACCTTTCCAGTCACCCTGGTCGAAGACGTCCACGACCGCGGGGTGGTCGATCCGCGCGGCGGAGCGGGCCTCGCGCTCGAACCGGGTGCGGAACGCCGGGTCCGCGGCCAGCCTCGGGTCCATGATCTTGATGGCGACGGGCCGGTCGAGCCGCGTGTCGGTGCCCCGGTGCACCGTGGACATGCCCCCGCGCGCCAGGACCGGGCCGACGCGATACCGCGCGTCGAGCAGCATGGCGGACGGGGCGCTCACGTCCCGACGATACCGTCCGGCCCGGTCACCCCCGCGGAGGTGGTGCCGCAGGCGGCCGTGGTGTGGCACGCTTCGCGTTGTGAACGACGTGTCCCTGCTCTCCGAGGACGTGGCCACGCTGCCCGTCGCGGAGGTCGCGCAGATCCTCGACCAGCCCGTGTCGCGGGTCCATCAGCTCGTGCGCGACGGCCAACTGCTGTCCTTCCGCCGCGATGCCGATGTCGTCGTCCCCGCCGACTTCCTCACCGCCGACGGCGAGGTGGTCAAGGGTCTGCCCGGCACGATCACCGTTCTGCGCGACGGCGGCTACTCCGATCCCAACATCCTGCGCTGGCTGTTCGCCGAGGACGCCTCGCTACCCGGCACGCCCATAGCCTCGTTGCAGGCCGGGCGGCACCGGGAGGTCAAGCGCCGGGCGCAGGCGATGGCCTTCTAGCCGTTCGGACCCGGGCCGTCACGGCCCGGGCGAGTCCGGGCAGGGCGACCGCGGCCCGGCGCGTCCCCGACACGCGGGCGCGACGGTGCAGCACCGTGTAGTCGGCCTTCTCGATCTCGTCGAGGATGCCGCGGTAAAGCGTGAACGCGCACGCCACACACGCTCGCGACACCGGTTCCAGCATCCCGATACCCGGTTCGGCACGCCGATAGACCGCGCGGGTGTGCGCCACGAGGTGAGCCAGCGCCCGCCGGACCCGCGGATCGGACCGGCGGGAGCCGCGGCACCACTCCAGCAGCTCCCGGTCCACTCCGAACGCCGCCAGCTCCTCGGTGGGTAGGTAGACCCGGCCTCTGTCGAGGTCCTCACCGACGTCACGCAGGAAGTTCGTGATCTGGAACGCCACCCCGAGCGCCGCGGCCGGGCCCTCGGCCTCCTCGCGCGGCACGGTGGTGCCGAGAATCGGCAGCATCTGCAGCCCGATCACGGCTGCGGAGCCGTGGACGTAGACGCCCAGGTCGTCGAACGTGGCGTAGGAGGTGACATAGGTGTCCATCCGCATGGACGTCATGAAGTCGGTGAAGTGGCAGGCCGGGATCGCGTAGCGGCGGGCGGTGTCGGCGAGCGCCGCCAGCACGGGCTCCGTGGTGGGGACGCCAGCCAGGGCGCGGTCGAGGCCGGCGGTCAGCGCGTCGAGCCGAGCGGCCTTCTCGGCGTCGGGACGATCGTCCTCGAGGTCGTCGACGATCTCGTCGGCGTAGCGGGCGAAGCCGTAGAGCGCATGGACGGCGGGTCGACGCTGCGCCGGCAGCAGGCGGGTGGCGAGGAAGTAGGTGCGCCCGAACCGGGCGTTGAGCTCGCGGCAGGTGCCGTAGGCGGCCCGCAATTGCGGGCCGCGGATCCCGGCGGCGTCGAGCTCAGCCGGCCCGCCGCTCGGCACCGGCACCTTCCGGGACGAGAACCGACTCGGGTTGCGGCTCGGGCGCAGCGGTCACGGCGGGGGAGCGGGCACGCAGCCGCAGCGGGTCGGGTGTGAACAGCGACCACGCGGCCAGCGCCGAGAACCCCGAGCAGGCGGCGAGGTAGCCCCAGTTGGAGAGGGCGTCCTCGCCGTTGGGGTAGTAGACGACGATCAGCATCAGCGAGACGAACACGAGGACGGCCAACCCCCGCCGCGACCACGCCGACATGGCCACCAGAGCCGCGCCCCAGCTGAGGTACCAGGGCAGGGTGGCGGGGGAGAGCACCGCGGCGGCCAACAGCACGATGCCGGCGCGCCGGATCGCGTCGGGCCCGCCGTCTCGCGCGGCCCACCACTGCCGACCGGCGATGACCAACAGCACCGCGATACCGATCCCGCGAGCGATGTTGATGAGCAGGCCCGGCTCGACCGTGACGACCAAGCCGGCGATCCCCGCCAGGGCCATGCCGACCGCAGTGGGGACCGACATCCAATTGACAATCATCGATGGTGCCTGCAGCGCCGGCAGCCATCCGAGCCCGACCCCGGCCGCAACACTGCAGGCGGCGAATACGACGGCGAAAACCCCGATGCCGGCGGCGCCCGCAGTCAGGATGCGCCGGGTGCGGCTGCCCTGGCGCTGACCGGCCCAGACCAGGACGATGAACGGCAGCGCGATGCCGGCGCTGGCCTTGACCGCCATCGCGGCCGTGACCAGGGCGATCCCGCCCGCCGGTCGGCCTCGTACCGCGACGAGGGCCCCGGCGGCGAGCAACCCGACCGACAGCAGGTCGTTGTGGCCCCCGCCGATCATGTTGATGACCATCATCGGGTTGGCGACCGCTACCCACATCGCCACCGGAACCCGTCCACCCATGCGCTCCGCGAGCTCCGGCAGGGCCCAGATCAGCAGGGCCAGTCCGGGCAGGAGCGCCAGGCGCATCAGGACCACGCCGAGGATGATGTTGCCGCCCACCAGCCAGGTGACTCCCTTGGCCAGCAGGATGAACAGCGGTCCGTACGGGGCGGGGGTGTCCTGCCAGAAGTAGTGCACGTTGTCGGCGAAGATCCCGGGCATGGCCTCGGGCCCGACCGCGTAGGGGTCGAAGCCGGCGAGCGGAAGTCCGCCCTGTGCGAGGTAGCTGTAGATGTCGCGGGTGAACAGCGGAGGACACAGCAGCAGCGGCGCGGTCCACACCATGGCGGTGGTGAGCACCGCCCGTGCGCCGACCCGTCCGGCGAGCACGCCGCGTCCCAGCCGGATCCACGCCCACGCCAGCAGGATCACGCCCGCGTAGACGAGGATGGTGGCCAGTTCGAGTCCGTGGCCGTAGCGCCAGAAGCCGATCGCCGAGTTGGTCAGCAGCGGATCCCGCCGCAACACGCCACCGTCCCCGAAGCCGCCCACGGCCATCAGCACGGCGGCCACGAGTCCCAGGACCAGCGGCCCACGCGGAGGTGACCCGAACCGCGACGGCCGCTCGACCGCGACCGTCGCACCTGTGGTCGAGGCGTCGGCCGAACCCTCGACCGGTGGTGGTGGCATCATGACGCCATCCATGCTCGCACGAGGGGTGTCAGTCGGCTGTCGGTACCCGCCGGGCCCGGGACGGCACGCCCGTGACGCGCTGCGCCGCGAGCCGTCCGGAGATCACCACCGGCGGGATGCCGACGCCGGGGGTGGTGCCGCACCCGGCGAGCACCGCGTTGTCGAGCCCGCGAACGAGGTTGCGCGGACGGAACGGCCCGGTCTGGGGGAACGTGTGTGCCACGGAGAACGGGGTGCCCGCCGCGAGCCCGTCGGCGGCCCACTCGGCCGGGGTGACCAGGCGGGACACCTCGACGTCGCCCCGGATGTCGCCGAGCCCGGGATGGTCGCGGGCGGCCAGCACGCCGAGGATCTCCTCCCGGTACGCGGGTCCGACCCGGGCCCAGTCGATCGGACCGCCGTCGGTGTTGGGGCACGGGGCCAGCACGAACATCAGATCCGAGTCGGACGGTGCGAGGGCCGGATCGGTGGCCGTCGGGCGGGTGATCAGCAGTGACGGATCACTCATCAACCGGCCCTCGTCGATGATCTCGCGGAACGTCTCGCGCCACGCCCCACCGAAGGAGATGGTGTGGTGCGCGACGTCCGGGCGAGTGCCGCGGAGGCCGGCGTGCAGGACTACGGCGCTGGGCGAGTACCGCAGCGGCACGATCCGCCGCGGCGTCCGGCCGACCAGCTCGTGCACGATCTGCAGGTCAGGGGTCAGCACCACGGCGTCGCAGCCGAGGCGTTCGCTGTCGCCGCCGTCCTCGGTGCAGCGGTGGCGGACGGCGGACACACGGGCGCCGGACCGTTCCAGGCCCGACACCGTACGGCTGTAGTGGATCTCCGCGCCGGCCGCGACGGCCGCGTCGGCCAGGGCCTGCCCGACCTGCCGCATCCCGCCGCGGGGGAAGAAGACGCCGCCGACGGTGTCCATGTAGGCGATGACGCCGTATGCGCCCAGCGCCCGGTGCGGCGGTACGCCCGCATAGAGGGCCTGGAACGAGAAGATTCGCTGCAGCCGCTCGTCGGGCAGGAACCGCTCGATCTGTGGTCCGAGCCGGCCGAAACCGCCCATCCGCGCGAGCCGGAGCAGGTCGGGCCCGACGAGGTCGAACGGGGAGTCGAAGTTGGAACCGATGAACGTGTCGATCTCGGTCTCGTAGAGCCGGGTCAGCCACGCCCTCAGGTCCCGGTAGCCGGCGGCCGAGGCAGACCCGCAGACCCGCCTGACCTCCTCCTCCATGGCCGCGCCGTCGGTGTGCACGTCGATCGTCGAGCCGTCGGCGAAGTGGGTGCGGTAGGCCGGGTCGAGCTCCACGAGGTCGAGGCGCTCCTCGAGCTTCTCCCCGACGGCCCCGAACGCCTCGTCGAGCAGCTCGGGCATCGTCAGCACCGTCGGTCCGGTGTCGACCTGGTAGGTGCCCCGCTCGGTCACCAGGTCGAGCCGGCCCGCGCGCCCGCCCGGGTGGGCCTCCCGCTCGACGATCGTCACGCGCCGGCCGGCACCGAGCAGGTGCAGCGCCGTGGTCAGGCCCGACAGGCCTGCACCGACCACGACCACGTGATCGGTGGGGCCGGGGATTCTGCGGGTCACCGGTGTCTCCTCGTGGCCGTGACGGCCAGGTCCGCGAGTTGCGTGGCCGCCGGATCGGCGATCTCCACGGTGGACAGGGCGTCGAGCGCGGAGCCGGTGAGCGCGGCGATGCGCTGTTCGACGGCCTGCGCCGCGCCCAGCTCGGTGAGCAGGGCGCGGATGCGGTCGAGGCCGTCGGGGTCGAGGTCGGTGTCGCCGACCGCGGCGTCGATGACCGCGCGCGCGGTGGGATGGTGACCGGCGTCGGCGCGCTCGACGGCCAGGGCCAGCAGCAGGGTCCGCTTGCCCTCGCGCAGGTCGTCACCGGCGGGCTTCCCGGTGACCGCGGGGTCGCCGAACACGCCCAGCAGATCGTCGCGCAGCTGGAAGGCGACGCCGATGTCGGCGCCGAAGCGACGGTAGGCCGACACGAGCTCCGGGTCGGCGTCGGCGAGTGCCGCGCCGAGGTGCAGTGGCCGCTCGACGGTGTAGGCGGCGGTCTTGAACCGGTCGATCTGCAGGGCGGCCCGCGCCGAGGAGTCGCCGGTGGACTGGAACAACACGTCGAGGTACTGGCCGCCCAGCACCTCCGTGCGCATCGCCTGCCAGGGGACAGCCGCCCGGACCAGGGCGGCGGGAGGCAGGCCTGCTCCGCGCAGCATGTCGTCGGCCCAGACCATGGCGAGGTCGCCGAGCAGGATCGCGGCCGCGGCCCCGAATCGGGCCGGGCGGCCGCGCCAGCCCGCCGCGGCGTGCCGGCGGGCGAACTCGACGTGCACGGTGGGGCGCCCACGGCGGGTCGCCGAGGCGTCCATCAGGTCGTCGTGGATCAGCGCGCAGGCCTGGATCAACTCCAGGGCGCTGATCGCTCGGAGCACGCTCGTCGCCTCCGGTGAGTCCGGCTCCCCGCCCGCGCCGCGCCATCCCCACCAGGCGAAGGTGGGCCGGATCCGCTTGCCGCCGCCCAGCACGAACGTTGTGAGTTCCTCGGTGGCATCTGCGAAGCCCGGGTCTATGGCGGTGGTGTCGGCCGACCGCGCATCCAGGAACGACGCCAGCGCAGCCTCGATGGCGCCGGTCAGGTCCTCATCGGGCCCGCGGAGAAGGCCCGGCGAGGGCGCGGTCCGGGTCATGCCGGCCGCCGCAGGTGGCGGCTCGCTCTTCGACCGACGGAGGCCCGGCCCGGAAGCGACGCCGGACGAGCGGGGTGGCACCGTGCGAGCGGGGAGGGCACCGGTCGAGGGTAGCCGCGTCCGCCTGCTCGGGCGCGGCGGCATGGCAGCGCCCGTAGTCTGGTGGAGTGAAGGTCACGCAGCGCATCTCCGGCGATCGGCCCGTCTTCTCGGTGGAGTTCTTCCCGCCCAAGGACGCCACGGGCGAGGCGGAGCTGTGGCGTGCCGTGCGCCGACTCGAGCCGCTCGACCCGGCGTTCGTGTCGGTGACCTACGGCGCGGGCGGCTCGAGCCGCGACCGCACGATCCGCACCACCGCCCGGATCGCCGGCGACACCACGCTCGTGGCGATGGCGCACCTCACTGCGGTGTCGCACTCGGTCGCGGAGCTGCGTCAGGTGATCGGCGCCTATGCGGCCGCCGGCATCACCAACGTCCTCGCCATCCGCGGCGACCCCCCCGGGGACCCGCTGGGCGAGTGGACCCCCCATCCCGACGGACTCACCTACGCCGACGAGCTCGTGGCGCTGCTGCGGACGCTCGGTGACTTCTGCGTGGGCGTCGCGGCGTTCCCGTACGGCCACCCCCGCAGCACCGACAACGACACCGACCTGCAGCGGTTGCTGGCGAAGATCCGTGCGGGCGCCGACTTCGCCATCAGCCAGCTGTTCCTGGAACCCGACGGCTTCCTGCGGCTGCGCGATCGGCTCGCCTCAGCCGGCTGCGAGGTGCCGCTACTGCCCGGCATCATGCCCCTGACCTCCGTGCGCACCCTGCATCGCGGGCCTGAGCTGTCCGGTGCTCCGATGCCGCGGGCGCTGGTGGAGCGCCTGGAGCCCTACGCCGATGACGCCGCGTCCTTCCGGGCCGCGGGCATGGACCTGACCGCCGAGCTGTGCGCACGGCTGCTCGACGAGGGCGTGTGCGGTATCCACTTCTACACGATGAACCGCTCACCGGCGACGGCCGAACTCGTGGCCCGGCTGGGGCTCGGCGCGCGCCGACCGGCCGCCGCGGGGGTCACCGGACCGGCCGGCTGAGCGCGGGGTTGCGGGTGCGGCGCGCAAGGATCACCACGGCGACCACCGCCGCCGCCACCACCACGGCGAGCCCGAGCGTCCACCGCAGGGGTGACGGGGCCTGCGGATCGTCGTAGGCCACCACCGCCGAGACGTCGCCGGCCTTGCCCGGCGTGAACGTCCAGCTCACGGTGCCGGAGTCCTCCTCGCCGTCGGACTCCAGCACCCGGCCCGGAAAGCTGATCTTGAGCTGGAAGTCGGCGCGATCGGCCGTGGCGGTGGTGAGATCGACCTTCCCGCCCAGCAGGATCCGGCCGCCCACCCGCCGCATCTCCAACCGCACGGCGCGGCCGGGCGGCCCGACGGCCTGGTTGAGCAGCGCGACCTGCTCGAACGTGAGGTTCGAGAACCGCAGCACCGAGCCGGTGTAGCCGTCCTGCCGGTAGCCCTCCACCTCGACCGCGGACCCCAGCTCCGACGGCACGGTGACGACCGGCCCCGTGTCCTGCGGGCTCGTCTCGGGCGTGGCGGCCACGATCTCGCCGGTGACGGTGTCGTCGGGCTGCACGGCCAGCGCCGTGCGCACGCGGGCACAGCCGCCCAGCACCAGCCCGAGGACCAGCACGGCGAGCAGCAGCGGGAGGGCGACGCGGCGGGCCGGTGGGCGGGCGGCGGGGCGGGCGGCGGTGGGCGACACGACGTCATCGTGCCATCACCCCCCGACATCTCCCGCGACCGCGGGCCGGGCCGTCAGTGCGTGGTCGGCTCGGGCGGCTCGAGGGGCAGCGCACGACCCAGGACCGAGAACGGCCGCGAGTCTCCGGTGAAGCGGTGCTGGCGCAGGACGTCGGAGAACCCGAGCCGTCGATAGAGCCGCCAGGCCCGCCCGGGAACCTCCGCGCCGCACTCCGGCGTCGAAAGCAGCACCCGAGCCGACCGGGTGCCGGCCAGCAGGGACCGCAACAGCCCCTCGCCGAGGCCGGCGCCCTGGGCGTCGGGCCGGACGTGCAGCTCGGTGAGCTCGAAGTAGTCCTCCAGCCACGCCCTGGTCTCCGGCGGTGCCGACCGCAGGCCCCGGCGCACCTCCTCGAACCACCACTGCCCGCTACCGCCGGTGTAGCCGTACGCGATGCCGATCAGCGCCCCGGCCGGGTCCAGCCAGCCGACGGCCCGCCAGCCCGGGCGGCGTACGTGGTCGAGCCAGAGGCCGCGCCGCTGCCGGACGGTGCTCGACGGGTAGCCCATCGCGCTGACGTAGATGTGCAGGGCCTCGGTGAGGCGGTCGGCGAGGTCGGTCGGCGTGAGCTCCACGAGATGGCGAGTCGGGGCCGTGGTCACCGGACCATCACACCACGACCCGTCCCGGTACACAGCGCGCCCGCCGATCGGGACGGGCTTGACTTGACGTCGGCGACGGGGAGGGTTCTACTGAACGAGATCGAACATGCGTTCGATCATCGCCACCCGGTCGGTGGGGCGGGGGAAGCGTCCCGCCGCCGGGTGCGCCGATGTGGTACCGGCCAGAAGGAGAGTACGCGCGTGGACGAGCTGGTGGGGCCGTCGGCGGACGCCCGAGGGCCGGTCGGGAGCACGGTGGGGACGGCAGGGCGGGGGACGGCAGGGTTGGGCGTATCGGGGGTGGAACGGTGAACGAACTCGGTCGGATGTTCGGGTCGCGGCAGCCGACGCCGATCCAGGTGCGGTGGCAGGACGGCGAACCGGTGGAGTTCCAGCGGCGGCCGCTGCGCGGGCCGCGCTACCTCGTGACCGACGTGCAGGAGCGCTGGATCGAGGAGTCGCCGTGGCCGTTCCCGTCGCCGATGCCGGTCGGAGGCGACCGGTTGCGGTGCTGGCGGGTCGTCGCCCGATCGGCAGGGGAGCCGCAGGTGCCGGCCCGGGAGTTCGTCCTGCGGATGCGGGCGGGGCCCGGGGTCTGGGACCTGGTGCGGGTGACGGAGTGAACCGGAACGGCCTGGCGAACGGGAGGACGACGGCATGACGATCACCGACACGATGGCACCTGCGGCACGGGTGCGCGCTCCGCTAGTGCCGACATCAGCGGCTCCCCGAGCGCCGTCTCCCCGACCGCCGGACCCCCGGCCGGCGGCGTCCCGTTCGGTGGCGCCCCGTCCGCTGGCGGCTCCGCCGACACCGCGGGCGGCGCTCGGACTGCTGCGGCAGGCCGCCGAGGGGCTCGGCGAGGGCCACCGTGAGCCTGACCCGCTGCTGCGCTACCCGGCGGCCTACCTGGCCGCGCTCCGAGCCGCCGCCGCCGTTCTCGCGGTCCGCGCGCGGTCCCGGCCCCGGCGCGGTTCCACCCGCAATGTGTGGCAGTTGTTGGCGGACGTCGCACCGGAGCTGGGGGAGTGGGCGGCGTATTTCTCCTCCTGCTCGGCCACCCGAGCCGCGGCGGAGGCCGGCATCGCACGGTTGGTCGACCGGCGCGAGGCCGACGACCTGCTGCGCCAGGCGGAGCAGTTCGTGCGGCTGGTGGGGGAGATGGTGCCGCTGCGGTGAGCGGTGCCGGCCATCGGTCAGCGGGTCGCGGGCGGGGCGGTGGTGGCCGCACGCTCGCGGCGGGGGCGCTCGCTGCGCAGCACCCGACCCAGCAGCAGCGTGAAGATCGCCGACGCCTCCCGGGCGCCGGGGGTGTCCCACCGCTGGATCGGCATGCACGCCCCCTGGGCCTGCTGGATCGCCGAGCGGTCGGGCAGCACGCCGCTGAGCACCAGCGGCCCGAACAGCTCGCGCAGCTCCGCGATCCGGAAATCATGCTCGGTGTTGCGGGGCCGAACCCGGTTGATCAGCACCCCGAGTGGCTGCAGGCCGGGGTTGCCCCGCTGCCGCTCGGTCTGCACGGCGTCGAAGGCGCGTTGCACGCCCGACACGGCGAACATCGTCGGGTCCGTGACGAGCACGGCGCGATGGGCCGCGGCCAGGGCGCTACGGGTCAGCTGCCCGAGCGACGGTGGGCAGTCGATGATCACCAGGCGGTAGGGCTCGTCCGTCACGCCGTCGGTGTCACCGAGGCCTCCCACCTCGTCCCCCCGGCCTGCGTTCGCCCAGTCCTCACCGGCGTCGTGTGCGTCGGGCTCCCGGAGCCGCGAGAGGGCCCGGGTGAGGCGGCTGAGCTGCTCGGGTCCGGGCTCGGGGTGGTTGTGGCGTTCGGTCTGCTCGGCGCCCACCACTACATCGAGGCCTTCACCCCACCCGCTGGGGGCGATGGCGCGGCGCAGCACCGAGCGTCGCGGGTCGTCGAGCACGTCGGCCACCGTGGCGGCGGTCGGACCGACGTCGAGGGCGATCGTGGCGTTGGCCTGGGGGTCGAGATCCACCACCAGCGTGCGAACTCCGTGCTGCAGGGCGGCTCCGGCGAGACCCAGTGCGACTGTCGTCTTCCCCACTCCGCCCTTCAGGCTCAACGAGGCGACGACCTGCACGGCGGTCAACCTACCCCGCACCGCGGCCTGCGCTCCACGGCCGGGTCGGCCGGTCCGACGGCCCCTGCAGCGGTGGGCTGTGCTGCTGCGTGGGGGTGCGGCTGGGTGGACGGTGTGGCGGTGTGGGCTGTTCAGCTGCGTGAGCGGGGTGGGCGGTGTGGCGGGGTGGGCGAAGGGGCGAGCAGCGGGGTGGGCGGCGAGGTGGGCGGCGGGTGGGGTGGTCGGGCCGGGTCGCTCTAGGCTGCCCGCGTGACGGAGACCGGTGCCGCGGTGGACGAGTCCCGCCCGCCACCGGCGGAGATCGCCCCGGCGGCGGGCTCGGGCGCGGTGCGCCGAGCTCTCGCGGCGGAGCTCGACCGGGTCCGGGCGCTCCACCCCGGCCGGAGCCCGCGCGTGCTCGATGTCGGAGGTGGGAGCGGGGCCTGGGCGGTGCCGCTGGCGCAGGCGGGCTGCGCTGTGGTTGTCGTCGACAACAGTCCCAACGCCCTCGCGGCCCTGCACCGGCGGGCGCGGGAGGCCGGCGTCGCCGGGCTGGTCACGCCCGTCCAGGGCGACGTCGATGCGCTCGGCGACGTAGTCGCCGCCGAGGGCGCCGATCTCGTGCTCGGTCACGGACTGCTGGAGGTCGTCGACGACGCGGCCGCCGCCGTCGCCGCGCTGGTCGTCGCGGCCGCGCCGGGAGCGGCCGTGTCCGTGCTCGTCGCGGGTCGCTACGCCGCCGTCCTCGCCCGGACTCTCGCCGGGCGGATCGCCGAGGCCCGGTCGCTGCTGACCGACCCCGATGGCCGCTTCGGCCCGGACGACGCTTTGCGACGGCGCCTGGATGGCGCCGCGCTCGATGCACTGCTCACCGCAGCCGGGCTCGACGTCGAGACCCTGCACGGCGACGGGGTCCTCGAGTGCTGGGTGCCCGGCCCCCTGCGTGACGGTGGTCCGGCGGCGGCGCGGGGACTCGCGGAGCTGGAGGGCCTCGCCGCGGCGGCCGGGCCCCTGCGTGACGTCGCCGCCCGTCTGCACGCGGTCGCTCGCCGGCCGGTTCCCTGAGCCGTGCGTGCTGCGGGTCGGGCTCCGGCCCAGCTCAGGGGCCTCCGATGAGCCATCTGTGGCGATCGGGGCGGCCGCTCGACGAGTTCGGGTAGTCGTGGGGGCGAAGGACTCGTATCCTGTGTCGTAGACGCCCGGTCCCGGGCGCTCGTCGCGTCGTTCCGGCACCATGGCGATGACCGACAGGATGACCCAGTGCCGGAGGCGAAGCCATGCCCCTCTCCGAGCACGAGCAGCGGTTGCTCGAACAGATCGAGCGCGCTCTCTACGCCGAGGACCCCAAGTTCGCGTCGACCGTCCGCGGCGGACGGTTGCGCAAACCCACCCGTCGCCGCCGCGTCCAGGGCGTCGCAGTGTTCGTCGTCGGCCTGGTCCTGCTGGTCGTCGGCGTCGCCGTTCCGCAGCTCTGGCTCGCCTCGAGCTTCCCGGTGCTCAGTGTCGTCGGCTTCCTCGTGATGCTCGGCGGGGCGGTGCTGGCGGTCACCGCCGTCGGCTCCACTGGACCGGCCGGATCGAGCAAGGGCGCCGAGCCCGACAAGAACCGCTTCACCGGTCGGATGGAGGAGCGCTTCCGCAGGCGCTTCGAGCAGGAGTAACGAGTCCGTACGGTTCACCGCCCGACGAGGGTCACACCCGTGGGGCGGTCACCTCATGTTCGCCCAGCGAGCCATCGGGTCGGCGACCGGCCATCGGACCGCACCAGACCGAGCACCGACCGCGGTAATATCCGGGTGCGCGGCGTCAGGCCGCCGCTGGCGGTGATGGCGCGCCGGACGGAGTCGAGCGCACCATCGAGCTCGCCCGGCCCGGGGTGGACCTGGCCGTACCAGCTCGACTCCACCGCACCCACGACCTCCCGCAGCGACTGCTGTGCGCCCTCGTCGAGGCGGTGCTCGCGCACGAGTCGGCGGGCGGCGCCACGCACGGTCTCGCTGGATGCCCCGGACACCCCGCGGTCGGTGGACTCCGCCATCAGCTCGTCCCACGCCGCGACAGCCGCGCCCGGACCGCCGGCTCCCGCGATGCTCAGGCGACGTCGCCGTAGCGCCAGCCGGACCGCCGTCGGCGCGAGCACGACGGCCACGACCGCCAGCAGCATCACCACCGGCCACAGCGGCAGGCCGCCGGAGGCGGGTAGGGGTGCCGCCGCACCGGGCGTCGGCGCGTCGGGCTGGGCTGCCTCCGGAGCCGCGCTCTGCTCGACCGGTTTGTCGGGGGCCAGGTCGCTGGTCTGCGGTGCGGAGTCACCGCCCTCGCCGCGCTGCGCCTCCACGACGTAGGGCGGAGTGATCGCGCGGCCGTCGGTCAGCGGGGTGG
>JAYSXW010000211.1:0-14148 GCA_043716935.1 Pseudonocardia sp.
CCCAGACGTCGCCGCCGATCTGGGCAGCGCTGTGCTTGAAGATCACGACGCCGTTGGTGAGGTCGAGCCGGCTCCACCGGAGGTTGCACATCTCGCCCCGTCGGGCGCCGGTGGTGAGCGTGGTCCAGAGGAACAGGCCCCATTCCGGGTCCTTCCACGCCTCGGTGAGGATGAGCGCGGCTTCGTCGGGCGTCGGTGGATCGGGGTCGGGCCGGGGCACCGCTGGCGGCTCCGTCTGCTCGATGGGGTTGACGGCGATCCAGCCCCACCGGACCGCGCGCGTGAATGCCCCGCTGAGGATGGCGTGGACAACGCGAATGCTGCCGGCAGAGAGCGGCATGCACTGATGCGGTCCGCACCGGCGGTCGCACCACCTGCACCGCGCGGCGGAGTCGCCGGTGGTCTCCTTCGCGCACTTCCGCCGGCTGCTGTGCTCGTCGCACACGTGCTCGCCGCTCGTTCGGTGCTGGACGAACTTCTCCCCGCGGCAGTGGTTGCGGCACCGACGCAGCTGGGCATACAGCCCTTCGATGGTCTCAGCCTTCACCCGGCCTACGGCCAGCCGGCCGACCGCCGGCCGTATGTGCTTCTCGATCTTCCCGACGTAGCCCGTGCGCGTGGTCTTCTCGATGTCGATGACGTCGAGCCACCGGTCGAGCAGCTGGTTGACGGTGGCCTCCGTCTTGGGGCTGCGGCGCTCGTCGACCTGGTTGAGGAGCCGGGTCTGCACCTTGATGGCTTCCCGCTCGGTCTCACGCTTGGTGCCACGCGCGGCGACCGTCTCCCGGAGCCGCATCTCCTTGCCGGTGAGCTGATCGACTCCGCCGTACACGCTGACGCGCGCCGACCCGCTGGGCAACCAGGTGATGTTCCCCCGCGGGCCCCGGCGTCGAGCAGAGCTGGAGGACGCCATGCCGCCCAGATTAGCCGCCGGTCGTGCCACGAACCGTGCCACGAGGGCCGATTCCTGACTTCGGAAGCGCTCCGTTCGGGCCTCTGACCTGGGGAGCCACCTTGGGGATTCGAACCCCAGACCTACGCATTACGAGTGCGTCGCTCTACCAACTGAGCTAAGGCGGCGTCGTACCCATTGAGTTAACCAGCCCCGCTCCGGCCTCCGTCCACCCGGGGTGCCCCCTCAGCGGAGCGCGATCGATGGCGTCGAGCGGGCTGCGCCACGCGTGGCTGCGCTGGCGGCCCGGTCGGACATCGCTAGTGTCAGCCGTGCGAACACGCAGGGAGGGCCCGTGCAGCCGATCGATCTCGAGCACGTCACCGCGCTCTACCGCCGCTACGCCGACGATCTGACGGCCGTCGGGAAGCAGCAACGGGAGTACATCGAATCCATGGGCGCGCGCATGACCCCACAGCTCGACGACCTGGAAGCCGAGATCACCTACCTGCTGCTGCGCGAGACCCGGCCGGCGAAGGTGATGGAGCTGGGAACGTTCCACGGCTGGTCGACATCGTGGATCCTCTCGGCCCTGCGCGACAACGGCACCGGGCGGCTGCACAGCTTCGACATCATCGACAACGTCGTGGGCAACGTCCCCGCCGATCTCGCCGAGAGCCGGTGGACGTTCGTGCGCGGCGACATCGTGGAGACGCTCGACCGGGTGCCCGCCGACACCGGCTATCTGTTCGTCGACGCCGACCACTCCGGGCGCTTCGGCCGCTGGTACCTGCAACACCTGTTCCCGCGGGTCCCGGCCGGCATCCCGGTCAGCGTGCACGACGTCTACCACTTCCGCGCCACCCTCCCGTTTCACGAGGGCCGCGCGGTGGTGCGCTGGCTGGCCGACCGGGACGAGCCGTTCTTCACCCCGTCCCGCGCCAAGGCACGAGCGACCTACGACGCGCTGGGCGCCGTGCGCGACGAACTCGGCCTCGCGCCGGTGCGGGGGGCGGCGGGGGACAACCCGATGATCTGGTTCAGGATGCCGTCCCGGCAGGGATCAGGGTGAACGCGGCGTAGTCGTGGTAGCTGCGCAGCCACACGATCTTCTCGCCCTCGTAGCCGATGGCGGTGACGCCACGGTAGGTGATGGGACGGTCGTCGGTGAGCGGCCCGGTGCTCGTCCACTCCAGGGCGAACTCGTCGGCGCCCTCGATCACGTGGTAGGACGTGGTCGAGATGTCGTGGAACTGACCGAGGTACTCGGTCCAGAACTGCTCGACCTCTCCTGTCCGCTCGCCGCGAGCGTCGAAGCGCTGCGTGATCGCGTCGCCGGAGGACAGCTCGGCCCGGGCGGTGGCGTCGGAATTCTCCTCCAACCTGCGAAGAGCGTCGGCGAAGGTGCGGGCTCGCTCGTCGCTGATGGTGTTGTTCCCCATGGCGGTAGAACACCCGAGTCTCACGAAGTCAACCCCGGTACAGGGCCGTCATCATCGATTCGACGGCGATCTCCGGCTTCACGTTCTCCTCCAGCGCCGTGCGGCACGCGAGGACGGCCTCCAACCGGCGCAGCACCGACTCGGCGCTCCACTGCGCGGCGGCACTGCGGACGTCGGCATCGCGGTCGGGGTTCTCCAACCGGACCCGGGCACCGCTGCCGGCCACCAGCGCGTCGCGGAAGAAACCGGCGAGATCGACGAGAGCGCGGTCGATCGCGTCGCGCTGGGTGCGGGTGCTGCGCGATTTCTGGCGGCGTTCGAGTTCCCGTTCCGCCGCCTTCGCCCCCCGCGCCGCCGCCGCGACACCCTTCCCGACGCCTCCGGCACCCATCGCGATCGCCAGCTCCTCGCGCTCAGCGACGTCGCGGGTCTCGCTCTGCGTGGTCGCCTCGGCGCGCGCGGTGCGAATGAGGTCGCCGGCGAAGGCGAACGCGTCGCCGAGGCCGCGCATCCGCAGGGGCAGGCCCAGCACCGTCTCGCGGTGGGCCCGGACCTCCGGGTCGCGGGCCAGGTGCCGAGCCCGCCCGATGTGGCCGCCGGCCACCGACGCCGCCCACGCCGCCGTGGCCGGGTCGATGCCGTCGCGGGCGACGAGAACCTCGGCGATCGCCCCGGGCTGCGGCACCCGTAGCGGCACCACCCGGCAGCGGGAGCGGATGGTGATCGGGACGTCGTCCTGGTGGTCCGACGGCGCGCACAGCAGGAACACCGTGCGCTCCGGCGGCTCCTCCACCGCCTTGAGCAGCGCGTTCGCCGCGCCCTCGGTGAGCCGGTCGGCGTCGGTGATCAGCAGGACCTGGTGCGGGGCCGTGGCCGGGCGGCGGGCCGCCAGCTGCACGAGCGCCCGCATCTCGTCGACCTTGATCGACAACCCGTCAGGGACGACCTCCCGGACATCTGCGTGGGTGCCGGACAGGATGGTATGACAGGCCGTGCAGTGGCCGCAGCCGTGATCGGGGCACTGCAGGGCGGCCGCGAACGCCCGCGCTGCCACCGACCGGCCCGAGCCGGGCGGTCCGGTGAACAGCCACGAGTGCGTCATGGCCGCCGGGTTCTCCGCGGCCTCCCGGAGTTCGACCACGACGGCCGGTTGCCCGACGACCTCGTCCCACACACTCATGTCGCGCGGTCGGCCACCGGCGCAGCGGCCGCGTCGGATACGGGCGCGGACCGCTTCGACAGCACCGGGGCGAGGCCGGTGTAGACGCGCTGGGCCACCTCGTCGGGGGCGGCGTCGGCGTCGATCACGACGTAACAGTGCGGCTCCGCGGCCGCCATGCGCGTGAGCAGGCGCTGCACCCGCAGGTGCTCCTCGCCGACCACGCCCTTCCCGACCGTTCGCGAATCGGGGACGGGGCGGGCGGGTGCGCGGTCGAGCAGCACCGAGACGTCTGGGCGCAGCCGGCCGGTGGCCCAGACGGCGAGGTTCTCCAGTTCACCGGGATCGAGATCGGCCGCCACCCCGACCTGGACGAGTGGGCTGACCAGGAACCGGTCGACGACGACGACCGCCCCCCCGGCGAGTGCGGGCCGGATCACGCGTTCCACCTGATCGGCGCGCACGGCCGCCGCGGCCAGGGCCGTGGCGCGGGTACCCGAGAGCGAGGCTTCCCGGGTGGCGGCGGCCCAGCGTTCGCAGTCGTGCTCATCGCTGTCGGGTTCGACGACGACGTGACCGTCGGAACGCAGGCGGGCAGCGAGACGTGCTGCCTGCTCGGACGTCTGTTCGGCCGACGCGCCCTCGACGGCGATGAGGACGCCGGCTCCACTGCGAGGATCGCCCCGGCGCAGGGCGGCGAGCAGATCGGGCAGGATCGGTTCGAGCCGCCAGTCGTCCATCTGGCGGTACGCGAGCGTGCCGATGCCCGCAGCCACCAACCCTCCGGCGAACATCACCACCCGCGTTCCCTCGAGGACGAACGCGACGCCGAACAGCTCGACGCTCCGCGCGCTGATCAACCCGACCACCAGCGGCACGACCGCGAGCGACCCCAGCAGGGTGAGCCGCACGATCGACTGTACGAACGCGTTGACACGGCCACGAATCTCGTCGGCGACCTGGGAGCCGATGATCGTCAACCCGGTGAGGAACGCGATGCCCGCGAACCCGCCCACCAGCATCACCGCGGTAATGGCCAGGAACAGGTCCGGCGCGACAGAGACCAGCACCAGCGCCAGCCCGGCCGCCACGATACCCGCACCGAAGAGCCGGTTGTGCGGAATCCGCCGCGCCATCCGCGGCGCGGCGCCCATCCCGATGGCCAACCCGACGAACACGGACGCGAACAACACCCCATACGCCGCGTTGCCGCCGCCGAGGCTCGCCGCATAGAGCGTGGCGGAGCCGACGACGATGCCGCCCGCGATGAAGGCCCCCACGATGCCGGTGACCAGGCCCCGGATCAGCGGCGTCCGCACGACGAACGCGGCACCGTCCCGGATGAGGCTCAGCAGGCTGGGCGGAACCTCGCGACGGCCGGTGGCGCGGCCGGAGATCTCGGGGATCCGGAACCAGACCGTCACCGCGATCACCAGGTACGCGCCGCCGCTGAGCAGCACCGCGACGTACACCGTGTCGAGCGTGGACGCCCCGGCCAGCGCGCCCGCCCGCGACAGCACCGCGAACAGGCCCGACGCGGTGATGACCGCGACGCCGTAGGTCATGACCAGTGCGAGCTGGTTGGCCGTCTCGACCTGATCGGGCCGGCGCAGCAGGTTGGGTACCGACGCGTCCTTGGCCGGGATCCAGAACAGTGCGCAGATCTCGATCAGGAACGTGGCCACCAGCAGCCAGGCCAGCGACCCCACGAGCGGGATGGAGACGAACAAGGCGCACCGCAGGAAATCGCAGGCGACCATGACGTGGCGACGGTCGAACCTGTCGGCCAGCGCCCCCGCCAACGGCCCGAGCACGAGCGCCGGCAGCAGCTTGGTGGCGACCACCCCACCGAGCGCGAAGCTCTGGGCCTGGTAGCCGCTGGTGAGCTGGGTGGCCAGGGCCGAGAGCGCCAGCAGGCTCATCCAATCGCACACCCCGGCCAACGACGTGACCAGCCACAACCGGCGGAACGCCGGGATGGCCAGGACGCTGCGTACGCGATGGGACGTGGAGGCGGACAGCTCCGGCGGCTCGCTGCTGATCGCTCTCACCTCCCGGCGCTCGGTGTCGACGTGGCGACGACGATGTGGAGCCCAGGATAGTCCGGGGGGACCGACAGTTTCGGACGTGCGTCACGGATTCAGCAGAGCCACCACGGTCTGAACGACGATCACGGTGAACACGAGGACGAAGAACAATGTGAACAGCCGCGAACCCAAGCGGCTACGGGAGTGGCGGGAGAACCCCAGGATCGACGGCTCCTCGGGCACCCGCGGGCGGGCGCCGGTCAGGAACGCTGTCGGGACCGGTGGACGAGGGTGCGAACCCGCGACCACCGACGGAGCGGTGTGCGGGGGCGCGGCAACGGGGGGCGCGGTGTGCGGGGGTGCGGTACGGGCCGACTCGGGACGAATCGGCGCCGGGACCTCGCCCTCGCGCCGAGGGGAGGGCGCGGTCCAGGTGATCACCGGTGGGGGTGCGTCGGCGGTCGGGGCAGTCCGCGGCGCCTGGACGTCGACCAACGGATCTGTAGGCGGCCGACTCGCTGCCATCCGCTCCCGCACGAGGTCACGGACCAGCTTGAGGGGGCGCTCGACGTCCGGTGTCGCGGGCAGCAGATCCGCCAGCCGGACCTCGGCCGGGTCGGCGTGCTCCGGGCGGTCGTCCTCGGGACGGACGCCCTTCAGGTGGACGTGCTCCGGGTTGACGTCCTCCGGGTTGACGTCCTCCGGTCCGATGAGCTTGCCGCCGGGTCCCAGGGGCGGCAGCGGCAGGGCCGGCAGCGCGAAGCCGGGCAGCGGGCCGGAGACGTCGCCGCCGGTGCCGTCCTGCCCGAACAGCGCGTCGCCACTGATCGCCATGACACCTACGTTAGGCCGAACGCGGCGACCACGGGACGGTCGACACGGCATCGGTCCACGCGAACCACTCCGACGGGCTACGCCCCAGAGCGGATCAGCCGTTCCCGCCGTTGCCCCCGCCCCCGTTGTTGGGGTTGCCGTTGTTGGGGTCCCCCCCGCCGTTGCCGGGGTCGACCGGTGGGGGTTGGTCGGTCGGCCCGCCGCCGGGAGGTGCGGGCGCCGGCTTGACCTTGCCACTGCTGATCGTCAGCTGGATCGTCTCGCCGGGCAGAGCACTGCCCCGTGGACTCTGGCCGATGACGGTGCCGGCCGAGGCGGCGTTGTCCTCGGTCTTGTTCGAGACCTTCCAGCCGGCCGCCTCCAGCGTGCGGCCGGCGTCGTTACGGCCGCTACCGACGACATCGGGCACGCGGGACTCGGCGCCGCCCGCCAGGTACCGGTCGTCGGTGGGCGGCAGCGGAAGGACGGGTTGGCCGTCGAGGATGCGGTTCATGGCGGCGAACCAGGTCTCGGCCGGGGTCTTGCCGCCGAAGATCCCGCCGCTACGGCAGGCGTACGGCGCGCCCGGGCCATCACAGAGGGTGTCGGGCTTGTTGTCGTTGTCGAAGGTGATCACCGCGCCGGACATCTGCGGAACGATGCCGACGAACGCCGCCGCCTTCTGCTGCTGCGTCGTTCCCGTCTTCGACGCCAGCGGCCGGTTCCATCCCGCGGCCCGAGCGGCGCCGAAGGCCGTCCCGCCCGGCTGGTCGTCCTTGCTCAGGCCGGTCATCAGCGTATTGGCCAGGCCGGGATCGACGGCCTGCTTGCACGGTGCCTCGGTGATCCCCAGCGCACTGCCGGCCCGGTCGGTGATCGACTCGATCGGGCTGGCCGGGCAGTTCATGCCTGCGCTCGCGAGAGTGGCACCGACATTGGCCACGTCCAGCACGCTCGTCGGCTCGGGCCCGAGGGTGAAGGAGGCGCGCTGATCCGCCTTGATCTTGTCGGCGTTGGTTCGACCTGTGGAGTCAGGAATGGTCAGCGCCCTCATCCCCAGCCGCACGGCCATGTCCACGACGTCCGTCACGCCGGTGAACTCCTCCAGCTTCACGAATGCGGTGTTGGGCGAGATAGCGAGCGCATCCTGTAGGGACAACCGCCCCGGGAGGCCTGTCTCCGCATTGTGGACCGGCGTAGGCTTGCGCGTCTTCCCGTCGATGTAGAGCGGTGAGAAGTACGGGTCGGCCGGCACCTCGAGCTGGTAGTTGATTCCCAGCCCCTTCTCCATCGCCGTTGCCGAGGTGAAGATCTTGTAGATCGATCCGCCCCCGAACGGGACCGGTTCATAGGGCAGGTTGAAGCTCGTCTCGAATCGGTCCTTGTTCAGGCCGAACGTGCGACTCGACGCCATCGCGAGCACCCGGTGCTTGTCGGCTCCGGGCGCGACGATGGCCATGTTGTTCGAGACGTTGGGCAGATCGGCCGGCACCTTCTCGATCAGCGCGGCTCGGGTCTTCGCCAGCACTCCGGGGTCGAGCGTGGTCTTGATCGTGTATCCCCCGCGGGCGAGCTGCTCGGGCTTGAATCCCGCGTCGGCCAGATACTTCTGGGCGTACTCGCAGAAGAAACCCGCGTCGCCGGCGCCGATGCAGCCGTTGGGTTGGGTGACCAGCGGGTCCACGACTCCGAGCGGCGCGGCGAGGGCGGCCTGCATCTGGGTGTCGTCGATCATCTGCTGCTCGCGCATCTGCTGGATGACGAGATTGCGCCGTTCCAGCGTGACCTCGGCGTTGGTCACGGGGTTGTAGAACTCCGTGCTGCGCACCATGCCCGCGAGCATGGCCGCCTGCGGGACCGTCAACTGGTTGGCGGTGGTGTTGAAGTAGGTGCGCGCGGCGGACGCGATGCCGGCCGCGCCGTTGCCGAAGGAGACGATGTTGAGGTAGCGGGCGAGGATCTCTTCCTTGCTCAGCCGCCGTTCCGTCTGCAGCGCGATCTGTGCTTCCTTGAGCTTGCGCGCGGGCGTCTGCTCGGTGGCCTTCAGCCGATCGGTATCGGTCTGCGCGTTGACGTAGAGGAAGTAGTTCTTGACGTACTGCTGGGTGAGCGTGGACGCGCCCTGCTCGATGCTCCCGGAGGTGGAGTTGGCGACCACCGCGCGGATCGTGCCCTGCCAGTCGACACCGTTGTGCTCGTAGAACCGGCGGTCCTCGATCGCGACGATGGCTGCCTTCATCGCCGGCGCGATCTGGTCGGAGGTGACGACCTGCCGGTTCTGGTTGCTGTCGAAGAACCGCGCGATCGGGTTTCCCGCCGCGTCGGTCATCGTGCTGGTCTGCGGTAGCGGGCCGTCGACGAGATCGGTGGAGACGCTCTGGACGCTGTCACCCACGTCGTTGGACACCAGGCCCAACCCGACGGTGGCGGGGTAGACGGCACCGGCGACGAGTAGGCCGGCCAGCAGACACAGCCCCAGAAGCAGGGCCATCGGCCGCACGACGGCACGCAGGGAGCTCACAGCGGCCGAGCGTACGCGCGCCCGGGTGATCGTCCCGTCAGGTTGAGTAATTCTGCTCGGTCCCACGTGGAACCGGACGCCTCCAGAATTCGTCTGTGCAGGTCGACGGGTTCACGGCGGGAGAGGTCGGCATGACGAGTTGGAACTGGCGCGCCGCGGCGAAGTGCCGCACGCAGGACGCGGACGAGCTCTTCGTCACCGGGGCGATGCAGCGGGAGGCACAGCAGTTCTGCCGCACCTGCCCCGTCCGCACGGAGTGCCTGGCCCATGCCCTGGACGAGGGCGTCGAGTTCGGCGTGTGGGGCGGGATGACCGAGCGGGAACGGCGCGCGCTGCTGCGTACCCGTCCGGATGTCGCATGCTGGTCGTCCCTGTTGGGCGACGCCCGTGACGCCCACTACGCGGCCGAGACGGTGAAGGGCTAGGAGTGGGCGGAACGCAGGGGGGTGCTCGGCTCGAGCGCGGGGGCGGCGCCCGCGGCGAGGCGGGCGCCGATCTCACGGAGGCCGTCCAGATCGGTGACGTCGTGCGCCACCACCGGGACGCGGGTGACGGGCACGGTGGGGTGCGCACCGGTGAAGCGCAGCAGCAGCCGCTCCTCGCGGTCGGCGAGGTCCACGCGATCGGCGTGCAGGCGAAGTACCGCCGCGGCGAGGGGCGCGCCCCGCACGCCTTCGGCCGCGCTGCGGGCCTTCCCCACCGAGAGCGGGGCGAGCACCGGGTGGGTGCGGTTGAGCACCAGCCCGGCCAGCGGCATCCGCTCTGCGGAGAGCCGGTCGACGAAGTACGCGGCCTCGCGCAGCGCGTCCGGCTCGGGCGCGGCGACGACCAGGAACGCCGTGCCCGGCGAGCGGAGCAGCGAGTACGTGGCCTCGGCGCGTTCGCGGAAGCCGCCGAACATCGTGTCGAACGCCTGCACGAACGCCGACGCGTCGGTGAGCAGCTGCCCGCCGATGATCGTCGAGACGGCCTTCGCGAACAGCGCGAACCCGGCCCCGACGAGCTTGCGCAGGCCCCGACCGCCCACACGGGCCGGCGAGGACAGCAGCCGGATCATGCGGCCGTCGAGGAAGGTCGACATGCGCTGGGGGGCATCGAGGAAGTCCAGGGCCGAGCGCGACGGCGGGGTGTCGACGACGATGAGGTCCCACTCGCCGGTGGCCGCCAGCTGCCCCAGTTTCTCCATCGCCATGTACTCCTGCGTGCCGGAGAACGACGAGGAGATCGTCTGGTAGAACGAGTTGGCAATGATCGCCTCGGCGCGGTCGGGCGCCGAATGGGCCTGCACCATCTCGTCGAACGTCCGGCGCATGTCGAGCATCATCGCCTGCAGCTCACCGCCGGCCGGAGCGCCAGCGGAGGCCGCATCGGCACGGCCCCGGGTGCCGCGGACGCGGCTCGGCTCGTTGCTCAGCGCCTCCAGGCCCAGGGCCTGGGCGAGCCGCTTCGCGGGGTCGATCGTCAGGACCACCGTGCGGCGGCCCCGCTCGGCAGCGCGGATCGCCAGCGCCGCGGACATCGTGGTCTTGCCCACCCCGCCCGAGCCGCAGCACACGACGACGCGGGTGGCCGGGTCGTCGAGCAGAGCGTCGATGTCCAATGAGGGCATCATGCGATCACTCCACTCAGGGCGCGCACGGCCACGCCCTGCTCCACCAGCGCGGCGGCGAGGTCGTAAAGGGTACCGAGGTCGACACCGTCGACGAGCTGGGGCAGCTCCAGGCGCGGCAGGTCCAGGCCGGCATCGAGCCGAGCCGAGGCGGCGACCTCGGCGTGCACCCGCACGGCGTGCTCGACGGTCTCGGCGACCAGGCCCTCTATGACGTCGGCGGGCAGGTCCAGCCCCGCCGAGGCCAGGCCGGCACGAATGCGATCGGCGTCGACGCGGCCGTTCGCCGCGGCCGCGACCGACCGGTCGGGCAGCCACTGCGGCCGGACCCGGTTGACGATGATCGCGCCCGGCGGCAGGCCGGCGCCGGCGAGCTCGTCGACTGTCTCCATGGTCTCGGTCACGGGCAGGTCCTCCAGCAGGGTCACCAGATGGACGGCCGTGAGCGCGGAGTGCAGCACCTGCACCACACCCTCGGCCTGGCCGTGGATCGGGCCGCTCCGGGCGAGATCGCGCATCGCCTTGGTGACGTCGAGGAAGCTGACGACCCGGCCGGTGGGCGGGGCGTCGACGACCACGGCGTCGTATACGGGACGGCCGTCGGAGCCGATGCGGTTGACGCACTCCTTGGCCTTGCCGGTGAGCAGGACATCGCGCAGCCCGGGAGCGAGGGTGGTGGCGAACTCGATCGCGCCCATCCGGCGCAACGTCCGCCCGGCGATGCCGAGCCGGTAGAACATCTCGAAGTACTCCAACAGCGCGGCCTCGGTGTCGATGGCCAGGGCTCGCACCTCGCCGCCCCCGGGCGCAACAGCGATCTTCCGCTCCTCGTAGGGCAGCGGCGGAGTGTCGAACAACTGCGCGATGCCCTGACGCCCCTCGACCTCCACCAGCAGCGTCCGCCGGCCACCCGAGGCCAGCGCGAGGGCCAGCGCCGCGGCCACCGTCGTCTTGCCGGTGCCGCCCTTGCCCGTCACCACATGCAGGCGCGCGGCCGCCAATGCTGCGGGCCATCCCGGAGTACTCACCGTTCCAGGTTAGGCGCCGACACTGCGCCCGGCCGCCCGAGCGGGATGAGGCCCTGGCTACAGTGCCGTTCCATGAGCGAGCTTGCGAGCAGATCAGCATCACAGCGCCCGCGCAGCGCTCGACCGAGCGTCAGCGAGGGAACGTGATGAGCGCCCCGCAGGCCGCCCGGTGGGAGTATCTCACCGCACCGGTGTTGATCCACAACACCCAGGCCATCCTCAACAACTTCGGTCGCGACGGCTGGGAGCTGGTTGCGGTCACCTCGAAGGCCGGCGCCGAGCAGTTCGTCGCCTGGTTCAAGCGCCCGGTCCAGGGATGAGCTCCCCCACGGCGCGGCTCGCCGGGCTGGGCATCGTCCTGCCGGCCGTTGCCACCCCGGCCGGTGCGTACGTGTCGGCGCGCCGGACAGGCGGCCTCGTGTACACCGCCGGCCAGCTGCCCTACGTCGACGGGACGCTGGCCGCCACCGGCAAGGTCGGCGCCGAGGTCGAGCCCGAGGACGCCTACGCCCTCGCCCGAACCTGCGCGCTCAACGCACTCGCCGCGGTCGACGCGCTGGTCGGCCTCGACGCCGTCATCGGCGTGGTCAAGGTCGTGGGGTTCGTCGCCTCCGCACCGGGGTTCACCGGCCAACCCGCGGTCATCAACGGAGCTTCCGACGTGCTCGGCGAAGTCTTCGGCGAGGCGGGCCGGCACGCCCGCTCGGCCGTCGGGGTGGCGGAGCTGCCGATGGGCGCGCCGGTCGAGGTGGAGCTGATCGTCGAGGTCGGGGCGTGACGTCTCTGCTCGGCACCCTTGGCAGCGCCGAGCAGGACTGTCACGACCTGCTGGTCCGGCTCGCGGGCCGGCTGCCCGACGAGCTGCTCTGGCGGCTGCGCGACTGGCTCGCCGCCGAGGCCCGCGCCGCGCTCAGCGCGATGCTGCCGCGCGAACTGCTGCGTCACCGCGTCGGTATCACCGACGACGAGCGTGACCTGCTGGCCGCCGCCGTCGGTGAGTGGGGGGCGTCGCCGCGCGCATTGGACGCAGTGCTGCCCGCCCACGTCGTCGACGATCCGGCGGTCACGTTCCGACCAGCCGACGGCACCGTCGACGCGGCAGCGCTCGGCCTCATCGCCGTGCTCCGCGGCCACCGTGACTGCATCGAGTTGCGCATCGGCATCCGAACCGGCGGGCGCGCCGGTGACGAACAGCGAGTCGTCGTCGTGCTCGGCGGGGATCGACCGTGGGTGCTGACGGGCACACTTCAGCGCCTGCTGCGGGCGCACGGCGACCGCACACCGTGCGTGGAGGTGCTCCCGTCGCACGGGGATCCACCTGCGTACCACCGTGCGGCCATCATCGGTACGACGCCGCTGTGGCGGGCCGCGGGGGCCCCCTCCTAGTTCGCGAGGACGCAGGGGACCAGCGGCAGACCGGAGGAGCCGGATGGACGGGACGTCACCGGAAACGACGCACGACCTGCTGCTGGCGTTGGCCGGCCGCGTGGACGACGACCTGCTCGCATGGACGCGTGAGCTCGTCGCCGTCGGGGAGGACGCCCACGCGATTGCCCTGCTGACCGCCACCCTCGTCGCCGACCGGGTCGCCCTACCCGCGCCCGTCCGCTCCGCGCTCGTCGACGCCTCCCGCTACGCCCACACCGAGCTCGACGCCGACGCCGCTCTGCCGACCGCCCGCCCCGACAACGGCATCAGCCACCGCTTCACCCCGCCCGCCGCGGGCGACCCCGTGGCCGGGGCGCTGCTCGGGCTGCCGGCCCGTCAGCTGCAGGGGTGCGAGGTGCTACTGACCCGACGCGTCACCCCCGCCGGCGCCGCCTCGGGCCCGCTGCCGCATCCCGTCGTGCTCGTGCGCGCCACCGCCGGGCGGCCCGGTGACGTGCTGGCCTACCAGCTGTCCGTCGCCCTCGACCGGGCCGGCGTCCGGGCCTCGGTGGAGGTGCTGCCCGCCGATGTCCCCGTGCCGGCCTACCACGTCACCGCGCTGAGCACGGCCGTCGTGGTACGGGGGCAGGGCCCGGTCGCCACCGGGCGGCCGGACCAAGACGACGGTGAACCCGACGAGAGCCGCCTGCGGCTGGCCGCCAGCCCATTCGCCGAGACCCCGTTCCCACGAGGCTCGGGGCGCTCGGGACGCTCGGGGCGCGTTCCTCGCACGGGATCGGCGCGACCGGGGGTAGCGGGACCGGGGGTGACCGACGAAACAGGGCCCGTCCGGGCAGGACGCCTCGATCCCGGCGATCTCGCTGCACGGGACCTCGACGGGCACGAGCTCGACGGGCCGGAGCTGGACCGGGACGGGCTGGGCGGAGACCCGGTCGGTCCGGCGGTGTTCGACGTGAGCGAGCCCGACCCGCCTGGGTCCGACCGGCGCGAATCCGACCGGCCCGAGTCCGACCCGGGCGTGGCCGACCCGGGCGTGGCCGACCTTGACGCGGCCGACGCACGCGGGACCGGCGACGAGGTCGGCGCGTGGGAGTTCGAGGACGCGGAGCAGCACGGCGCGGAGCCCCACTACGCGCAGCGGACGAGTACCGAGCACCGCAGCATCGAGCACGTCAGCACCGAGCACGGCCGGGCCGGACTCGACGAGGCCGAGCCGGATGGGGCCGAACTCGACCAGGCGGACGCCGAGTGGGCCGACGTCGAGTGGG
>JAYSXW010000212.1:0-1564 GCA_043716935.1 Pseudonocardia sp.
GGGGGTTACCCGGTTGGGCGCCGGGCACACCGCCAGGTGACACCGATCTCCCTGCACCGGCATCGCATCAGACGCTGGCGACGCTGACCGGAAGGCAGCGAGGGCGCACCGCGTTCGACCGGCTGCGCCGCTACGCCCGCCACCACAACCGGCGCCTGGTCGAGGTGGCCCGCGGGTTGATCGCCGGCGAGCTGAACCTCGATGTGGTGTCCCCGGCCGGGTCGCCCACCGACACCGCCACGCCCACCTGACCCGGATCGTGTTCTCCCAGCTCGCGACGGGCCCAGCTCGCGACGGGCTGAACCGATCACGATCAGCTACGCTCGCGGCGTTGCCTAGCCCCCCGGTGGCCCGCCGCCCGCTCGCCATCTACAAGATCACGTGACCACCTCGCTGGGGGCTCTGCTCGTGGGGCACGGGGTGGTTACGGAAGGACTCGGAGTACCCGCGCGCGTTTCACCGCGTCGGCGCGGCTGTGCACGCCGAGCTTCTTGTAGGCGCGCTCGGCCCGATTCTTGGCCGCTGCTCGGGAGATCCCGAGCTTATCGGCAATAAGCGCGAAGGTCAGCGGCGTCGGCAGGTAACGCAGTACGCGAATCTCGGCGGGGGTGACCGAGGCAGCCCGGGCGGCGTCGGCCGTCCTCTCGTCGGCGGCCGCCACGGCCGCAGAGTCCTCGGCGATCGCCTCGGCCGCAGCTTCGTCGGCCGCCGCGACCGTGGACGCGGCGGCTACTACGGCGCGGTTCGCCACCTCGTCGGCGGTGGCTACGATCAGGCCGGCAGCGCTCAGGGCGTCCGCGGCCTCGTGTACCGCGACCAATTCCACCAAGCCCGCGTCCGCGAGCGCTCGGAGGGCCTCGACTACGGCAGCGGACCGGATCCGGTCCGAGGCGGCCACGGACTCGTCGGCTTCGGCCCGCGCCGCGGCGGCCCGCAGCCGTGCATCGGCTTCGGCCGCCTGTGCCGCGGCTATGGATCGAGCCGCATTCTCCATCGCCGTGACCTCAGCGTCGATCATCAGGCTGAGCTCGGGAGTGAGTAGCCCGGCACTCAGCACAGCGCCGCCTTCATCGTCGATCGCGTCGAAGATTGCTCGGGCCCAGCGGTGCTCAAAGAGGAGGAAGGCGACCGTCGCCCCGACCGGCAGCGGCTGCGCCTGGGCCCACAGCTCGGCCAGTTCTCCGTCGCCGTCCTCGGCGGCGGCGCCACCGATTGGCAAAAGCCGCGAAACGAGCTCACCGAAGTCCTCGTCCTCGCCGAAGGACGATTGCACGATGGTGCCGTCTTGGTTCTTGGACACCAGGACCACGTCGAGCACGCGCACGCTCCCCCGGAGCTGGAGCCGATCGACCTCGGCGAGAACGCGTCCCGGCAACCCGTCGCCAGGAGGGAAACTCACCGCGATCATCTGTAGCGGTCCGAGCACGCCGTCCACCTCCGGGGGGGAACATTCTTTCCGCGAGGCTACCCCGCAGGAGTCGCGTTCGATGTCCGGCAGTAGCCGAGCCCGGCGGGATGATGCGCTACGGCATCCCACGGGCTGCCAGACGTGACTAAGGACTTA
>JAYSXW010000213.1:0-1561 GCA_043716935.1 Pseudonocardia sp.
CCGCTGCCTTACGAGTTCAAGGGCGAAGGCGCGGTGGTGGAGTTCAAGACTCCCGACGGCCGCACGGGCAAGGGCTTCGAGATAAAAAGCGCCACGCCCAGCAACAAGTATCTGTTCGTGATTCACGAGTGGTGGGGCCTGAACGACTACATTAAGAAGGAAGCCGCCACCTTCGCCGCCGAAATGCCCGGCGTCAACGTCATCGCCGTTGACCTGTACGACGGCAAAGTAGCCAGTACCCCCGAGGAAGCCGGCAAGTACATGGGCGAAGTGAAGTCGGAGCGCGCCGTGGCCATCCTGAAAGGGGCACAGGCGTACGCGGGCCCCAAGGCGCAGTTTGCCAGCGTGGGCTGGTGCTTCGGCGGCGGCTGGAGCCTGCAGCAAGCCCTGCTGGGGGGCAAAAAAACCGTGGGCTGCGTGATGTACTACGGCATGCCCGAAAAGGACGTGGCCAAGCTCAAAACCCTGAACACCGACGTGTTGGGTATTTTTGCCACGCAAGACAAGTGGATTAATCCCGAGGTAACCAATCGGGCAGGACGCACGCGCCGGTCGCCGTGACCGCCGGGCCTTTGCCGGACCGCGGGCGGGGGTCCCGGCCGACGCCGACGAGGGCCGCCGCGCCGTCCGCGGACAGGGCGTTGGCGACGACCTTGTCCGACTCCGGGCCGGTATAGTAGTGGATGCTGCACAACTCGACGCAGGCGACGAGCACGACGGCGTCCGGGTCCTGGGCGAGGGCGAGGGCGGCGCGCAAACCGTTGATCGCGCCGTGGCAGCCCATGTAGCCGACGTGCAGCCGTTCGACGGTCGGCGACAGGCCGAGTTCCTTCGTCAGGACGAGATCGACGCCCGGGGCGACGAACCCGGTACACGACACGGTGACGAGGTGCGTGACCTTCGCCGGGGCGACGCCGGAGGCGTCCAGCGCCCGCCAGGCGGCTTGCAAGGCGAGTGCCGGGGCGTGCTTGGCGTACAGGTCCATGCGGCAGGCGGTCCGCGGCCCGCGACTGTCCGGGCCGGGCAGGTACGGCGACCCGGACGTGCGGGTGCCGGTGACCATGTCGGCGACGAAGTCTTCGCCGAGGACCTGGTAGCGGGTCTTGACGCCGGACCGCTCGTACACCGGGCCGAGCCACGCGGCCCCGGCGACGGCCGGGTCGCTGAGCAGTCGGGCGGCCGTGAGCGCGTCCCCCGGGTGGGTCGCGTGGGGCGGCACGGCGGTGCCCATGCCCAGAATCGTCAGCGGCATCAAATCCCCCGTCGCGGAGCAGAAAGCGGGCGGTTCAACTGGTAGATCACCGGCCCCGCCACGGCCGGCCAGTGGTGCAAAGCCCGTACCGCAATCCCGCACAGCCGCGGCGACCGCAGCACCGCGGCAATCGCCCGACAGGGATACTGCCGGGCGACGACGTGCTTACGGTGGGCCGCGCGCCACGCCGCCCGGACCGCGTCCCCGTCGGCCTCGGCGAGGAGCGGGGCCAGGCGCGCGGCCCCGGCGACGGCCCAGGCCATGCCCTCGCCGGTGAACGGCTCAATGTACCCGGCCGCGTCCCCGACG
>JAYSXW010000214.1:0-14049 GCA_043716935.1 Pseudonocardia sp.
CGTCAGCACCGAGCACGGCCGGGCCGGACTCGACGAGGCCGAGCCGGATGGGGCCGAACTCGACCAGGCGGACGCCGAGTGGGCCGACGTCGAGTGGGCAGACGTCGGCCGGAGCGCCGTCGGCCGGGTGGACGTCGACTCGGACGACGTAGGCCGGGCAGATGTCGGCGGGAGCAACCTCGCGGGGCACGACCCCGCCGAGAGGGACATCGTCGGCCAGGGGCCCGATGCGGACCTGGCCGTCCTGCGGGTCGGGTCGGGGCGCGCACCGGAGCCGGCGGCCGGTGGACCCGACGACCCGGCGGCCCGGCAGGATTGGTCGGAGGCCTGGCGCGTCACGCCCTCGTCGCTCCAACCACGCCGTGGCTTCGGGGAGCCGTCCCCGATCCGGCCGCTGCTCGACCCCGACATGACCCACCCCTCAGCACGCCCGGTGTCCGAGGAGCGTTCGTGGCCGGCGGCGGTCTCGCCGATCAACCGGCAATCCGGTCCCATCCCCCTGGTGCGCCGTGTGAGCCCACCGAATCGGGCGACCGACGACGACCGGCCCGCCGAGACCCCGGCCATCGCCGCGCTCAGCGATCCGCTGAACGATCCGCTGAACGGGCCACTGGAGCAGCCGCTGCTCGCTCCACTCCTGGACCTCGCACCTCGCGTCGACGACTCGCTCGGGGTCTCCCACGAGCTGTCGCCCGACGGACCCGCGCACGACAGCTGGGCGTCGGAGTGGCTGTCGGGTGATTGGGCGATGCCATCGACCGAGACCCACCAGCCCCCTCCCCGGGACGTCACCGCACATGCGGTCGACGAGCCCGATTCGGGGCCGGCGCCGCGGCGGAGCGCCCGTCACCGCTACATCGCCGACGCTGACGACCGGGCGTCCGCCGCGGGCGCGGAGTCGGAACACCGCTTGGCCACCGGCCCGATGCACGACGGCCCGATACCCGACGGGATCGAGGACGCCGACGTCCCCGACGGCCGGCTCGGCGATCAGGAGCGCGCGCCGCGTCGGGTCGGGCACCCGCAGGGAACGTCCGGACCGAGCGAGCAGCGTGGCCGTGGGCTGCCGGAGCAGAGAGTGCCGCAGAGCGGATATCGGCAGGACGGGCTCCAGCGCCTGCCACAAGGCGGCGGCCGGCCGAGCGGGACCACCGAACAGAGCCAGCCGCACACGGCCCAGATCCGTTCCGCCCCGCGCTCCGATGCCGCGCCGGACTCTGCCGGGCCGCCGGACCCCCGCGAGTCACGACCGGCCGCCCCCGAGCATGCGCAGGATCGGCGCTCGGACCGTCCCCGGAACGGAAACTCCGCGGACCACCCACCCCGCCCGGCGCAGCCCGTGCACTCTGCCCCGATCGGGCGCCCGGAGGATCTCGGCCTGCGCGCCGAGTCGGTCGACCGGCTCAGCGCCGCCGACCGTGGGCTGCTCGCCCGCCTCCAGGCCGAGCTGTTGCAGGGCCGCCGGCCCTGGACGATCCGCCGGGCCGGCATCCGGGGCACGCCCGACAACGGCAGCACCGACCCCGGCGGCACCGCCAACCGGGCCAACGGCAGCGGGGTCTCCGACACCGGGTCCAACGGCAGCGCCACCCACGACAGCGCCACCCACGACACGGGGCCCAGCGGCAGGGGCAGCGACGCCAACCCCCACGCCGGGGGCCTCTTCGATCCACCCGACCTGGCGGGCTGATCCCCTCAGCGCGCTACGGCGTACACCTTTTTCCACGATCTCCTGCAGATGGAGCCCGCGGGCGGCGTGAGCGCCGGCAGCGGGCCCGATCCGTCGACGGCGGCCACCAGCTCGTCGGCCAGCCGCCCGAAGCAGGCGCGGGCGGCGGCGGCGCGGCCGGCGAAGCGATGCCGTCCGGCCGAGCCGTACATCGTGAACTCGATCTCCGACGGGTCGACGCAGCCGCAGCGACGCCGTCACCGTGCTACAGGCGACGCCGGCGTGGGTGAGGGCGAAGCGCCACAGGTCGGGCTCGCCGTGATGCGCCCAGTCAACGCCCGTGACGGGCCCGAGCGCGGCGTCGAGCAGGTCGACGACGTGCGGGCCGATGTCGAGTAGGGCGCCGTGCTCGACGCGCCACACCGAGGCGGCGTAGGGCCCACCGAGAAGGGCGCCCGAGAGCCAGCGGGCCGATCCGACGGTGTCCGGAACCATCGGGCAGCGACGCGAGCCACGCCCGTACGCCGGGATCGTGGCGCATCGTCAGCACCACCGACGACACGACGCCCGCGCGCCGGACAGCGTCCACCACCTCGCGCGCCTCGGCGACCGTCGCTGCGAGCGGCTTCTCGCAGATCAGGTGCCGCCCCGCGGCGGCGGCCCGGACGGCGGGCCCACCCTGCACCGCCGGCGGCACGGCGAGCGCGACGACGTCGACCGCGTCCGCCAGATCGTCGAAGCTGCGGTGGGCGCGGCCGCGAATCGCGCCGCGAGCCCGCTCGCCACGTCGGTCGGCGTCCAGAAACCCGGCCAGCGCGACGCCGGGGTGCGCCGCCAGCGCCGGTCCGTGCACCTGCGCGGCCCACGGGCCCGCCCCCGACGGGGCCGACTCGCAACTGATCCACGCCTGCCATCCTGTCCGGTGCCGGGTTACTGTGCGTCGATGCCCTTAGTGCCTGTCGTCCCGCGCCCGGCGGCCACGGTGCTGCTGCTGCGCGACGACCCTCACCCGCCCGAAGGCCGGCCTCCGCTGCAGGTGTTCCTCCAGCGGCGGGTGGCGGGGATGGCGTTCGCCGGGGGCATGACGGTGTTCCCAGGCGGCGGAGTCGACGCCTCCGACCGGCCCGATGCGTCGCGCTGGAGCGGCCCCGACCCGACCTGGTGGGGCCAGCGGCTGGGGTGCGACCCGGAAAGCGCCGGCGCGCTGGTGGCCGCCGCGGTGCGGGAGACGTTCGAGGAGTGCGGCGTGCTGCTGGCCGGCCGGGGGCGTCCCGATCTCGCGATCCGCCCTGATCTCGCCGTGCGGCCCGACGACCGGGCGGGGCTGGTGGCCCGTCGGCGCACGCTCGGCCAGGTGCTCGCCGACGCCGGGCTGGTGTTGCGGGCGGACCTGCTGGCGCCGTGGTCGCGCTGGATCACCCCCGAGCCGCTGCCGAAGCGCTACGACACGGCGTTCTTCGTGGCCCTCGTCCCACCCGGTCAGGAGGCCGACGCCCACACGACCGAGGCCGTCGAGGCAGCCTGGTGGCATCCGGGGGCGGCGCTGGAGGCGGGCCGGCGCGGGGACGTGAAGCTCATGGCGCCGACGGTCCGCACGCTGCAGGAGATCGGCGAACACGCCGACAGAGCGGCCGTGCTCGCCGCGGCACAGTCGCGGGAGATCCGGCCGGTGCGGCCCTGGGTCACCGACGGCGGCGCGGTCGTTCTGCCCGGCGACCTCGGCCGGTCCCCGGTATGACCCATCCCGCCCCGGGTGAGCTGCGGCCCGTCACAGCGCTGGCGTCGGTGCTGCTCGCCGACAACCCCTCACTGATGACGCTGGAGGGCACCAACACGTGGGTGCTGCGCGCACCCGGCGCCGAGCAGTGCGTGGTGGTGGATCTCGGTGAGGACGACGAGCCGCATCTGCGACGCGTGGCCGCATGCGGGCCCGTCGCCCTCGTGCTGCTCACCCACCGTCACGACGACCACGCCGGCGGTGCCCGGCGGTTCGCCGACCTCACGGGTGCACCGGTGCGAGCACTGGATCCGTCGCTGGTGCTGGGGTCCGAGGCACTCGCCGAGGGGGACGCCGTGGCGGCAGCGGGCGTCGAGCTGCGGGTCATCGCGACGCCCGGGCACACGTCGGACTCCGTGTCATTCCTGCTCGACGGACCGGACGCCGCGCCGGCCGTGCTCACCGGCGACACGATCCTCGGTCGGGGTACCACGGTGATCGCCCCGCCGGACGGCGCCCTGGGCCCGTACCTGGTGTCGCTGCGTCGCCTCGCCGAGCTGGCCCCGAACACCGCGGTGCTGCCCGGCCACGGCCCGGAGCTCTCCGACGCATCGGCTGTGGCGGCCGCGTATCTCACCCACCGTCAGCAACGGCTGGAGCAGGTACGGGCCGCACTGGATACGGTCGGGCCGAACGCGAACGCAGCACAGGTGGTGGAGATCGTCTACGCGGACGTCGATCGGTCGCTGTGGCCGGCGGCCGAGTGGTCGGTGCGGGCGCAGCTGGACTATCTGAGGGCCTGAACCGGCGCCAGCGTGGCGCGCCGCGCCCACAGGACCGCGGTCATGACGATCCCGGCCACACCGCCGGCCAGGAACGCTCCGGACGGTCCGACGCCGTCGACCGCCAACCCCGACACCACCTGGCCCACCGAGAGCCCGAGCGTGGCTGCGGTGACCACCCAGCCGAAGCCCTCGGCGGCCGTGCCGGCCGGGGCGGCCAGCTCGACGCCCAGCGAGTGGGCCGTGACCTGTGGCGCGATCGTCACCCCGGCCGCGATCATGGCGACGACCAGCACCGGCAGCGACGCCAGCGGCCCGGCCAGCGCCATCATGGCCACCAACACGGCGAACATCCCCAGCAGCACCGGGAGCCGCAGGTGCAGCGGGCGCGGCCACGGCCGCAACGAGTACAGGACGCCCGCGAGCACCGACGCCACCGACCACGCCGAGAGCAGCAGCCCGCCCAGCGCCGGCGAGCCCGCCCGGGTCGTGAAAGCCGGCACCCCGACCTCGACCGAGCCGATGACCAGGCCGAACCCCAACGACGCCAGCGCGACGGTCCGCATCCCCGGCCGCGCCAGCACCCCGAGCATCCCGACCGACGCCCCGCCGGCCCCCCGCTGCTGCCGGCGTACCGACGAGCTCAGTGCGAACAGCACGGACCCCACGACCATCGCCGCCACGGCGGTGGCCAGGGCCGTGCCCGGCCAGGCCACCGTGACCAGGATCGCTGCCAGCGCCGGACCCAGGATGAAGAAGAACTCCAGGCTGATCGCCTCGTAGCTGTACGCGGCGTCCCGCTGCGGCCCGGCCGGCACGATGCTCGTCCACAGCGCCCGTGACGCCCCGGGCATCGCCGGACGCACGAGTCCGGCCACCGCCGCGGTCGCGACGAGCAGCGCGATCGGCGCTCCCACCTGGATCGCGACGACCAGCGCCGTACCGACGACCGCGAACAGGGCCGCGGCGAGCAGCAGCGGGCGCGTCGGTCCGACCCGGTCCATCAGCCGCCCCTGCCCCACCGCTCCGAGCGACTCGCCGGCCAGCGAGCCCGCCGAGACCAGTGCCGCCACCGCATAGGAGCCCGTTGTCCGCTGGACGAACAGCAGCGTGGCGAGACTCGTCATCGTGATCGGCAGACGCGCCAGCGCCGAGGCGAGCACGGGCGCGAGTGCGCCGGGAGCGGTCAGAACGGAGCGGTAGTCGGCGAGGGCCGTGGACGGCGACACGACCCGAGGATCGCACATTCTGGTACGCGAGTACCAGTTTCTCCGGCCGAGGGCCCGACAGAGATCAGCGGGCCCGGCGGGCCAGGCGCTCGGGCTCCAGGATGAGCACGCTCTTGCCCTCCAGCCGCAGCCAGCCGCGGTGGGCGAAGTCGGCGAGCGCCTTGTTCACCGTCTCCCGCGACGCGCCGACGAGCTGGGCGATCTCCTCCTGCGTCAGGTCGTGCGTGACGCGCAGCAGCCCCGACTCCTGCGACCCGAACTGGCGCGCCAGCTGCAGCAGCGACTTCGCGACCCGTCCGGGGACATCGGTGAAGATGAGGTCGGCGAGCATGTTGTTGGTCCGACGCAGCCTGCGGGCGAGCACCCGCAGCAACTGCTCAGCGATCTCGGGCCGCTTGCCGATCCACTCGCGGAGCGCAGCGCGGTCCATCGTGTAGGTGCGCACCTCGGTGACGGCCGTGGCCGACGACGTACGCGGACCCGGATCGAAGATCGACAGTTCCCCGAACATGTCGGACGGACCGGCCACCATCAGCAGGTTCTCGCGGCCGTCGGGCGATTTGCGGCCGATCTTGACCTTGCCGCCGCCCACGATGTAGAGCCGGTCCCCCGGCTCGCCCTCGGCGAAGATGACGTGCCCACGCGGGAAGTCCGCGACCTCGAGCGCCTGGGCCAGCGCGTCGGCCGCGTGCGGCTCGACCCCCTGGAAGATCCCTGCGCGGATCAGTACCTCGTCCACTACACCGCTCCTCGTCCCAGCTGACGCCCGGTGACGGATCACCGGCATACCAGTCTAGGGGTTGATCCACCGTGCGTGACGTCGCGAGGGTCGTGTCGGCCGCACCACCGGGCGATTCCGGGCGGGGCGGTCGCGTCAGTACTCGATCTCCGGCTCAGGCCGCCTTGCTTCGCCTGGTCGGCCGACGACCGCGGGGGGCGCGGCTGCGCAGCCGGAACAACTCCAGCGCGCGACCGGTGCCCTGCCGGAACAGTGCCCTGACCTCGTCGGGGCGGGGCCGTTCCAGGAGTTCCTCGAGCTCCTCGGGACGCACGGTGGACTCCCGTAGCCGGGACTCCACCCGCTCCATCCCGAGCGCGAAGAACATCACCAGCAAGGGCACGAGGACGGACAGCCAGGCAGTCATGACCGGTCGTATGCTCTCGCACGGCGGGGTCGCCCACCGCACCGGGGGCAGCGCGTCACGGTACCGAGACCGATTCGTGATCTTCTCGGCCGCGATCAGTGACCGCTCGCGCCCCGGTTGCCCCCACCGTGGTTGTCGGTGCCCGCCCGTAGGCTTGCACAAGTGACCACCGCACCGGCCGACCTTCGACGGAGCACGGCCCGGCTCGCCCGACGTGTGGCCGACGGGGAGCCCCCGCTGGGCCGGTCCCGCCGCGTCGGACGGATGCTGCGCACGCTGGCCGCCACTCACGTCGATGCGCACTGCGAGCTCGAGTTCACGACGCCGCTCGAGCTGGCCGTCGCCACCATCCTGTCCGCGCAGAGCACCGACAAGGGCGTCAATACCGTCACACCGTCGCTGTTCGCGCGCTACCGGTCCGCGCAGCACTACGCGCAGGCCGATCGCGCCGAGCTCGAGGAGGCCGTCCACTCCACCGGCTTCTTCCGGAACAAGGCCAACTCGTTGATCGGGCTCGGCGCGGCCGTCGTCGAGAAGCACGACGGCGTGTTGCCCGGCACGCTCGACGAACTCGTCGCGCTGCCCGGGATCGGTCGCAAGACCGCCAACGTCATCCTCGGCAACGCGTTCGACGTCCCGGGAATCACGGTCGACACCCACTTCGGTCGACTGGTGCGGCGCTGGGGCTGGACGCAGGAGGAGGACCCGGTCAAGGTCGAGCACGCCGTCGGGGCGCTCGTGCCGAAGTGGGACTGGACTATCGTGTCCCATCAGGTGATCTTCCATGGGCGCCGCGTCTGCCACGCGAAGAAGCCCGCCTGTGGAGCCTGCACCCTCGCCGCCGACTGCCCCTCCTACGGCGCCGGTCCCACCGATCTCGGCCCGGCAGCCACCCTGGTCAAGGGCCCGTCGCGGGTGCACCTGCTGGGGATGGTGGGCATCGCCGGACAGGAAGCGCCCGCCGCGGTCGGAGCCGAGGACCAGGACGCGCCGTGACCCGCGCCGCGGCCCTGCGGGAACACCGCGCGGAGATCGTGACGACGCTGGTCGTGGTGCTGCTCGTCGTGTTGGGGGTGTTCGCGCTGTGGCCGCGCAGGACGGGGACCACCACGTTCGACGCCACGGCCGTCGAGCCCACGTCGGTCTCGGTCTCGGATGCGGAACTGGCCCCGCTGCGCGCCCGGGCCCGGCTCGGGCCCTGCCCGTCGAACGCGGGCCCGTCGAACGCGGGCCCGTCGAGCAGTGTCCCGGCCACCGGCACCTCCGGATCCTTGGCTGGGGCCCCGTCCGGCAGCCGCGGCGCGACCGCAGCCGGGCCGTTGGCGGGGGTCACCGTGCCCTGTCTCGGCGCTCCCGGCCGCGTCGATCTCGGGGCCGCGCTGGCGGGCCGTCCGGCGCTGCTCAACGTGTGGGCGTCGTGGTGCGGCCCGTGCCGCGTGGAACTGCCGGCACTGGCCGAGTACGCGGGCCGGCCCGGTGCGGTCACGGTGCTGGGTGTCGACGTTCGTGACGACCCGCGCACCGCGCTGGCGCTGCTGCACGACCTCGGTGTCACGCTGCCGTCGGTCACCGATCCCGACGGAGCCCTGCGCGTCGCCCTGAGCTTCCCGCCACCGGTGCCGCTGTCGTACCTGATCCGGGCGGACGGGAGCGTCGCGCTCGTCGACCCGCCCGTCCCGTTCGCGACCGCCGACGACGTGGCCGCTGCCGTCGAACGACTGTCGTAGTGGCACTCCTGCAGCCCGAGCGGGCCCCGAGGTGGCTCGCACCGCTGCTGGACGCCAGCCGCGGCATCGACGCGGAGACGCTGACCCACCACCGGATCGCGGCCCCGGACACCGCGCGTCGGGCGGCGGTGCTGGTGGCGTTCGGCGAGGACCCGGCGCACGGGCCGGACCTGCTGCTCGTGGAGCGGGCCAGCACGCTGCGCGACCACGCGGGGCAGGTCGCCTTCCCGGGCGGCGGGGCCGATCCCGGTGACGCGGACGTTGTGGCCACTGCCCTGCGGGAGGCGCAGGAGGAGACCGGGCTGGAGCCCACCGGGGTCGTGCCGCTGGCAGTGCTGCCGAAGTTGTTCCTCCCACCGTCGGGCTTCGTCGTCACGCCGGTGATCGCGCACTGGGAGCGTCCGGTGGCGGTGCGGGCGGTCGACGCGGGCGAGACGGCCGCCGTCGTGCGGGTGCCGCTGGCCGTGCTCGCCGAGCCTGCGAACCGCATCCAGGTCGGCCACCCCTCCGGCTACACCGGGCCCGCGTTCGTCGTGGCGGGTCTGCTGGTGTGGGGTTTCACCGGGGGCATAGTCTCCGCGCTGTTGGATCTGGGGGGTTGGGCGCGTCCCTGGGCAACCGCCCGGGTGCTGGACCTCGGCGAGGCGTGGGCCGCGGCACGGGCGGGCCGGTAGGAGGTCGCAGGATCGTGAGCTGGGTGGACCTCATCGTCCTGCTCCTCGCCCTGATCGCCGCTGTCTCCGGGTGGCGCCACGGGTCGGCCGTGGCCCTGCTGTCATTCGTCGGAGTGCTCGGCGGGGCGATCCTCGGGGTGCGACTGGCACCGCTCCTGGCCGCCGGCATCGACGCCGACAGCACCCGCGTCATCGTCAGCATCGTCGTGGTGGTGCTGCTCGTGGCCCTGGGCGAGACCACCGGGGTGTTCTTCGGCAGGCGCATCCGCGACCGCATCACCGGGCAACGCAGCCGTCAGATCGACTCGACGTTCGGCTCGGTCCTGCAGGCGGTCACGGTGGTGCTGGCGGCGTGGCTGGTGGCGCTACCACTCGCGTCGGCGAGCTTCCCCGGCCTCGCTGCCGGCGTCCGCGGCTCCGAGGTACTCCGGGCCGTCGACCACGTCATGCCCGCCGGCGCCAAGAAGCTGCCCGGCGAGCTGCGCCAGGTCCTCAACAACTCCGGCTTCCCCGACGTCCAGAGCCCGTTCGCGGAGACCCCGGTCATCCCGGTCGGCGTACCCGACCCGACCCTGGCCAGCAGCCAGATCGTCACCGACGTGGCCGACAGCGTGCTCAAGGTGCGCGGCAAGGCGCCCTCGTGCTCGCGGCAGCTTGAGGGCAGCGGCTTCGTGATCGCCCCGCAGCTCGTGCTCACCAACGCCCACGTCATCGCGGGGACCGACGAGACGTTCGTGGAGATCACCCGCCGGCAGAAGGCCGTCAAACTCGACGCGACCGTCGTCTACTACGACCCCAAGGTCGACGTCGCCGTGCTGCGCGTGCCCGACCTCGAGGCCAAGCCGCTGGTGTTCCACCCCGAGCCCGAGTTGCCGGGCGCAGATGTCATCGTCCTCGGCTATCCCCTCGACGGTCCGTTCACGCCCACCTCGGGCAAGATCCGGCAGACGATCAACCTGAAGGGCCCGGACATCTACGACACGGGCGAGGTAACCCGCGAGGTCTACACCGTCCGGGCGGTGGTCCGGTCCGGCAACTCCGGCGGCCCGATGATCGATCCTCAGGGACGCGTAGCGGGGGTCGTGTTCGGCGCCGCCCTCGACGACCAGGAGACCGGATTCGTGCTCACGGTCGACCAGGTCGCGCCGGCCGTCCAGGCCGCGTCCGGCCTGACCCGGGCCGTCACCACCGGCAGCTGCGCCAACTGACAGCGGGTATCCCGGCCGTCCCGTTCCGCCGTCAGACGTCGCGGCTGAACGAATCGGGGCAACGCACTGACCTGCGGCGTTCCCCCGACACAGGTTCTGAGCTGCGTGAACAGTTCCCGGGCTGTCCGGTCGTTTCGCGTTGCCCGTGGGTGTCCTGACGAACCATTGACGAACGGCCGACCCGTGGATCTTCACCCCCTATGCGGCTCGTGTGGCATCCCGGCGACCTGGCATAGCCCGACCGCGCGGCACCCGGGTGCAGCATCCCGACCACCTCTTACCGACCATGCCAGGCCTGCGCCCGGGGTGCCGTGTGGTGGCCCTCCGGGAGGTCGATGGGATGCCACACCCTGCCCGCACCAACTCGACGCCCGCCCACTCCCCGGCCTCCTGGTGATCTGCCCGCCCGGCGAGGGCATGCCGATCGTCCTTTGACTGCCAGCCCGGCCCGCAGCGGTCGATGACCTGCAAAAACGCACTCTGCGCAGGTCACGGCGATGCACCTCGACGTCGTTGAACGCAGTTCGACACAGTTGAGCTCGCAGGCGTGCTCCAGATTTGCTCCACCTCGATCAGTTAATGTCGAGCACGCGTTCGAGGCCGACCCTTGACGCAGTGTCAAGTGCCCGAAGTCGTCCATGACTGAGCTTGGATTCACCGACGAAAGTCACGATGAACGCGGGTCGTGACACACGAATGCCCTCTTAGCTGGAAAATGTAGCCGTACCACGGTCACAACAATCCCGAACAGAAGGGCATCCGATGGATGCGACTATCCCATGCCTGCCGCGCGATTGGCGTGCGGTTCGACGACCTCGAGTCTCGTGTCGTGCGGTGGGCTGGCGCCGGTCATGGCGCTGGCCGGCCGCTGCGGGCTGACGACGCTGCTGACCACGAAGTTGACCCTGTCGGGGACGGGCACCGCCAACGCCCCCGCGAAGATCACCGCTCTGATCGGTGGGATGGCCGCCGGGGTGGACTCGATCTCGGATATAGACCTGCTGCGCCACGGTGGTACGGGTCGTGTGTTCGACGAGATCCGCGCGCCGTCGACGTTGGGGACGTTCCTGCGCCGGTTCACCTTCGGCCATGTCCGCCAACTCGACGCCGTCGCTGCCCGGCTGTTGGCCCGGTTGGTCGCGGCGGTCCCGCTGCTGCCCGGTGTCGAGCAGGTGACCTATCTCGATCTGGACGACACGGTGCGTCGCACCTACAGCTACGCCAAGCAGGGCGCCGGTCGCGGCTACACCGGCGTCAAGGGCTTGAACGCGCTGCTCGCTGTCCTGTCCACCCCGCTGGCAGCGCCGGTGATCGCCGCTACGCTGTTGCGCAAGGGCTCGGTCAACTCCGCCCGCGGTGCCCCCCGTTTGCTGGCCGAAGCTCTGGTTACCGCCCGACGTGCCGGCGCCGGCACCGCGCGCAGCAGCATGCTGCTGCGTGCGCGGACTCGGCCCACTACAGCCACATCATCATCAACACCTGCCGCCGGGCCAGCGCAGGGTTCTCGGTCACTGCGCGGCTCACCAAGACCGTGGTTGCGGCGATCACCGGCATCGACGAGCAGGCATGGACGGCGATCCGCTACCCGAACGCGATCTACGACGAGCAGGAGCAACGCTGGGTGTCTGACGCCGAGGTTGCCGAGATCGAGTTCACCGCGTTCACCGGCCGCTGCCACGCCGAGCACGTCACCGCCCGCTGAGCCAGAGCCGTGGATCGGACAGTCCCCGAACGCGCTCGAGCAGGTCGGCACGTTCGCCGCAGGTAACGAGCACCGTGGCAGGCCCGACGATGAAGGCGAGCCAGCAGAATGCGCCGAAGCGCGGAGGCCGGCCGCATCGTCGTTGGCCGCGTCTGTCGTCGGGAGCCGCGCGGCTCGCCCGTACACAGGGCCGCCGTGGCCAGTCGTACCGTTCGTGGGGCGATTCCTTGAAGAGGAGCCGGAAGCGTGACGTACCAGCAAGGCATCGCGGCGGGTCGCCGTGACGTCATCGCACAGATCGAGCGCGGGTTGGACCGACGGCGAGCGCCGTCCGCGCGCGTCCTGATCGTCCCGGGCCCGGGTGGCAGTGGCAAGAAGTGCCTGCTCAGGGTGGTCGAGGCCGACACACGCGCAGAGTTGCCGTGCGCGCGGCTGGTCCTCTCCCCCGCACAGGACGTCAGGCTGGCCGTGGAGCGAGTCGCCGACGCGATGGACGGCTTCGAGAGCAAGCGCTACGGCACCCTCAGCCTTCCGCGGGTGACGTTGCTCCGGTCACTGGCGAGTCGGGTGCGCGCGGAGGCGGAACCGCCGGACAACTACCGGCGCCGGCAGTTGGCCAAGGATGCGCTGATCGGACCCCGGACCGTCTCGGGGACGGACGCGGCGGCGCCGCCGGGCCTACCGGATCCGGGCGACGGCATCCCGAACAGCAGGATCGGTGTCTTCATCGCCAACCTCGCCATGCGGGCCTGGCGCTCGCGTCGCCGCGGTGCGCTGGCTCTGGGCCCGACCGGTCGAGTTCTTGCACCCCGCCGGGCAGGAGTATGGCGCTGGTACGAGAACTACGGCGACCGCAGCGACGACTTCGCCGGCGCCGGTGTGGTGGGCTTCGCCGCAGCGGCCGCCCGCGAGATGTCCGAGGCGAGTCGGGGCGCGACCCCGGACGCCCGGGACAGCGCGCGGCACCGCCTCGATCGACTCTGGGTCGCGGCGCTGGTGGCGGACCTCTTCGGCGCGTACCCCCGCCGCCGACCCTATCGGCGGCTGCGGTGCCTCCTCCTGCTCGAAGACGCCGATCTGCTCGTCAGCGACGACAACCTCTCGCCACTCACGGGACATCCGTTCCGCGAGGCCGGGCAGGGTGGGGACCTGCTCAACCTCATGCAGTCCGAGATCGAGACCTCCGCTGGTCGGCGGACCCGCTCCCCGGTGCTCATTGTCGCCACGCAGCAGGCGGCGGCGGGACAAATCGAGGGCGGGAGCACGCTCGAACTGCTCCCCATGACACGTGCCCAGGCAACCTCCTTCGTCGCCGCCACCGCCCCCCAACGGCCGCTCACGGCCTGGGCGCAGGAGGAGCTGTTCGACGCCTGCAAGGGGCACCCTCTCGCACTCCACCTGCTGCTCGAGCAGAGAGATCGACAGCGGCAGGAGGTCGTCCGCCCGCCCCGCGCCAAACTGGCTCTCGCGCGCCCGCAACCCGGTGGGGCCGAGCCCCTCACCGAGGTTCTGCTGGACAGCTTCCTGCAGCGCTTCGAACCCGAACCGACCCGCACGGAGATCATCAACCTCCTGACGCTGGTCGCCATCCCGCGCCGCGTGTCCGTTCCGGCGCTGAGAGCTCTCGCTCTTGACGGGGCGCCCGCCCCCCGGACCCTGCCCGCCCCCCGGACCCTGTTCCGACTGCTGCGTTCGTACAGCTTCACCCAGATCGTGCAGGGCGCCGACGAACCGACCATCGAGCTCGATCCATTGATGCGGGACCTGCTGATGCGTCGCGGCCACGAGGCGGGCGGAGAGCTGGCCGCAGCCGTGCGGGCGCGACGTGAATTGCTGCGCGACAACGCGCTCGACGGCGCGAACACCACACTCGACGCTCTGCATCACCACCTCGCGCTGGGCGAGACCGACGCCGTCGCCGCGCTCCTCGCCCGCTACCCGGTGGGTACGTGGGACGACGAGTTGTTCGACGAGATCGATGACGCGTGCCGGGCGCCCGGCGCACCCGAGGACCCGGCTCTGCCGTCGGACGACGACGCAATGGCCTACGTCCTCGCAACGTGGGCGCTGCGATCCTGCACGTCAACCGCACGTTGGTCGCGGGACCGCTTCCGGGATCTATCCCGTCGCGCGGCCGTCCTCGGTCCGAACACGTCCGCAAGACTCCGTCTCGCCGAATTCGCCGAGAGGGACGTC
>JAYSXW010000215.1:0-4575 GCA_043716935.1 Pseudonocardia sp.
GCCGGTTCAACTGGCCGGCTGGGTTCCTCGGGTCGGGTCGGGGCGAGCGGGCGGTGCCCGGAGAGTCAGGTCGGGGCGAGGGCGAATGCGGCGAGGAACCCGGTTCCCGGTTCCCGGGCCCTGGGCCAGGTGTCCGGGATTTTGATCTTCTGTCGGCGTCGGCCGCGGGCGATCCGGACGGCGGTGTGCAGGAAGCGGTAGCGCAGCGACTTGGGCTCGGTGTCGGCCAGGGCGCCTTCGAGGGCCTCCATCTGCGCGGCCTGGGCCGGACAGCTGGACGTCAACTTGCGATTTGCGGCCCGGCCCGTCGGCGAGGAATCACCGGGTTTCGGCGACGACCGTGCGCATCACCTCGGCGAAGCGGTCGGGCTGCTCGAAGTTGGGCCGGTGACCTGCGTTCGGCATGTCGATCCAGGCCTTGCTGGGGGCGTCGAGGGCGTTGAACCATTCGCGTGCGGGGATCGCGCGGCCGCGGGCTTCGTGCTCGCCCTCCACGAGGTACACCGGTACCTGCAGCCGGGTGGCCTGGGTACGGAAGTCGATGTCCTGCAGCTGCGGGTAGAGCGCGGCGAAGAAGTCGAGGAACGACGGGATGGCCTTGACCTTCTGCACCAGGTCGTACTCGGGGACGAGGACGTTGCCCGGCAGCTCACCGGCCACGGCGTAGGCGGGCACGCGGGTGTAGGGGTTCCACTCCCGCTCATGGGTGAGCGCGGCCTCGTAGGGAAACACGCTCGCGTAGGGCGGCGGGCCGTTGCGGCGCAGGGCGGCCAGCAGCGCCCCGTCGCCGGTCCGGGTGGCCCAGGCGATCGTGTCGTCGTAGAACAGGCGGTCCGTCGCGACCGGGCTGACCATCTGCCCGGCGCCGACGTAGGCGGCGTACAGGTCGGGGCGCTGCTGGACGGCGCGGACGCCGAGCAGCGTGCCGTAGGACTGGCCCACGAGGTAAATGCGGCTTTGCCCGAACCGGGCGCGCAGCTGCTCGGTGATCTCGATCGTGTCGGCGACGGCCTGGTCGAAGGTGACGGTCGAGGTGGGGTCGAGGGTCCCGTAGGATGTGCCGACGCCGCGCTGGTCCCAGGTGGCGACGACGAAGTCGTGTTCGAGTGGCTCACCGAACAGGCGCATGGAGCCCCTCTCGGTGCCTCCGGGGCCACCGGTCAGGAACAACAGCACCGGCGCAGTGGCGCTCCGCCCGCGCAGCATGAGCCCGGTGTCGTGACCGCCGACGTGCGCGGTGGTCAGCTCGGCGATGCCGCCCGGGATCGGGTCGGTCCCGGCCGGCTGCGCGACGTACACCGCTCCGGCGAGCACGACGGCGGCGAACACCGCAGCCAGGACCCGGCGCATCCCGACGGCCCACGGTCGCCCAGGGGCCGCGTCGGACCAGCGTCGGGCCAGGCCCGTCCCGTACACCGCGCCGACAAGCGCAGGCAGCGCCAGGAGCAGGCCGTCGAACATCCGGCCGGTGACGAACGCGAGAAGGCCGTACTGCGTGCCGAGGTGGATGCCGTCCACGGTCGGCCCGGTCAGTGCCAAGCGTGCGAGCTCCTGTGCCGCGACGTGCACCGCCAGCACGAGGACGACGGCCAGCCGCCGGCGCAGCACGATGCCGGCGAGGGCGCCGAGCAGCAGACCGGTGATCATGACCGCCACGCCCGGTCCGGCGGACACCGGGCCGCGGGGCATCAACAGTGCAGAGGCCGTACCGGTCACCGCGCCCACGGCGACGACCAGCCCGACAGCAGCCCAACGGTGTCTCCACAGCGTGGCAAGCGCACCCGGGGTCCGCTGTCCCTCCCGGACGGTCGTGGTCGTGGTCATGCTCGCCCGTTTCGGTCCGGGCGGCGGACGGCGAGTCCCACCAGTAGCGCTCCGGCGATCAGGCCGATGCCGGCGCCGATGTACTGGCCGATCCACACCCAGCGCAGACCGGGCGCCTGGGCGCCCGCGGACAGGTCGGTGACGACCGGCCGGCTGCCGTCGGCGTTCATCACCACGGCGGCCCAGCGGCCCTGCGCGGCGGTCCAAGTGAGCTGCTGCGGGCCGGGTCCGGCCGCGGAGGCGACCCAGAATGTCTGCTGGGCCGGAGGTGTGGCGGGTGCGCCGCCGGTGAGCTGCTGCTGGACGGCGCCGCTATCGGTGCGGTAACCGACCACCCGGTCGCGCTCCACGGAGGCGAGGTAGCCGTCGACGGCGTCGGCGGGGCCGATCCCGACGAACACCCCGGCACCCGGGGCCGAGGCGTGCACCCGGACGTCGCCCACGAGCGCGCCGACGTTCTGGCTCCCGGCCGCGTTGCTCAGCTCGAGCGGGTCGAAGACCAGGGCGTAGCCGTTGGCGGTGAAGGTCCGGGTCGGGGTGTTGAGGAACCCGGACGCGTCGCGGCTGCCGCGGTCGGCGGCCAGCACGGCGCTGCCGCCGATGGCTGCCCCGATGCCGCCGAGCAGCAGCACCGACCCGATGACGACGGCGATGACGCGACCGGTCGACCAGGTCGGATGCCCGCCGGATGCGGTGTGTGCAGCGGTGGACGGGGCCGCCACAGCGAACGCGGACGGCTCCGAGCCGCCCATGTCGAACCGGAACGGCGGGTACTCGTCGGTCATCAGCGTCGCGTAGGCCGTCACACGCAGCACCCAGCGGTGCATTCCGAGCAGGAGGTCGAACAGGCCGCAAGGGTAGCGGCCGGTGAACAGGAGTGCGATCCCGGCGATGAGGACGAGCAGGCCGATCAGCCCGCCGGAGGTCCAGCTGCCGTTCGTGCCGTCGGAGTCCGCGGCGGAGTAGACGGCGTAGCTGCCGCCGCCGACGAAGAACGCGATGATCACGTAGTGCGGCAGCGCCAGCAGCCACTTGACCAGCACCAGCCCGCGGGTCAGGTGCTGCGGGTAGGCGATGTCGAGGGTGGCGGGGTAGTCGGGGGCCGCACCGAGGGTGAACGGGGGGTAGCGGTCGGTGCCCAGGGCGCCGTAGCTGTAGTAGGCCGTCCGCCAGCTCCAGCGCAGCACGCCGAGGTTGAACTCGAAGATCGAGCGCGGGTAGCAGCCGGTGATCAGGATCGCGAAGAACGCGACGACGGTCAGCACCGCGAACGCGGCCCACAGGAACGCGAGCACGATCAGGTGGGGTACCACGAACAGCCACTTGACCAGCCACAGTCCTCGGCTGAGCGGTTCGTCGAGCCGCGCGGTGACACGGACGGGACCGGCTCGGGCCGGACCGGTGTTCGTGGGACCGGCGCTGGCCGGGCTGTCGATGATGGATGTCACGGTGCCCCCCTCGGGTGTCGGTCCCCCACCGTCGTGGCCATCCCGGCTCGGCAGCAGAGGCAGAAGACCCGTGAAAAGCGCAGAGCGGCCCCGGATCGGCTGCTTCCCCGGGTCGTTCGGCACTGGCCCGTCCGGCCCTCGACCGCGCACGGTGAGCCCATGGATGGGGATACGACCGATCGGGACCCGGCTCTCCTCGGTGGCCACCCGGCCGGACGGCTCGCCGGGCGGTGGTCGGCGCGGTTCGTAGCGGGCATCAGCGTCGCCTACGCCGCGATCATGGTGGCCGGCTTCGCCTCGCTCGGGAACCTCAGCGATCCGCTGTCCGACCCCTACCTCGCCGTCGCTGAGGTGCTCATCCTGGCGATGGCGCCGGTGATGGTCGTGCTGATGGCGGCCGGGCACGCCTGCGCGCCGCCCCACCTGCGGATGTTCAGCCTGATCGCGTTCGGGTGGATGCTGGTCGCCGCCTGCCTGACGATGACCGTGCACGTGGTCCAGCTGACGATGGTGCGCCACATAGAGCCGGAGTCCGTGCCCGGCTTCGCGCGGCTGTTCGACTTCATGTGGCCGTCGATGCTCTACGCGGTCGACGTCGTCGCCTGGGACCTGATGCTGGGGTTGGCGCTGATCTTCGCCGCGGCCGTGTTCATCGGCCCCCACTACCGCGCCGCGAGAGGCTGGCTGCTGGTGAGCGGGGTGCTCTGCCTCGTCGGGCTGGTCGGCCCGGCGATCGACGTCATGGCGTGGCGGGGGGGCGGGATCCTCGGCTATGTCGTGGCGTTCCCGATCGCCTGCGTCGCGTTGAGCCGCGCGTTCGCGGACGCGCCGGCGCACGAGGACCTCCCGGTGGGCCGGTTGTGACGGTCGTCGAGCCGGCCCGGACTCACCGCGTGGTGCGGACGGTCGGGGCTGTGGTTCTGGCCGGCCACGGCCTCGTTCATCTGATGGGAGTGGCCCTACTGTGGCGGTGGGGTCGGCCGGGCGGGCTGCGCTACGAGGACGTGCACCCGACGGCCGGATCGGCTGCCGGCCTGGTCGTGGGAGGCCTCTGGCTGGTGGTGGCCGTGCTGTTCTTGGCCTCTGCGGTTCTGCTGGTCGCCAGGCGGCGCTGGTGGCGTCAGGTCGCGCTCGTGGCCGCTGTCCTGTCGTTGGCGGTGCTGGTCCCGTCCGCGTCGGTGGTGGCGGCGGGGATCGCGGTCGACGTCGTCGTGATCGTCATCGTCGTCGTGATCGGACGCGCGCGGCGTGACATCGGTGGGTGACCCGCGGATGTCGTCGGCGCGACCCGTCGTTGCCCACC
>JAYSXW010000216.1:0-13934 GCA_043716935.1 Pseudonocardia sp.
CACGCTGCTGCGCCATTCCCTCGACGAACGCGGGCAGGAAGTGCTCCTCCCGGATCGCGGCGAAGTCGGGGAACTCGTAGGGCAACGGGCTGGGGGCCAGAAGCGGGTTCACCATCGCCACGATAGGCGCCGGCCGCTCGACGCCCGTCGTGCGCGACGAGCGGGGCCGCGGGTCGAGGCGGCGTCACCGCGTAGCGGGTCGTCGTGCCGCTATCGAGGCCGCGACGGCCCGGACTCCGGACCGACGATGAGCTCTGCGGCCTTCTCCCCGATCGCCACCGCCGTCGCCGCCGGGCCGCGGTGGGGCACCGTCGGCAGCACCGAGGTGTCCGCGACCCGCAGGTTCGGTACGCCCCGGACGCGCAGGTCGGCGTCCACCACCGTGCCGATGGCCGCGCTGCCGCACAGGTGTACCGACGTCGTGAGGTGGGCGGCGATCCAACCGTCGAGGGCGCGGTCGTCGCCCAGGACGTCGCCGGCGGGATCGGTGCGGGTGCCGACGCCGGCGCGCAGGAGTTCGGCGGCGGTGCGGACGGCGTGGCGGAGGCGTCGACGGTCGTGCTCGGTGCGCAGGTAGTGGTAGTCGAGCGAATCAAGGGTCAGGACCCCACGGCTGTCGGGGGCCTGCAGCGCGCACATGAGGTGCAGGTCCCCGCCCGGGACGAAGGGGCGCACGAACAGCAGCACCTCGACGTCACCGGCGGGGTCGGCGCCGGCGTCGAGGTCGAGGGCGGCCTGGCTGCCGGGGGCGTGCGGGTCGGCGCGCGGGTCGGTGTCGGCGAACGGCAGGTAGACGGTGGGGTGGTCGGACCAGCCCCGGCCGACGGGCAGGTCCAGGCGGACCGTGAGACCGGCCGCGCGGAGGTCGTCGCCGGGCCCGATGCCCGAGCGCAGCAGCAGCCGCGGGGTGCCGACCGCCCCGGCCGCCAGCACGATCTCCCCCGCCTCGATCTGCTGCCCGCCCTCCAGCTCGACGCCCCGGGCGCGGTCACCGTCGAACAGGATCCGGTGGACCGGGGCGTCGCACCGAACGGTGGCCGACGAACCGGGCAGGTACGCCATCGCGGCATTGACACGCACCCCGTCCACCGTGTTGGACGGCACCAGCCCCGCCCCGGGCGGGCCGCCGGAGTTCTTGTCCGGCTCGGCGGGGAAGCCGAGCCGGGCTGCGGCGTCGAGGAACCGGGCCGCGGCCGGGTGCAGCAGGTCACCCGCCGGTCGACGGACCGGTACCGGCCCGTCGACGCCGTGCAACGGGCCGGGAAAGTCGGGGTCGGTCTCGGCGCGGACGTAGAGCGGCAGCAGGTCGGTCCACGCCCAGCCGGGGACGTCCCAGCCGTCGGCGTCGGCGGGGTGGGAGCGCGTCCAGTTGGCGCCGTTGATCGCAGAGGAACCTCCGAGGCCTCGACCCCGCGGCACCCGGGTCGTCGACCCCATCCGCAGCAGTGCGGGATGCGCCCAGTTCCGTGGATGGTCCGGGGCGGTCGCGGCGAGCGAGGCGGCGTCGAGCAGCTCCGCCGGCCACGTCGACGGGCCGGCCTCCAGCAGAAGGACATCTCCGGTCAGCCGCCCCGCGAGCGTGCAGCCGGCGGAGCCCGCGCCCACGATCAGCGTGTCGACCACAGGGTGCAGGATGCCGGGTCATGAGCGAGCGTGCGAGCGAATCAGAATCACGGCGCAGCGCTCGACCGGGCGGAAGCGAGGGAGTGCGGTCGAGCGGGCTTGCGAGCGAATCGGAGTCAGAGCAGCCGCACAGCGATCTCGCCGATTTCCTGGCCGCTGCGCCCACGCCGTACCACGCCGTCGCCGAGGCCGTCCGCCGGTTGAGCGACGCCGGGTTCGTCGAGCAGCCCGAGGCCGGACCCTGGATCGAGGGCTCGGGCGGCCGATACCTGGTGCGCGACGGCACCATCGTCGCGTGGTCCGTGCCGGACTCGGCGCGCACCGGAACGCCACTGCGGGTGTTCCTCGCCCACACCGACTCGCCGACGCTCAAGGTCAAGCCGAACCCCGACGTCGGCTCGGGCGGGTGGCGGCAGGTGGCCGTCGAGGTCTACGGCGGGGCGCTGTGGAACTCCTGGCTCGACCGCGACCTCGGCCTCGCCGGACGGCTCGCGCTCTATGACGGCTCTGCCGTGCTCGTCGACGTCCACCGCCCGCTGCTGCGCGTCCCGCAGCTGGCGATCCATCTCGACCGGGGCGTCAACACCGAGGGACTCAAGCTCGACCCTCAGCAGCATCTGCTGCCGATCTGGGGGCTGGGCGCGCCGTCCGAAGGGGACCTGATCGAGTTCCTGGCCGGCGAGGTCGGGATCGATCCCGACGACGTGGCCGCCCACGATCTCGTGGTGCACGACGTCACCCCGCCCGCGCTGCTCGGCGAGGAGGAGGAGCTCCTGGCCGGGCCACGGCTGGACAACCTCGTCTCCGTCCACGCCGGGATCGAGGCCCTGCTCGCGGCGGACGCGCCCGACCTGATCCCGGTGTTCGTCGGCTTCGACCACGAGGAGATCGGCAGCGCCAGCGCCACCGGCGCCGCCGGGCCGCTGCTGGAGAACGTGCTGTCCAGGATCACCGGCGGTTTCGACGCCCGGGCCGGGGTGTTCGCGCGGTCGCGCTGCCTGTCGGTGGACGTCACTCACGCCGCGCACCCCAACTACCCGGGCCACCACGATCCCGGGCACCGCGCGCTGCCCAACGGCGGGCCGGCGCTGAAGGTCAACGCCAACCAGCGCTACGCCACCGACGCCCCGGGCGCCGCGGCCTGGCACCGCGCCTGCCGGGACGCGGGCGTGCCGAGCCAGGTGTTCGTCGGCCGCAACACGGTGCCGTGCGGCTCGACGGTCGGCCCGATCACCGCGACCCGGTTGGGCATCCGGACTGTCGACGTCGGCATCCCGGTGCTGTCGATGCACTCCGCGCGCGAGCTGTGCGGGGTGCACGATCCCGCCCATCTGACGGCCGCGGCCACCGCGTTCCTCAGCGACCCGCTGTGACACGAGTGGTCACGGTCAACTCGCGGCACCGCGGCCCGGGTGTTGTGCTTGACCGGTGACACAGGACGAGGGACTCTTCGGCCCCGACTCGGTGACCTGGCGGGTACATCTCGAGCCGGTGCTGTGGGTGGGCGGATTCCGGGCGCTGCTGCTCCAGTCCCTGCATCCCCGCGTCATGCGCGGCACCTACCAGAACTCCTCGCTGTTCGATCCGAAGAAGGCGTGGGCACGGTTCCAGCGCACAGTCGAGTTCGTCGGCACCCGGACATTCGGGTCGAGTACGGAGGTCGAACTGGCCGGGGCGCGGGTGCGGCGCCTGCACTCGTCGCTGCGCGGCTACGACCCCGACACCGGCCACTTCTTCCGCCTCGACGAGCCGTCGCACCTGATGTGGGTGCACGCCACGGAGGTGGAGTCCTACGCGACGATCGCGCGCCGTTCCGGCCTGCTCGACGCCGTCGGCGCCGACCGCTACCTGGCCGAGAGCGTGCGCGCCGCCCGGGTGGTCGGGCTGTCGGGGGCCCCGTCGTCGGCGGCGGCGATGGAGGCCTACTACGACTCGGTGCGGCCGGAGCTGAAGGTCACCGACGAGGCCCGCGAGGCCGTCGGCAACATGTTCCGGCCGAAGAGCACCACGCTCACGCAGGCGGCCCGGATCGCCATCCCGACGGTGACGACGCTCGCCATCGCCACCCTGCCGGCGTGGGCGCGGCGGCTCTACGGCCTGCCCGGCGCGCCGACCACCGACCTCGGCACCACCGTGGCGCTGCGGGCCCTGCGCGGGCTCTCGGACCTGCTTCCGGACGTGCCCGCGCCGCCCTACATCCAGCGGGCCCGCGAGCTGGTGCGCGGGCAGCGGCCGATGCGGCTCGTCACGGGGTGAGCCGTGCGACCCGCAGCAGGGCCGGCAGCACCGCGGCCAGCGCGAGTCCTAGCCCGGCCACGGCCGTGATCCCGCCCCACGCCCAGGCGCCGTAGAGCCCGAACGTGGCGGCGTCGATACCAACGCCCGCCACCGAGGTGACCGTCGCGCGCGAACCGGCGTCGATGCGGTCCTGCAAACGTGCGTCGACCACCGCCAGCACCGCGCGGTAGCCGCCGTAGAACACGGCGATCGCGGCGATGCCGGCCGGCTGCCCGATCAGCCCGGCGCCGCCGAACAGCAGCATGGAGGCGCCCAGCAGCACCGCGAGCGGTCCCGCCCGCAGGCCCGTCGCGCGGCCGGCGAGCGCGGCACCGAGGACGCCGCCGAACACGATCGGCAGATCCGCGACCGGCACCCACACCACTGGTACACCCCACCCCGCGACGATCAGCGGGAAGTACTCCTCGATGGCGTCGATGCTGCCGAGCAGGGCCGCGGCGACGAGCACGCCCGGGACGCCCGGGCGTCGCGCCGCTTCGGTGAGGCCGGCCCGCAGGGTGGTGAGATAGCCGGGCTCGTCGTCCTCCTCGTCTCCGCGGGGGGCCTCGGGAATCATGGCGGCCAGCGCCGCTGCGCCCAGGCAGGTGCCGACGCTCACCCAGCCGAGCAGGGCGTACCCGCCGATCGGGAACAGCACGGTGGCCGCCAGCGCCGCCGGCAATTGAGCGAACAGCTCCGCCGCCACGATCCGGCCGTTGACCTCCGCGTACCGCTCCTGCGCACCGGCGGCCGTCAGACCGTCGTGGAGCAGCGCTTCCCGCGCACCCGACGTGAGCACACCACCGAGCCCCCACAACACGAAACCGACCGCGAACCCGAGGAACCCGGGCGCGACGGTCCACGCGGCGAACCCGGCCGCCTGGAACACCCCGGCCGCGACCAGACAGGCACGGCGGGAGAACCGGTCGGCCAGGGCACCGGTGGGCACCTCGGCCACGATCCCGACGGCCGACCAGATCACGAACAACGCGGAGATCTGGGCGTCGGACAGGCCGGTGTCGGCGAACAGCAGCGCGTAGAGCGGGTAGAGGGCGACGGTGTCGGCCAGCATCGCCCAGGCGAACATGCGGTGGGCGAGCGAGCGGGCCGGGGGCGGGGGCGGGAGGGAGCGTCAACCGGACATGGCGCAACGGGAGCGGCCCGGGCAGGATCACCGGCATGAATTTTCGGACGACGATGGAGCTGGGCGGGAAGACCGCGACGGGTGTCGAGGTGCCCGCCGAGGTCGCCGCCGGGTTGGGGTCACCCAAGCGCCCCTCCGGGCTGGTGACGATCAGTGGTCACACCTACCGCAGCACGATCGCGACGATGGGAGGCCGGTTCATGATCCCCGTCAGCGCGGAGGTCCGGGCGGCCACGGGGGTGGCGGCCGGCGACGAGGTGGACGTCGAGGTGGAACTCGACACCGAGCCCCGCACCGTCGAGAGGGCTAGGACGCCCGGGACGCGGGCGAGGCGCGTGGCGAAGATCGAGGTCGCAGGCGTCGACGACCGCGGGACCGGCCGGGTCGGGCTGGTCGACGCTGAGGCTGTCCCGCTCGATCCGGTCATAGCCTTCCGGGTCGACGACCCCGGCCCCGGCCGTACGAAGTGCCGCGGGGCGGTCCGGGGCGTTGTAGGGTCAGGTCCTGCGGCCAACCGCTGGAGCGTGGGACCATGAGCGCGTCCTCGTACACCCGCGTGTAGACACTCGCCGCATCCGCGCCCAGCAGTACCGCCGAGGTGGTGCCCACCAGCCGCCCCACCGCGGCCGACGTGACCGCCCCCAGCAGCTCGCAGACCAGGTGCCGCAACGCACCCGCCTGCGCGAGCTCGGTGCTCAGCACTGTCGCGCCGTGGTCGATCACCCCCTGTGGTCCATCACCCCCGAAGGACGGCACCCGGTCCCGGGTGCCCGGCAGGTACCAGGCGCCGTGTCCGCCGACCCGGCGGGACCACCGCCATCGGCCCAACCCAGCGGTGCGCAGCGCCTCGATCGCCCCGTCCCCGCGGCGGGTGCCCTCCAGCACCGTTGCCCTCGGCCGAGGTGTACCCGATCTCCAGTGCGGAACGCGGGGTTCACCTTCGGTCACGTCCGCCGACTTCCTGTCCGGGGTGGGTGGTGCGGCGGGACGACCGCGGTCGTACCGGGGGTCGCGGTCGTCCCGTGGGGTGTGACGGTGCTCAGCGCACCGGCCGCAGCCGTAGGCCGCCGGGGATCCGGGTCGGTCCGTTGGCCGGTGAGCCGACGGGAGCGGGTCCCCCGACCGCCTGGAAGGGCAGCGGTGCGCTCGGCACCGTAGCGGGTGGGTTGCCCAGCTCGGCGACGAGCAGTCGGCCGTGTGGGTCGTAGTTGCCCTGCCCGCCGTCCATGAAGGTGACGCGGTACCGGGTGACACCGATGCCCATCAGGCCGTCGAGTGCCTCGACCGAGGTGATCGTGGTCCGCACCGTCTCCTGACCGGCGGCCTGGGCGCGGCTGATGCCGGCCCGGAGCGGGTCGCCGATGTTCCTGTCCGCCCACTGCGCCGCATCCTGGCCGGCCTTCTGGGCTGCGGCCGTGGCCTGCTCGACCGCGGTGGCGCCCTGCTGGAGCAGGGTGGGCGACCGGACCGGTTGTGGTGCGACCGTCCGCTGCTGCGGGGCGATCTGCTGTCGCACGACGGGTCGGGGCTGCTGTGTGACCGGTCGTGGCTGGGTGGTCAGCGGCTGGCCGGTCGATCGCGGGGTGACCTGTTGTCGCGCGGCTGTCGGTGCGGGTGTGACCGTCTGGCGTCGGGCGGCCGGTTGCTGGGTGAGCGTCTGCTGTGGTCGTGCGGCCGGTCGCGGGTCGGGTGCCGGTCCGGGTCCGACGCGGCCTTCTCCGACGATTCCCGTCCCGACGAGGCCGGGTCCGACGATTCCCGTCCCGACGAGGCCGGGTCCGACGATGCTTCCCCGGATCAGGGTGCCGAAGTTGTCGAAGACTCCGTCGTGGTCGGTGTCGTGCAGTGTTGCGGGGTCGATGCATCCGGTGGTGGTGCCGGATCCGCACAGGGGGTAGCGCGAGCCGGGTCGTTGGGTGGGCGGGTCGGTGCGGGCGGGTGGGTTGGCAGTGGGGTCGGTGGATGTGGCCAGGGCGGGTGAGACTCGTCCGGTGGTGTTGGACGGTATCGGGGGGGTGATCTCCCGTCGGGGCGTGGGTGGGGTCGTCCGGGGTGCGGTCTGTGGGTTCTGGGTGGGTTCGGGGGTGGGTGTGGTGTCGAGGTCGTCGGTGTCCTCGGGGCCGAGCGGGAACCGGGTGGTGTGGTTCTCGAGGCCGCGGGTGTCGGGTCGCGGTGAGCCGGTGTGGGTCTGGTTCTCGGGTTGGGGTCCGGTGCCGAAGCCGCCCAGTTGGCCGGGGTCGTAGGGGTCGGGTGGGGTGGGGTGGTCGCGTACCGGTGGTGTGGGAGGTCGGGGGCCCTGGTTCGCGCTGTTGGGGCCGAGGTCGGGGTCCCACCGGGGCCTGTCGGGGGCGAAGACGACGCCCCTGCCCCGATCGCCGGACGGGGTCGTGGACGTCGCGGGATCATCCGCCGGATGCACGGGGTTGCCCGGATCGGTGCTGACGTCAGTGTCCGGCCGAGGAGAGTCCCCGCCTTCCGCCTCCCGGCGGCTGTTGGCCTCTGCGGTGGCTTCGAGCAGCTGCTTCAGGAACTCCTCCGGTGTCCGCTGGCGCGGGTCCGCGACTCCCGTCAGGCGTGTGTCGAACAGAGCGAGCTCCCGGGCTTCGTCCAGCCGCTGCTGGAGCTCCTCCGACGTCGGCCGGAGCTGTGCCCGCACCATGCGGTCCATGGCCTGGCTGGTGCCGTGGGACACGATGTCCACCCCGAGCGGTTTGGCGAAGAACGAGCTTGCGGCGTCGATCCGGTACGGGTCGATGACCACCTCGTCGTTGATCGGGCCGGCGCTCTGGTATACGTGCAGCTGCCCCCACCCTCCGGTCGGGTCCACCTCGCCGTTGGTGACCGTGCCCGTCATGAGATCGACCGAGCTGACCCAGAGCGGCACGGGAGCCCCCAGGAACGCCAGGTACTCCTGAAGCCCCATGCCCGCCTGGTTGTCCCCCGTGGACAGCCCGGTCGTGTTGTAGCCGGGGTACGGGTGGCTGTGAATGAGGGCGGCCTTCTCGATCCCCTTCAGCCGCAGCGAGGTGAGGGGGCTCCCCGCGTTGTTGATGCTGGTCTCGGTCCCGATCTCGAGGACGGGTAGCACCCTGGCCACGCCGTCACAGTCGTGCACCAGCCAGCAGGCCACCTCGGGTGTGGTGAGCCCCGACGGTCCGCCGTCCACGAGCATCCGCCGGGCCTCCTCGGGAGGGATGCCGTAGAGGCCCCCCACGGCTTCGGCGGGAGGTGGCGACGGGGGTGCGACGAGGCTCATCCCGGGTGCGGACGGCCGTGCCGGGTACAGCTCATCGACCCGCTGCGGGCTCATGGGGGGCGTGTTGAGGGGGATCTGCCGCAACAGACCGGCGGTCGTGGCGACCGCGTCGTACCAGTCCCGGTCACCGGTGATCCGGTACTGGGCGTCCCACAGGGCGTGCAGGTCCGCCGCGCCGGCGCCCGCCAGGTGGTCGACCAGCGGGCCCCGGACCGGATCCCGCGCGAGGCGGTCGAACGGGCTGGACGGCCGCACGACCAGGGCGGGTTCCGCGAGGGCGTGGAACACCGGCCAGGGATCGTCTCCTCCGCTGCTCCGGACGGTGACCGGCGTGCCCGGGGGGCCGGGCTCCGGTGTCGCGATGCCGGCGCCGGGTGTGGCGGGGTCGTCGGCGTGGGGCGGGGGGCCGGGGGTCCGTACGGGGTACCCACCACTGGTCGTCGGCGTGCTCTGGTCCGGCCGGGGGACCATGCCCGAGATGTCCCCCGGAATGCCGTTCCGGACCACCGCCTCAGGCCGCAGGGTTGAGGTGAGGGGGGCGCCGTCGGGGACGGGGAGGATCGGGGTGGACGGAGGTGTCCCGCTGTCCGTGCCTGCCGTCGGTGAGCCCGTCGTGAGGGCCGCCGCCCGCTCGTCGAACCACTGCGGTGGGTTCGGGGTGGTGACCGGCCGTCCGGCCGGTCCGACCACCACGGGGCCACCGGTGCCGGTGGGAAAGCCGTCGCCCGTGTCCGGCACGAGGCTGGCCGAGCCGTCCGGGGTGGCGCCGGTCGTGGTCGATGCCGTCCCCTGGCCGAGCGGGTCGAGTGGTCCGATCTGGTCATCGCCCTGCCGGTAGGTCGACCCGTCGGGTCCGGTCGGAAGGTTGCCCGGGGGGACATCCGGGGTCGGCGGGGTGATCTGGTTCCACCACTGGTCGCCGACGTCCGTCGTGCCGACGTCCGGTGTGCCTGCTTTGTCGACCTCTTGCGCGGTGGTGTCCGGTGCAGCCAGGGTGACGGTGGGTGGGTTCGTGGGTTCGGACGAGGAGCCGGGTGCGGCGCCGTCGGTCGGGGTCGGACGCCCGCTCGTCTGGTCCGCGGCGGTGGCTGTGCTGTAGGCGGCCGTGCCGTCGGTGTCGGGGGTCTGGCTGGTGACGGGTCCGTCCGGTGACTCGGCCACCGGCCCAGACTCCAGCGTGGGCTCGGGCGTGGGCACGGCCACCGGCCCAGACTCCAGCGTGGGCTCGGGCGTGGGCACGGCCACCGGCCCAGACGCCAGCGTGGGCTCGGGCGTGGGCACGGCCACCGGCCCAGACGCCAGCGTGGGCTCGGGCGTGGGCACCGGCTCGGGCGTGGGTACGGCCACCGGCCCAGACGCCGGCGTGGGCTCGGGCGTGGGCACCGGCCCAGACGCCGGCGTGGGCTCGGGCGTGGGCACCGGCCCAGACGCCAGCGTGGGCTCGGGCGTGGGCACCGGCTCGGGCGTGGGTACGGCCACCGGCCCAGACACAGGCGCTGGCTCCGGGTCCGGGATGTCGAAGTCGTTGATGACCCGCTCGTTCGGCGTGCCCGGGTTCAGAATGTTGGTGAGCTCCGCTGGCTGAGATGGCAAGTCTTGGATTTCCAAGGAACCACCCGGATCAGCACCACCAAAATCGTCATCCCCGTCCGCACTAGCAGCGCCCGTAAGAACCGCAAGAGCACCGACACCCAGAGCGCCAACCGCAAGAGCCCGACTCGCGGTCCTCGCCGACCGACCAGAACTCGGGCCCCCGCCCTCCCCACTCGCATAAGGATTCAGCAACCGTGACGACTCATCTACCGATGACATGAAAATCCAATCAAGAGGCTCCCACGACTGACCGAGCACGACGCAAGGCGGAATCACGACAGTCCACAGCGCTGGCCGTCTTGGGTTGTGGTCATCTCATGGTGTCGGCCAGCGCCTCATTCCAGGTATGTCATTCCGACACGGTCGATCATGGACCAACACACATGGGACTGAGCCCTTGCCAACCTAGTGGACGGGCTGGTCAGCAGGTGAGGTTCCACAGTTCCCGCATCCGATGCCGAGGTCCACGCGCGGATCCGGTTGCCCGATCGTCATCGGTGTCGACCCGGCTCGCCGGTCCCTGATCCGATGTTCGATGATCCGCGCCGATCGAGTGTTTTCCTCGCCCCTGTGACCAGGAGTGACGATCATGCTGCCGAGTTCGCCAGCGACGCCACCCGGCGGGAGTCCAGCGACCGCTGGTTCGGCCGCCCGAGGAGCCGTCCGAGGGAGCGAACGCTCACTCGCGCCCGACCTCGCTCGCGGTGCGGTCCTGCTGTTCGTCGCCCTGGCGAACGTTTCGACCTACTTCTACGGCCGCGATCTCGAGCCGGCCTAGATCTTTCACGGGGTTGGCGGTGTCCGGTCGTTGATCGCCGACCCAGCTTTTGATCATGAATTCCTGTTCGTGGGGTTGGTGTCTGGCCGACGGTCGTGTCGGGCCGCCGGGTTCCACGTCCCGGTCGTTGTCCTTCCTGGTTGTCGGGGTGTCGGGCGGGGGTCAGGTCGACGCTGTCGGCGATCATGAAATTCCCCAGGTTGGAGGGGTTGGCGATCACGTAATTCCTCACCCGGCGATCACGTAATTCCCCATGGGGAGCGCGTGCGTGTCGGTCCCGGGTCTGGTCCTCGCAAGACCACAGGCTCCGGCCTCGTTGCCCAGCAGCGAGGCGAGGAGCGAGGCGTTGGCGAGGAGGACCTTCGACATGATCGATATCGTGGAGATCTTGACCCACTGGTACGCGGGCCGGTCGCAGAACGAGCTCGCGACCAGCTTGGGCGTGGATCGCAAGACGTTGCGCAAGTACACCGGTCCGGCCCGGGCGGCGGGGATCGAGCCGGGCGGGCCGCCGATGGCCGAGGCGGACTGGCGCACGCTGGCGACTGGGTGGTTCCCGGGGCTGGTCGACACCCGGCTGCGGCAGTCGAGTTGGCCCGAGATCGAGTGCCACCGCGACTACATCGCCGAGCAGCTCACGGCCGGGGTGACGGTGGCGACGATCCATCAGCGCCTCGCCGACGAGCACGGCTTGGAGGCGTCGGTGGCGAGCGTGCGCCGCTGGGTCCGGGGGAATCTGCCCGAGGAAGCCCGGCGCGCCCAGGTCACGGTGTTGCGCGACACGGCCCCGGCGGGGTCGCAGGCGCAGATCGACTACGGCCGGCTCGGGATGTGGCTCGACCCGGCGACCGGGCGGCGGCGGACGGTGTGGGCGTTCGTGATGGTGCTGGCGTGCTCGCGGTACATGTTCGTGCGCCCCACCCTGAGCATGGGTCAGCGGGAGTGGACCGCGGCGCACGTGGAGGCGTTCGCGTTCTTCGGCGGCGTGCCCGCCCGGTTGGTGCCCGACAACTTGAAGACCGGGGTCGACAAGCCCGACCTCTACGACCCGAAGATCAACCGTTCGTATGCGGAGCTGGCCGCGCACTACGGCACCCTCATCGACCCGGCGCGGGCGTTCAAGCCGAAGGACAAACCGCAGGTGGAGCGCCCGATGCCGTATGTTCGGGACTCGTTCTGGCGGGGCCGGGACTTCGCCTCGCTGACCGAGATACGCGCCGCCGCGCTGGTCTGGAGCGTCGAGGTGGCCGGGGCGCGGGCGTGTCGCCCGCTGGACGGGGCGGCCCCGGCCGCGGTGTTCGCCGCCGTCGAGCGCCAGGCCCTGCAGCCGGTGCCGGCGGCGCCGTTCGTGCTGGCCACCTGGTCGTCCGCGCGGGTCGGTCCGGACATCCACGCCACCGTCGCGGGGACGCTCTACTCGGTGCCGTGGCGGCATATCGGGGACCGGCTCGATGTCCGCATGACGGAGTCGATGGTGCAGCTGTTCCATCACGGGCAGCTGGTCAAGACCCACCCCCGCAAGGACCGCGGCAAGCAGACCGACCTGGGTGACTACCCGCCGGAGAAGATCGCGTTCCACATGCGCACCCCGACCTGGTGTCGCCGCCAAGCCCTCGGCATCGGCCCGGCCTGCGTCGCGGTGATCGACGAGCTGCTCGCCGAGAACGCCCTGTTCCGGCTGCGCGCCGCCCAAGGCGTGCTCGGGCTGGCCGACAAGCACGACCCGGCCCGGCTCGAGGCCGCCTGCGCGAAGGCCACCGCAGCCGGGGATCCGTCCTACCGCACGATCAAGGGCATCCTCGCCGCCGGCACCGAGACCGCTCCTGCGCCGCGGTCGGGCGGGGACGCCGGGGCGGCGGCGCATCTGCACGGACCTGCGCAACTGTTCGCTGACGTCATCCCGTTGCCCGTCATCCCGCTGCCCACCGCAGCCGGCCCGGACGTCGGGGACATGGCCACCACGATCTCCACCTCGAGCGCGGCTACCGTCGCTGCTACAGCGCTGACCTGCGACGAGGACGCATCATGAACCTCGACCCGACCGGCCCGGCCGCGGCGGACCAGGCCACCAGCGACCCCGCAGCGCTCGTCCCCACCGACATCCCCGCCGCGCCCGTGACGATCGCCGAGATCGCCGAGTTCCTCCGCCACCTCACCGACCTGCGGGTCAGCGGGCGCGACCGAGATCCAGGCGCGCGAGCGGCGTTCCTGACCCGCAAGGCCGAGCTGTTCACCCGGCTCGCCCCCGACCCCACCGACCCGACCAGCCCGGCCGGGCTGTCGGTGCCCGAGCGGCGCACCCGGTGAGCACTCCGACCGGCACGCCGATCATCGACAACAACGCGCTCACCGCGTCGTTGCGCGCGCTGAAGCTGGGCGGGATGCTGCAGACCCTCGACGCCCGCCTCGCCCAGGCCCGCGCCGGGGAACTCGGCCACCTGGAGTTCTTGCAGGTCCTCTGCCACGACGAGATCTCCCGGCGGGAGACCACCTCGATCGCGCGGCGCACGCGGCGCGCCCGGTTCGAGGAGACCCTCACCCTGGAAGGGTTCGACTTCACCGCCAACCCAAAACTCCCCGCCGCGCAGATCCGTGACCTGGCCGCGCTGCGCTGGCTCCAGGCCGGCGAGTCGGTGATCCTCTATGGCCCGGTCGGGGTCGGGAAAACCCATGTTGCGCAAGCCCTGGCTCACCTCGCGATCCGGGCCGGCGCGGAGGCCCGGTTCCTCAAGACCAGCCGTGCGCTAGCCGAGCTCGCCGGTGGCCACGCCGACGGCACCTGGACCCGCCGGCTGCGCGAGCTCGCCCGACCCGCCGTCCTGGTCCTGGACGACTTCGCCATGCGCGAGCTCACCCCCGCCCAGGCCGATGACCTCTACGAACTGATCAACGAACGATCCGGGCGCTCGCTGATCCTCACCAGCAACCGCTCGCCGGTGGACTGGTATCCACTGTTCCCCAACCCCGTCGTCGCCGAGTCCCTGCTCGACCGGCTGATCAACAACAGCCATCAACTGCTGATGAGCGGGGTCAGCTACCGACCCCGCAAACGACCCGGGCGCGCCGTCCCCACGGCCACCACGACCACCAGCTAGACTGTCCACAACGGATCAGACCTGGGGAATTACTTGATCGCAGCCCAGGGGAATTACGTGATCGCCCACAATCGGGCAGCTGAGCTGATCGGGGTCGACGCAGTGTTGGGCCGGCGGATGTACGGCGGCGGGGTCGGTTCGGCTGCTCGGGCCAGCAGCGGAGATCGA